>JAIECJ010000237.1 GCA_029068555.1 Lachnospiraceae bacterium
TTGTGCCAAATGAAGGGCGCATAGCGGGCTATGTAACCTGAATTTGGTGCAAATATCGCACAAAGTGGGGCGTGCAGGTGGCAGGAATGATTTTTCAAACACGCTCTAGTGCAGTGAAAATTAAGTTTTGGATAGTTTGGCGCAGAATATTTTTCTGAGAGTGCTGCTTCACAAACGCAGGCGTAGCGGTGGCTACGTCGAGGCTTGGGGAGTAGTGCTATCAGGAAAATAGGCAAATCTCTTTTATTTCCCTAATTGGTACATTTGTGCCATCATGCATATTTACAGTTCCCTTATACTGGTCAATCTTTCTGATGCGCCCTGTAACAGTAATGTAAGCACCCCCAGCTTTTTTCTGATCCGGCAAAAAATAAGTGATGGAAACCTCGGGCTGCTCCTCAATCCGCTCCTGCACCATCTGCAGCTTTTCATTCACTTCCGCTGCCATATCCTCGTCCAAGTCTATTCGCTCCTCGGTCAGCCGTCCAGTCTCCCTGATGGTAGCTTCATAGCCTGTAAGTGCTGCAAACGGCGAGAACTGCGCCGCCCGTTCAGAAACCGGCATCTGAGGACGCGAAGCAGAGACATGGTGTGCAAGGCGGATGATATCATCATATTTATCCGATGCCATTTTCATGCCCTGTGCCCTCCTATCTGATTATTTCGTTCTAAAGTCGTCGCCCCCTCCTCAAGATTCATGCCCTTGATAATTGCATTCTTACCAAATCTCTTCTTGATATCCAGCACCGCCTTTTGCACATTTCTTTCACGTTTGAAATCTGCCTCCTCCTGCTCTTTTTGTTCCTGCAAGGCTTTATAATCCGTAAATAAATCCAGTTGTTCATAATTTACTCTCTCTTTCAACCTGCTTTCTTCTGTCACATGGTTGGCAGTGACCGTCACTCTCCTGACCAGCAGTGCTTTGTCTATAATATCATCATACAATGTTGTCACCGCATCCAGAATCAACCGCGTGGATGAAGTAAAACGCCCGATATTGGCCGTTCCATGTGCATGCTTAGGTACCCTGCGTCCATAGTGATCTGTGGTGACAGCCCCCTTATAGCGCTTGCGAATCTCCGGATCTGAAAGATTTTCTCTGTCATATCCTACTGTAAGTACCAGTTGATCCGTCACAAGTCCTTTGTCAACCAAATCCAGCACCAGAAGATCTGTCATCTCCCGCACAATCAATTTTGCTTTTTCATAGCTGTAGGGACATTGCAGTACCTGACCAGAACCCAGACTGTTCGTCTCCGGTCGATATGCTTTCACATCGGCAATCGTGCAGGGTTCCCAGCCCCATGCATGGTCAATGAGCAGCTCCGCATTAATGCCAAATAATTTGTATAGGAGATCCTCATTGTAAAAATCTGTCTGCATCCCGACAGAGCACCTCGCCACATCGCCCATTGTGTACAGCCCGTTCTCCTCCAGCTTCTTTGCATATCCCCTTCCCACACGCCAGAAATCCGTAAGCGGACGGTGACTCCACAAAAGCCTGCGGTACGACATCTCGTCAAGTTCCGCAATCCGCAGTCCATTCTCCTCCGGCGTGACATTCTTCGCCACAATATCCATTGCAACCTTGCACAGATAAAGGTTACTGCCAATCCCAGCCGTGGCGGTTATGCCTGTCGTATCAAGAATATCCTGTATAATTCGCCTTGCAAGTCCGCGGGCATCAAGCCGGTATACGTCCAGATAGTGCGTGACATCCATAAATACCTCATCAATCGAATAGACATGAATATCCTCGTCTGCCACATATTTCAGGTAAATATCATAAATCTGCGCACTATACTTCATATAGAGCGCCATTCTGGGCAGTGCTGTGATGTATGACACTGAAAGCGCAGAATTGGTTTTCAGCTCTATGTCATTATAAGATGACCCCATGAATGTGCCACTTGGTATGCACGACCGACGCATCACATTGACTTCCCTGACTTTCTGTACAACCTCAAACAGCCTTGCCCTCCCAGAAATTCCATATGCCTTTAACGACGGTGACACTGCAAGGCAGATCGTTTTTTCAGTGCGGCTGCTGTCCGCCACGACAATATTGGTCGTAAGCGGATCCAACCCCCGCTCCACTGCCTCAACAGAAGCATAAAACGACTTCAAATCAACTGCTATATAGACATGTTTCTCCTCTGGCATTGCTCCTGATTCCTCCCTATCATATCCATCGCACTATATACTTGTAATCCGCAATAATAGCACTGTCAATTTGCCACCTGTTAAAAGCTTACGTCCTTTATTGTCGTCAGCCGCCGCTACGCCTGCGTTTGTGACGCGGCACTCTCAGAAAAATATTCTGCGTCAAACATTAAGACATTTAACATGGATTATATTAGAGCGTGTTTGAAAAATGCTTTCCGCCAGATGTGCGTCACAGTTTGTGGGAGATTTGTGCCAAATGAAGGAGGCATAGGGGTCAAAGGCATAAAAGGCAATGCCTTACGTTGACTGAATTTGGCGCAAATATCACGCAAAGTGGTGAATACGACGCTTTGGCGTCGTTATGCAGGTGGTAGGAATGATTTTTCAACCACTCTCTAGTATAGCATCTTTTGCCAAAGCCTATGTATTCCAATCCGCAGTCATCTTCATAACTGTTCTGTAAGAGTCCGGGCTGTTGCCCCATCTATTCTCTTAAAACCATGTGCTATCTATGCTTTCAGAACACGGTCAATCCGCTTATGCAGATCCTCTCCCTTAAACGGTTTGAGAATGTAGTCATAAATGCCAAGCTTAGAAGTCTCCACAACCGACGTTCTATCCTGTTTGGATGTGAGCATAATCACAGGAATTTCTTTACATTTTTCCATCTCACGAATCTCTCTCAATGTCTCAATACCATCTTTTTGCGCCATCTGAATGTCCAGAAGAATCAAATCCGGTTTTTCCCGCCGCAGATACTGCAGGGCACGCGCCCCAGAGTTGACAGGAATCACCTCATATTCCTTTTTCAGCTCCTGCTCAATTGCGGCAAGGCTAATACTGTTATCATCCACCGCCAAAATCCTTAATTTTTCCATTTCAGTTATCCCCCTTAACAACTTTATATATTTTATTGTCCGCTACACATCGCAGACATATTCCAACAATTCCCGCAGCAACTGCTCCGCCGTCTCATCTTCATACAGTTTCAGCTGTCCCTGTATCTCTGTCAATTTTAATTCAATATCAGGATTCAGCCTGCACTGCAAAATTTCTTCAATTTTATGTGCACAGTCTTTCGACCGGAAACTCTCAAGACTGTCCAGTGCCTCCCTGATTCCTTTCACAAAATCCGCATGGTCAATCACACGCGTTTTCTCCTCTATGCCCCCTGACCTACGGATGTTTTCAAGAAATTTGGAAATGTGTGCAAGTTGTGCCTCATATGCTGCCATCAGCTGTGATATATGTGCATCCACAAATGCTATATCTCCTCTGTTCACCGCATTTTCATGCTCCATGGCACTGTCTGAAACATGCATTGCTCCCACATTAGCAGAAGCGCTTTTCAGTCCATGCACCTCGATGCCATAGTTTGTGTAATCCTGCTTTTCCCAGAGTTCCCGCAAAACCGCCAGTTTCCGCTTTCCGTCCAAACAGTACAAGTCCAAAAGCTCATAATACTCCTCAACACTGCCAGAATAGCGTTTGACCACCTCTTCCGTGTCAATTCCCTCAATATAGACATTTTGTATTTCGTTGTTCCCGATTTTATCTGTTCCGACAATATCCGCCAACCCTTCACCCAATGTTCGCTTTTCCTCCGGAATCCACCTGATCAGTGCCTCATGCAGTGGACGCCTGTCCAGAGGCTTTGTGATAAAATCCTGAAAGCCATTTTCCAGAAATGTTTCCCTGACCCCCTCCATCGCATTTGCAGTCAGTGCAACAATCACCGCCCGGCTGCCATTTTCCCCACACTCACTGCGAATGATCTGTACAGTCTCTATTCCATCCATCTCCGGCATCATATGATCCATAAAAATTATATCGTAGCACTTCTCACGCACAAGCGCAATCGCCGCCATCCCGCTGTCCGCCTCATCTATCTCCAGATCATAAGACTGCAAAAATATTCTTGCAATTTTCCTGTTAACCCGATTGTCATCAACAACCAGTACTTTACAACCCTCTGCAGTAAATGGTCTAAGTTCCTTCTCCTTCTGAACTTCCTCCTCCGGATTCTCGGACAAGGCTCTGTAATCCACAATCTTTTGTGGAATTTCCACAGTAAAGGTAGTGCCCTCACCATACACACTCTCCACCTGAATCGAGCCCTGCATCAGCCCGACAAGACGCTTCGTGATGGACAGTCCAAGTCCGGTTCCTTCCACAGTGCGGTTTCTCCTGGAATCTACCTGCTTAAAATTCTCAAATATTTCCTTTATATCTTCCTCGCGAATACCGCATCCTGTGTCTTTAATGCGGAATATAAGCCGCTCCGTGTTCTCTGCATCCCCCCGCACGCCTGAAACAGACAGTGCAACAAACCCCCTCCTGGTGAACTTCAACGCATTATTCAGGATGTTAATCAAAATCTGTCTAATCCTGCCTGCATCGCCCAAGTAACGGCAGGGAATTGACATATCAAACTCTCTTTTCAGCCTAAGCCCGCGCTGCGACGCTACCACTTCCATCATATTCAGAACTTCACTGACAAGAGATTTCACATGATACTCCACTGGAACCAGTTCCATTTTGCCAGCCTCCACCTTAGACAAATCAAGAATATCATTAATAAGCGACAGAAGATTGCATGAAGCCGATTTGATATCACATGCATGCTCATATACTTTTTTTCCTTTGCTCTCCTCCATAATAATGTCACTCAGTCCAACAATCGCATTCATCGGTGTCCGGATTTCATGGGACATATTGGCAAGAAATGCACTCTTTGCAATATTTGCCTGCTCGGCCTGCTCCCGCACACGCTTGATTTCATCAATATAATTTCTTGTCTCGGTCACGTCAAAAATGAGAACAACAAAACCTTTGTTCTTCCCATACTCATCCACAATCGGTTCCACATGCCCCTGATAAAAATGGTCATTCAGACAAAATTCCTTTTTCGCATCCTCCCCCAGCATCTCCTTTGGAAATCCCTTTAATGTATCAACCGGCTCGCCGGTCATGCGGCTGCTCAAATCTGTAAAAATTCCTGCCGCCGCCGGATTATAATTTGTAATCTGCCGCTGCTCATCAAGTGCAATCACGCCGTCACTCATACTGTTGAGCAATATCCCGAAAGCCAGACTGCTGAAATCATACACCTTCCTACTCCATATCAAAATAACCACGCCCGAAAGCACCAGACCCAAAACAGCCGGTGTAGGATCATATACACTTGTCAATTTCATCGAATAGGCACAAAGAGCTCCTACTGGCAGAAAAGAGAGCACAAGAATCAGGCTGCATCTCCTGTCTGCGGCATATTCTGGCTTTTTGATACAGACACGAATCAACGCATACTGGGAAAGAATATACGGAACAATCGTTCCGCACAACATAAAAATCCAGTAGCCAGGTCCATATTCCAGACGCAGATAACCATGCCCGTCCACTGATTTCATCCATTGTATGCTGTGATAATAAAAGTTATGTAAATCGCAAGTGAAAATCAGACCCAAAACAAAGACATCAACTATCTTCAATGCACTCAAAATTTTTTTTGGCGTTTTTTCATAGCAATAGCTGAACATGAAATGACAATAACTGATTGGAATCGTCAGAGACCCCAGATACTGCATCTTGACAGACACAATGGCAGCCTCCATCGTTGGCGCCATCAGCTCTAATAGATATCCTGCATTCTGTACCAATGAACCCAGCAAAAAATACTGCATCAGCTTCTGCTCCCTTGAGCCGTCGCCCCGGAGCAAAAGCATTAACGCAAATACAATTATACCAATACCAAAAATCCCAATCCCCAAAAACACAACATTCATAATACACCACTTGCAATGATTATTCATTCTCCACAATTGTAAAAATATACCTTAATGATATCAGCAATCTGTGTATTTGTCTACGTTTAATTGGAACCGAACGCTTCATTCCCCTGCGAAAAGTCCCCGGCAAAATGCTGAACAGACTATTAGTCTACTTTCAAAATCAGTTCCAGCACCCTTTTTGCGCAGATTTCCATATCCCTGCGGATGAGGATTCCCTTATCCATGGCTTCCAACAGACGCTCCGGAAAGCCGGCTGCCATCTTTATGTCATTCCCTGCCTTGACTTCTTTATAGTGTTCACCATTTGTCCACCAGTCCGTTGTAACCACTCCGTCAAATCCCCACTCTCCCCGGAGAATGTCCTCCAAAAGCTCCCTGTTCTCTGATGCGCGATAACCGTTTACAATATTATAGGAGGACATAACCGCCCATGGCTTTGCCGCTTTCACGATTATTTCAAATGCTCTAAGGTATATTTCCCTGACAGCACGCTCGGAAGCCCTTGAATCACTGTTTTTCCGATTCGTCTCCTTATTATTTAGCGCAAAATGTTTTACTGCCGCTCCGATATGATTGCTCTGAATGCCGCGAACCATCGCCGCCGCAAGCCTTCCGGTCAAAAAAGGATCCTCGGAGTAATATTCAAAGTTCCGCCCGCAGAGAGGACTTCTGTGGATGTTGACAGCCGGCGTCAGCCATACCGCAATATTATTTTCCTTGACTTCGGCTCCTCCGGCTTCACCGACCCGCTCTATAAGCTCCTCGTTCCATGAACAGGCAAGCTGTGTCGCGCAGGGCCATGCCGTTGTACAGACATTACATTCTGGTGCGATACGAAGTCCGGCAGGACCATCTGCTGTCATTATATTCGGTACCCCGTATTCTGACAGATTTCCCCACCCAAATGTATTGGCAACACCCGTATTCGGCTGTCCGCCCAAAAGGTATGCAAGGTCTTCATCGGAGAGCTGTCCCATAAATTCATCCAGTGCGATACTGCCCTCCGCAACTTCCCGCAGAAAATGGTGCTGTTGTGCCAGTGTGTTCACCCACAAATGATAACGCTTCCCTGCCCTCGCCGCCGGAGCAAAACCATCAGTCTCCTCAACCGACAGCGGCACTAGTTCATTGGCGTCTGTCTCAACAGGTGCCGTAACTGGCAGCCCCTCAAAACTTCCATCCGCCAACATCCTCTGTCTCAAACTCGTCGGTGCACATTTTCTGGATAGCTGCAGCACTACCATGTCCTCCTGTAATTCAAAGTGATATGGCAGCTCCACGACATCGCGTACTGATACGCCAACATAGAAGCAATAGCTTCCTTTTTCCAAAATATAAGCTGACTCCTTTACCTTGCCAAGATCATCATAGGATGCCATGCTGTCAATATCCCATGAAAGTATCACACTCTGGCTCTCCCCTGTCTGCAGCAGCCTTGTCTTTTGGAATGCCGCAAGCTGTTTCGCCGGTTTTCCAAGCTTTCCCTGCGGCGCGCCAAAATAAGCCTGTACAACCTCTTTTCCTGCCATTTTACCGATATTGGTAACCATAACAGGCACATAAATCCTGCCGTTTTCCTCATATGCAGCACCTGCATTCAGGACGAACTCTGTATAGGAAAGCCCGAAGCCAAACGGATAATTCACCTTGTCCGCTGCATGGGGGATTGTCTCAAAATAACGATATCCCACGTAGATATCCTCTGTATAGTCAACAAAGCGCTCTGACTCGTGAAAATTAGCAGTAGACGGATAATCTGTCAGTTCCTTTGCAAAAGTATCCACAAGTTTTCCGCTCGGATTTCCCTCCCCCATCAACAGCTCGGCGGCCGCAAGACCTCCCTCGATTCCCCCTTGCCATGCCATCAATACAGACTGAATGTGAACATCATCCTGAAACCATGAAGTGTCCACCATGCCACCGACATTCATGACAACAATAACCTTCTCAAAACTTGTCTTTACAACATCTACCATTGTCCGCTCCGCGTTCGTCAGGCAGAAATCGCCATCCTCAAAAATCTCTGCAGAACGCTTTGCCATTTCTTCCTCGCTCGTGCATAGATTTTTGTTCTCCGTGTCCACAATACTCTTCCTGTCCCAACCCTCACCGGAAAAACGGCAAATTGTAATAATTGCGGTGTCCGTATATGCCCTTGCCTTTTTTAACAGTTCCGCCGGAATCTCTGGTTCTATCGTCATCCCTGGTACTTTTCCCGCCTGATACTGCGCCTTCACATTGTCACGATAAAATGCAGAAAGCTCCTCAAACACTGTTACCTTGTCTTTTAGCAATCCGAAACCTTCGTACAGATTTCTCGCATAGGAAACCGTCACTTCCCCGCTTCCACCACCGCCCCGTACATAGTCAAAGCTTGCTTTTCCAAACAGGGCAATCCGACTCCCCCTTGCGAGTGGCAGTACATTCCTGTCATTTTTCAGCAACACCATACCTTCCTTGGCTGCCTCCTTTGAAAGTTCGATATGCTTTTTACATGCCGTCACTCTTTCGCCTTTTTCCCCAAGCGGAATATTTGGCTGATACATTACACGTGTCCATTTTTGCATTTGCATTCCCTCCGTTTTGATATTCTTTTACCAGTTTTTATCTTATCATATCTGACTGTTTCCTCTCAACATAGATTCAACTTCATCCTTCGCGCTTAATGAATCCCTTCGTCTTCCACTTGCCTGACTGCCAGCGCAGGAACATAAACACCGCACGGACACACTCGTCGCCCGCAAGCCCTATATATGCCCCCACAGCAAGCAGATTCAGATGGATTCCAAAAAACCACGTGCCTCCGACCATGCACAGGTACATAAAGGTAACGGCAATTATCGTGGTGTACAGGGCATCTCCGCTTGTCTTTAACGCCTGTCCAAAAACGAGATTCGTCACACGCCCCACTTCCAAAACAATGTCAATCGCCAAAAGTTTTCCCACCAGGGCAATCATTTCCACATCATCGGTAAAAATCTGAATCAGGTAATCTGCGCTGAGCGCAAACAGTGCTTCAAGCCCTGCCGCGACACATATTCCGATACAGGCAGCCTTCTTGGTACCCTTGTCACAGGCTTCGTAATCGCCCTCACCAATCCGCCACCCTGTCAGTATGGCATTTGCCTGCGCAAGCGCCGCACCCACGCAATAAGAAAAGTTCGCAATCTGCACCGCATAAGCCCTTGCCGTCACATTAAGCCCGGCCTCATCCATCTGGTTCATAAAACGAATGGTAAGTGTCATTGCCACATTGTAGAAAGCTGTTTCCATGGCAGAGGGCAGCCCAACTTTTATAATCTGCACAAACACCTCTTTATTTTCCAGCCGCTCTGGATCCTTATCTGCTTTGACCAGAAATCCCGAAGCAATGACAACAATTATGAGATTCATAAACCTTGATATCACAGTTGCAGCTGCAACACCTGCGACTCCACTGTGAAAGCCAAACAAAAAGACCGCATTGAGACATAGGTTCACCACATTTGACAGCACAGTGGCAATCAACGGCTGTTTCGTATGACCAAATGCCCTCAAATAACTTGAGAATATAGGAATCAATGCATTCACAAAGCAAAAACCGCCTACAATCTTCAGATACGTCTTCGCATAATTCATAAGAAGATGCGCCACGCCTACAATCTCAAGAATACGCCCTGAGAATGCCAATAAAAATATAGAAAGCGCCACGCCAAGTACCAGATTCAGGACAGCTCCCAGCTGTCTTGCCTGATACGCCACCCCGATTCGCTTTGCCCCGATATATTGTGTCATCACGGCAATCATGCCTGATGACACAATACTAAACATGATAATAAATACATTAATGTATGTATTTGCCGTCCCCACTGCTCCAACCGCATTGTCTCCCACAGTAGAAAGCATTATGGTATCTACCATTCCAGCCAGCATATAGCACAATGTTTCCAATGCAATTGGTATAAATAGTTTCGTCAGTGATTTCATCTTAAGCCAGCACCTCGTTTTTCTGCCTTTTCTTTTGTTCTACCTCTCAAAATCTATTCCACAAGCACAGCCGTCTCATAATCTCCCAGACTGCCCGTAAAATCCCTGCTGTTCACAAGGTTTTTCATGCCCTTTAGCGTCTGTAATTCCACGTTCCCTTTTTTTGTGTGAAAAATCAATACAATTCGCTGATCATTCAGTGATCTTTCTATCTTGATAAGTCCCATATCATCATTCACGTACTGCGCTACAATCCCGCCCTCTGTCAATACTGGATACTCACGACGAATTTGAATCAAGGTCTTATAATAGTAAAGCAGCTCCCTATTCTGCCTGCCTTCATCCCAGAGCATACCACGCCTGCAATCCGGATCTGCACCGCCATCCATCCCCACTTCATCACCATAATATATCATAGGCATACCTGGAAGCAAAAGCTGCATTGCGGCTGCCAGTTTCTGCTTACCTGTATCATGCTGGACACTGTGTAGAAATCTTGCCGTATCATGGGTGTCAATAAAGTTCCATAGATATCCTTCCAGACCCTGGTTCAGATTTCCTTTCATGAAATTCAGGTTGCCGACAAATGTTGACGCACACATCTTTTCTGCTACAACCAAATCAAACACCGCATGGTAAAATTGATAATTCATAATGCTGTCCCACTCGTCACCCTCCAGAAAATCACCCGCAAAGTGCCAGATTTCACCAACAATCAAGGCATCTTTCTTCACCGCTTTGATTTCCCTACGAAATCTTTTCCAGAAAGCATGGTGAATCTCATCCGCAACATCCAGACGCCACCCGTCAATATCACATTCCCGAATCCAATACGTTGCCACATCAATCACAAAATCTGCGGTTTCTTTATTTTGCAGATTCAGCTTCGGCATTGGTGCCGCATAGCTGAAAGTCTTATAATTAGGCTTTTTCCCCCACTCCATCACAAGTGGAAATTCATTTATATAATACCAATTTAGATAGTCCGACTGCTCTTTCTTCTCCATTACATCTTTGAAAGCAAAGAAATCCAAAGCTGTATGGTTAAACACGCCATCGAGAATGACATACATTCCATGCTTATGTGCCTTCTCAACAAGTTCCTTCAAGTCCTCCTTTGTTCCAAACGACGGGTCAATCTGATAGTAGTCATCAATGTTATACTTATGGCTGGAATTGGAACGGAAAACAGGTGTCATATAAATCACATCTGCCCCCAGATGCTTTATGTAATCCAGACGCTGTATAATTCCACGCAGCGACCCTTTCAAATCGGCTTTGTGATTTATCGGCGCCTGATACCACTCCTCCGTGGAAACTTCTTTATCCGTGGAAAAGCGGGAAGGAAAAATCTGGTAGACAACCTTGTTTTTCGCCCATTCAGGCAGCTCAAACAATTCTTCTTCCCTAAGATTCTGCGGACAGTCAAACATCCTGTCAATGTCCGTTATACACTCGTCGTAAAAATTATGATTTCCATAATAAACCACGTTCCCCGCCGTGTCTTTTATCTCAAAAAAATACCGGAGACAGACCACATCAATATCCAGTATCTTCTCATAATAATCAATATAATTATCAGAATAAGCAACCCGCATACAATGCTCCTGTCTCGTATCCACATATTTAAGCGGCAGATATTTGTCCTGCACATGTAGAACCACGCTTTCCACATCACTTTTTTTTGCCTCTAGCCTGATTAGAAAGCGCCCTTTCTCTATCGCATAGCAATACCGCTTATCTGCAAAATGTCTGATTGCCGCATACTCCATGACTGTTCCTCCTTTTCAACTGTCGCTGCAATCCACGCATTGCATTCACGGATTGCAGCAGGCTGTACACAGAGATTCATAAAAGGAAAAAGCGTATAAACTTTTATCAATATCTGCTGTTACTTGTATTGTACTCTTATTTGCGCTATAATTCTTGTAATATATTCCTACTTTTTTGACACAATCCTATTTTAAGCAAATAATAAATTGTTTGGAGGTAAATTATGGACTACGCACCCATACAGGAAACAAAAATACACGGAACCGTCACTTTTCCATACAGTGTCTACCGAGGACGCATTCCGGAATGGATTCACTCGTTCCCCCTGCACTGGCATGATGACTTTGAACTAATCTATTGTACAAAAGGACAAATGCAGGTCACGCTGTGGGGACAGGCACATACTCTCTGTGCCCAGGATTTGATTGTTATTCTTCCCCATGCTGTACACTCTATAGAACAAAGCATTGCCAGAGGCGGGGAGTATTTCAACATTATGTTCCATCCCTCTCTTTTCAAAGGTGCCGAGGAGGATCCATGTTACCCCAAATACGTCCTCCCCTTTTTAA
Organism: Lachnospiraceae bacterium; assembly: GCA_029068555.1. Classification (GTDB taxonomy): domain Bacteria; phylum Bacillota; class Clostridia; order Lachnospirales; family Lachnospiraceae; genus COE1. The sequence continues at coordinate 12,266 of JAIECJ010000237.1, forward strand.
ATGGCGAAAAGACCATGGACTGCTTTTATCCAGCTGACTCTTCCTTTAATCAGTCAGTGACACCAAGTATTTTATCTATGTATACACACCGCAAGGAAAGCTATTCCACCCATGAGCTGTTTATCAAGTCCAATCTGTTTCTCCTGCTCCACCACATGAACCAGTACAGCATTGCTGCCGCCAGCGACAATCGTTCCCAGCAATTATCTTACAGCCGCCTGAAAAATGCCTTATACTATGTCCAGAAGTTTTATGACCATGATATTTCCATTCATGAAGTTTCTGAACAATGCGGCTTTTCAGAAAGTCATTTCATGAAGCTGTTCAAGGAATTTACAGGGATGAGCTTCAACGCCTATCTTGTGAACTACCGTCTTGAACTGGCAGCAAAGCAGCTGTCAGTAACAGATTATAAGGTGATTGATATCGCGGAGAACTGCGGTTTCCACAATCATTCCTACTTCACAAGGGCGTTTCAGAAAAAATACCAAAAAACACCGCTTATGTACAGAAAAGATGCTCACATGGCTTGATGCCTCCTTCATTTGTCCAGTCATCTGTAAGATGATTGAATCTCCCACAAACTGTGTCGCACATCTGGCAAAAAGCATTTTTCAAACACGCCCTGGCCATTACACTGTTACATGACCAATCCATTGATATTTTTTTAATAACATGATACACTACAAAAAAGACAAACACCAGAAAAAGGGGGACTTTATTATGAAGTATCGGAAACTTGGAAACACTGGGTTAAGCGTCAGCGAAATCGGTCTTGGCGGTGAATGGCTGGAACGCCATAACACAGCGGAGGTAAAAGAAGTTATAGACCACTGCGCGCAGGTAGGAATCAATATCCTGGACTGCTGGATGTCCGAACCAAACGTGCGCTCCAACATTGGCGCGGCAATCGAAGGACAACGTGGGCATTGGATCATCCAGGGACACATCGGCTCCACCTGGCAGAATGGTCAGTATGTGCGTACGCGCGACATTGATAAGGTACAGGAAGCATTTCAGGATTTGTTACACCGAATGCGCACAGACTACATAGATCTTGGCATGATTCATTTTGTGGATGAGACAGCGGAATTTCATAGAATAATGAACGGCAGCGACTTTCTCTCCTATGTCAAAGATTTGAAAGAGAAAGGCATTATCCACCACATCGGCATGAGCACTCACAACCCGGATGTCGCAAAGCTCGCAGCGCAGAGCGGGATTGTGGAAATGATACTCTTTTCAGTCAATCCCGCTTTTGACATGCTCCCGGCAAGCGAGGATTTAAACGAATATTTTAAGGAAGAATATGCAGAAAACGTTGGCGGAATCACACCACAGCGCGCACAGTTGTATCAGATCTGCGAACAGAACGGCGTTGGCATCACCGTGATGAAAGGTTATGCTGGCGGACGGCTATTCTCCGCAGCGGATTCTCCCTTCGGCGTGGCACTGACCCCGGTTCAATGCCTGCACTACGCCCTGACACGTCCTGCTGTCGCAAGCGTCATGGTAGGTTTTGACACCCCAGCGCACGTTGATGCCGCTGTTGCCTACGAGACGGCGTCCGATGAGGAGAAAGACTATGCCACCATTCTCGCCAACGCACCGCGTCATGCCTATGTCGGACAATGTACCTACTGTGGACACTGCGCACCCTGCCCGTCAGGAATTGACATCGCCATGATCAATAAACTGTATGATCTGGCAGCGATGCAGGACATGGTTCCCCCAACAGTCCGCGCCCATTACGACGGTCTGTCCGCGCATGCCACCGACTGCATAAAATGCGGCGGCTGTGAGAAACGCTGTCCGTTTGGTGTCCATATTATCGAAAGAATGCAGAATGCGGCAGAACTGTTTTAAACAGTTCTGCCATCGGCTTTAAAACAATTTTTTCCTTCAAGTAATTGCTTTGCGATCGTCCTATTTATAGATAATGCATCCATAATGTCTCATCTTGTATCCATTGCACTAAACATCATTTTATGTAAAAGCAACATGCCTTTAGATATCTTCTGATTACATTGTATTTCCGTAGCTATATCAACTTCTCCAATTCCGTATTCAGCCGCCGCTTTAAGTCCTCCAATTCCACTGCACCTAGAATAAACTCCTCCGCATGCAGCTCCTTTCCCAGCTGCCACACAGGACCTGGATTCGGCGTGTCACCTGCCCTTCTTGGGAAAAAATGCCAGTGCATGTGCAAACCTCTTCCTGCCCCCAGCTGATGCCTGCATCACCCAGCCGCAAGCCATATATCACAATCATCATATGACCTGACTTGATAGATCGTACCGACGCCCTGCCGATGTTGACACCTCAGTCCTCAGAATGGAATAAATCTCGTCTAAAATGTAATATTTTTGTGGATATACAGCTTTCCCTGCCGGATAGATGGCATTTAACCGTTCTTGGTATTCCTCCTCGCTGACATTCTCACCATTCCAGCTATATACACATATCCAGTCACCGTTCTCGTCAAATGTGGGACCTCCCGGCTCATCTCCATATTCACCGCCACCCACATGCTCCCACTTCCCATTCTGAATCATATATACCCAATCATAATAATGTCCAAAGTTCCCATCCGCATTACAGATTAAATTTCCTCTTTCAATATATGTAACATTGAGACGGTCTGACTGCCACTCATCTAAAACATGACCGTCAAAAGTCAGAATTAGACAGCCACCAGCCTCAATGCCAGTATCTATCACCAGCTCAGGGATATCATCATCATCTACGTAAATCAGGCTGTATGTAAAAGAATCCGCCAATTTCAATGTCTCTAAATAACTAAGATATGCCTGTTTCCACGCTTCTCCTTCCGTCTCATCCTGAACAAATAATCCAACAGTTTCGTCACTTGTCTGATCAAAACAGTTCTCCTTCCAACTCTGAAGCTCGGATTCGCCAGATTCCTGCTCATCCCTGTAAATATCTCCCGACAATACTACATGTTGTTCAATATTTTTTGTCTCCGTATCTGCCATCCCCTGCCCACATGTACACAGGATAATACTGATACAGCATATCATCACAATACCCATTAACCTTTTCATCCGTAATCCTCCAAATAAAAAACTCTTCTTCAGGGACTTCTAATCTTTTAATACCAAAGTTTCCGACACAACTTTATATCCATCTCTATAAAATCATTGTAACTTTTTAAGCCATGTCTGTAAAGCGAAATCCTTACCACGCAGATTTTTGCCTTTATAACTCACATTGCTTATGCTATAATGTCGTTAAGGCATGAACAATAAATCTATACCAAAATATTACCAGTTATCGAAAGGCGGAACACAACATGCTCACATTTGAAAAAACATTTCCCGAGGAGACTGGCATTCCCAGCGAATGCATCATCCGGTTGACAGACAGACTGCAAAAACGGCAGCTTCCCATGCACAGTCTGCTGCTCATGCATCGTGACAAGCTCGTATTTGAGGGATATTATGCCCCTTTGACAGCACACAGCCTGCACCGCATGTTTTCCATCAGTAAGAGTTTCACTTCCATCGCGGTTGGTCTGCTTGCCGATGAGGGCAGACTCTCGCTGACAGATCCCATTATCAAATATTTTCCTGAAAAACTGCCTGACAAAGACAATATCCATCCGTGGATTGCCCAGATGACCATCAAAGATATGCTGATGATGCGTTCATGTCATGCATCTACGACATACAAGCTTGACATGGCATCAGACTGGGTTGCAAGCTTCTTTGCCACGCCGCCAACGCATCCGCCCGGAACACTGTTTCACTATGACACGTCCGCAGCGCACACGCTCTGTGCACTGGTGGAAAAGCTGACTGGACAAAACATGCTCGACTATCTCAAAGAAAAACTCCATATACTTGGATTTTCAAAAGAATCATATATGATAAAAGACCCCTTTGGAGTCTCAATGGGCGGCAGCGGTCTGGTCGCACTCCCGATAGACATGATGAAATTTGGTTACTTTATTGCACATAGAGGACTTGTTCTTGGAGAACAGCTGCTTTCATCCTCCTATATTGACATGGCAGTGTCCCCCCTGACAGCAAACTGTGTGACAGCGCCGCTTCCAAGCGAGGCTCAGGGATACGGTCTCCAATTCTGGCGCAATGAGAAAAACGGCTTCACCTGTTATGGCATGGGCGGACAACTCATCATTTTTCTGCCCGATTATGAGCTTATCTGCGTGACAACTGCAGACACACAGAGCGTACAGGGCGGCAATCAACAAATTTATGACGCGCTGTACGAAGAACTCCTTCCTTATATAAAGGATCAGGCACTTCCTCACAATGCAAGGGCTGAAAAAGCACTCAATAAGACTCTTTCTGCCCTTGCCATAAAACCACTGGAAAGCACAGCGGAAAATCTCCGTAATATAAACGGCAAGACATTTAATGTACAAAATGAAGCGTCCGATTTTCAAAGCTTCAGTGTTTTCTTTGCTGAAAATGCAGGAACATTGTCTTTTACCCACAAAAATACACCCTATAGTGTTTCGTTTGGGATGGATTCCATGCAGACAGGAACTTTCCCTATCTACAATCTGTGGTATGCCGCAAGCGGCGCATGGCTTTTTGACGGCACTTTACTTATCAGGGCACTCATTATTGACGCATATGTCGGCAGCGTACAGTTCCAGCTGTCTTTTCAGGACGACAGCCTGACCATATTTATGACGAAAAAAGAAGAAAGTCTGTTTCATGAATTTAACGGACATCTCTACTGTAAAATGCAGCCGGAAGAAACGAATTAAGCAGCGTGCAGCATCTGTACACAGGCAGCGTCACAGCATGATCCCTTTATTACATATAAAGATATCTCCGCAGCTTCACCGTAAACACCGTCCGCACGCCCGGCTCGCTTTGCAGCAGGATGTCACCGCCCATCTGTCTTGCAAGATTTCTGGCAATGGTGAGTCCCAGACCATTGCCCTGTATGCTGCGGTTGCGGGAGTCCTCCATCGTGTAGAGCCGCTCAAACACACTGGCGGCAAACTGCTTCTCTATCCCTTTTCCCTTGTCAATCACGTCAATGTAGACAAAATCCTGATCCTCCCGCAAAAAAAGTCCGATATACTTTCCATCACTGCCGTATCGTATGGCGTTTGACAGCAGATTACTCAGGATTCGGTTGATGGACTCCTTGTCTCCCTGTACGAAGATATGCTGCTCCGGAATGATGATGTCCACCACATAATCCTTTTGCATCAGCAGCTCATAGTAGCCCAGCACATTTTCCCTGCACAATTCATTGATGTTGATTTTAACCAACTCTATATTTTTGTCTCCGGCTTCCAGTTTTGCCAGCGTAAAAAACTGGTCAATCAACTCCATCACCTGCTTTGCCTTTGTCTCCACCTTTCGCAGTGCCGCGTCCTCGCAGTCGCTCAGGCGCATGATTTCCAGATAACCCAGTATTACAGTCAGCGGTGTCTTAATATCGTGTGAAATATTGGCAAGCATTTTCTTAGACGCGATTTCCTGCTTCCTGAAATCCGCTTTCATCTTCTGCCTGTCCAGCAGCAGCAGATTAATCTGTCCGCACAAATCCTTCAGCGCCTTATCGTCTGTAAAGATCATCACCTGCTCGTCGGTATCCTGTTCCAGAATCTCTGACAGCTTATCCGTAATTTCTCTCAGCTTTGCCTGTGTTCCCCTGTTCATTTTCCATCTCCCAATTTATAGCCGATTCCCCAGACAGTGACAACATACTTCGGGTCGCGGGGATTGTCCTCAATCTTGTTGCGCAGCCTGCTGATATGGACATTGACCGCATTTTCATCCCCCATATAGGCATCATTCCATATCTGTGAATAGAGCTGTTCCTTTGTGTAGACTTTCTTTGGATTCTTCATCAGAAGCTTTAAGATTTCAAATTCTTTCGCCGTCAGCTCGACTGTTTGCCCGTTTTTCATAACCGAGTAATCACTCATGTTGAGCGCCAGCTCCCCTTTTGTAAGAATATCCTCCTCCGCAGCAGCGGCTGTATACTGTGTGTTTCTCCTGATATTTGCCTTGATTCTGGCAAGCACCTCGGTCACAGAAAACGGCTTGGTAACATAGTCGTCCGCCCCAAGTCCAAGCCCCAGTGTCTTGTCGGAATCTGTATCTTTCGCAGAGAGAATCATGATTGGCACTGTGCTCGACGCCCTGATGGTCTTCATGACCTCCATTCCGCTGATTTTGGGAATCATCAAATCTAACAGTACAATGCTGTACTCGTCCGCAAAAAACTTTTCGCAGGCGCTCTCCCCGTCATATGCAGTCACTACCTCAAAGTTTTCCGTCATCAGGAAGTTTTTCAGCATCTCGCTGATTTCCATGTCATCCTCTACCAGTAAAATTTTCATTGTTTTGTAATCCTTTCCTGTGTCGCACCAGCAGCACTATTCCAGCATTTTTTGCTGCCCGCCATGCTGTTTTACTTAAAAAATCCTACTTCTATAGTTTTATTTCCTCATCCGTAAAGCTGCCAAAAAGCTACTCCATGGTTCTGATTTATCATTATCTTACCACAAAAACATATACAATTAAACTGTACTTTTGCAATAGCTGATATAGATAATGTTACAGCTATCATTCCGGCAAGCATTCACAAAAAGTGAATGCGAAAATGACCTTCTCACATTCACTCTCTATAAACACTATATCAAATCTTTCGTCTCCGCATTGTAGACAGACAGATATACAGATACTGCGGCAGCCACAAACAGGATGGCATAAAATGGTATATTATTCACCAAAGTTGCCGCACCGATATTCCCCTGTGTGAAGCAGACAATGATAACAGACGCAACAATCGCTGCCTTGGAAGATTTCATTTTCAAGCCAATTGGAAGCGCGATAAAACTGATGCTCACCATCGCCGCCGAGCTAAGAACGATATCAAGCCAGAAGGACAACTCCCCGATTGGAATACTCTCAGCGGATATGCCTATGAAGGATTTTGATAAAACCAGCACAATATAAATCCCAATTTTACTGCTCACCATCGCCACAAAGTTAAAAATCCACACGGCGCTGACTTTTGCCAAAATAATCTTCCTGCGCTTAATCGGATAGGAAAACATAAGGTTCATTGTCTTTTTCTCGTAAGCGCCCACAATATATGCGGCAATCATTACGCCGGTAAAAATGATATAGGACATATGAATGAACAACGCCACCGAGCTGTCCAGCATCCCTTTTCCGTACGTCTCCACAGTTTCTACGGTCTCCAGTTCCCGCGCCGTCATAAGCATAAAAACCAGAATGACAGCCGTCGTAACCGCCGCATTTCGGATATACTTTAAAATGTTGTTTTTCTTCCATTCCAGTCGAATCAGTTTCATCATCATTTTGCCTCCTCCTCTGTCATTTTCAGGAAATAATCCTCCAAGCTTTCTGATTTCCTGCCGATAAAATCAATGGCTACATCATTCAATGCCAATGTTTTTGACAACTCGCCTGTCTGAATCCGGTCATCATAGATGCGGATGTGATGCGTGTCAACTACCTTGAAATTCTTCAGCTCGAGCTTGTCAGCCAGCACATAAGCCGCCAGTTTTGCATCTGCCACAGCAAGCTCAATGTATGCGGTATTCATCTCAGAAATCTCCTGCATGGAAATCTCCCGCATCATCCTGCCGTGCGCGATAATGCCAATCGTGTCCGCAATGCTCTCCACATCCGAGAGTATGTGGCTGGAAATAATAATCGTTATCCCGTATTCTACGCACAGCATCCTGAATAAATCCCGCAGCTGTTTCATTCCGGCGGGATCGAGACCGTTCGTCGGCTCGTCAAGCACCAGAAGTTCCGGTCTGCACAGGATTGCACGGGCGATTCCAAGACGCTGTTTCATCCCTAGGGAATACCGTTTTACCTGCTGCCCGCCAGCCTCCAGCAGCCCGAGCATTTTGAGGGCGTTATCCACACTGCCGGGCGTATGATAACCCATATATTCACAGTGCAGCTCCAGATTCTCCCTGCCGCTCATATGCTCGTAAAAACACGGAAACTCAATAATACTTGCCAGTCTTTTCAGCACTTCATAGGAAGTCGGTGTCAGCGTTTCTCCGAACAGCTCTATTGTCCCATAAGTCGGTTTCCAGAGGTTTGTGAGCATCTTCATCACGGTCGTCTTGCCTGCCCCATTTGGACCGAGAAATCCATAGATCTCTCCCTTTTTCACGTGGATATTGACATCTTTTACAATCTCCTTACCGTCAATAATTTTCGTCAACTGGTTTGTCTGTATGATATTTGTATTTGACATTATAAATGCCTCCTTTCCCTTGCGTTCTGACACCTGAAATGGAGTCTCATCACGCTCTATTGTTATCATAGCAGTTTATATTTTCAAAACTGTTGATTAATTCTTACGAATTTCTTTCGTTTTCATTGTGCTTCTTTCCAAATTTATATTTTAAAGTTTATTCTATCAATTTTTGTCCTTTTGTGCCATAATAATTATAAATAATCGTTACGCTATCTGATTTAAAGAAAGGAATCCATCTTATGCAGGCTCATATCGTCGTAAAAACAGTACTAATCAATCACATTCTGGGAAAATCACTGCTCATACGCCGCAGCCCTGATGATTTTGGAAACTGGGAAGGTCCGGGCGGCGCCGTAGAAGAAAATGAGACTTTGGAGGAAGCGATTATGCGGGAGGTCCTCGAGGAAACAGGACTTGTTGTGACACCTGAACGGATTTTGTATGCTTCATTAGATGAAATTCACGGAACAAAGATTGTCTTTCTTGTCTATCTTTGTTCCACAACAGAAGAAAATGTCCGCCTCAGCGGTGAACATGTCGAATACCGCTGGGTGGACAAAACAGAATGCGAAGCAATGCTCCAAGGCGGCATTGCCAAAGATTTTAAAAAATATGGTGTCTATGAACTAAAATGGTAAGGAACTGTTAAGAAATAACTTGTTAATTTGACGCAGAATAAATGTTCATCTGCAAAGAAGACAATCGCAGGCGTAGCGGGCTACGGCGAGGCTTTTTGTCAAAATCTCCTCCTCCCCGCCGCACAAAACACCACAAACCCAATCAGCATCACCAGATAAAAGCTGATTCCCCTTGTGATGCACACAGATACTACAAGTGCATTCCCGACAAAAATATCACGAAATACACGGTGATACATTGCCTCTGTAATCCCCTGCGCCCCAGGGACAGGAAGCATATCTACCGCGATATAGACAGCCGCCTGCACCAGCACAATGTCCAGCATTGCCGCGCCGGAAAGCCCCAGCCCGCGATACACCACAGCCGTCAGCAAAAATACACTGCACCGCTGCACAAACGTCCCCGCTATCATCACCCCAATCAGCCTTTTATGTTTACGCAGAAAATCAACGGTCTCCTGATAACCAGACAAAAACAGTTCCACCTTCTCCCTTCTGGACTCCCTTTTCTTCCACAGACGGATATGCACCATCAGCCGCTCTATCCTGTAAAAACAGCTCCTGATAATTTCCTGTGAAAACATAACTATCAGCAGAACCACCACCAACACAACATTCAGAAACAGCCCCAGAAAATATAATCCATAGTATCCCCTCAGGTATGTTCTTAATGGTCTCCTCCAAAACAATAAAATTCCAATTCCTATTAATACAAGCACGAATTTATAGATGACAGCAACTGTCATCAAAACGACGGAGGAGGCTGAAAGTGCATTGCCGTCCCTCTGCATATAATACAGCTGTACGGGCTGCCCACCCGTCGCCGAAGGTGTAATGCCCGAAAAGAAAAACCCGATAAACGAATAAGAAATACAGCGCGGGAGTGTTGACCGCTCCCCGATTCCCCACAACAAATACCATATCATACATCCCTCTGCTGCCACGAAAAAAACTGCCAAAAGGACTGCCGCTGCCATATAAATTCCTGACATCTGCCAGACTGCCGCAGCAATCTCCGAAAAATTCTGCCCGCGAAAAACACTCCAGAAAGTCAGTGCCATGACAGCGGCAAAAATCCCCACATTGACAATCATCCTGCGCGTCTCTTTCTGATTCCTGCTTTTCATACCAGAAAACTCCTTCCTATATTCCTCTCTATAGTGTACATCATAAAGAACTGCTCAAAAATAACCTATACACAGTCCCTAAACCAATTCGCATACTCCGCCGCCGATACTTCCGAATAATTGCACCGTATATCAGTTCTATCTTTCATACAACACACTCCCGTCGCGGATACTCCCCGAAAGACTGTCCGAAATTCCTGCAACAATTTGAGATAGTTCCCCCTCATATACCACACGCATATTCTTATACACATAAAAGTCCTTCGGCGTAACCACTGAAAAATGTTTTTCAAAATTCACAACCCCATTTTCCTGCAGCACTCTTGCGATATATGAGGAACAAGTATACTGATTGTTGATATAAAAAGGAATATTCATCATCGTAAAAGGCAGTCCAAGCACTGCATAATGAATGCGAAACCGATTTCGATAATCCTCCTGCACTCTTTCCCAAAGCTCCTTTTTCTGCACATCCGTACAATCCAATTCGCAAATCCGGTAAAACGCAGTCGGAAACGTATGCAAAATCCTGCCCTTATCCTCCTTCTCAAATCCGGCAAATACCGGAACTGCAGGATTGCGCCGCCCCACACTGTAAGCCTCTCTCAACTCCGCGTCAAAACCAAGTACGACATGGATATATCTCTGTTTCAAAAACCGCCGTATCAACGCCGCAAAAAATCCCGGTGTATCAACAAATGCAATATAAATATGTGACATACTCCACTCTCCCTCTGCTGAATTTCGAAATATCCTGCTTTTTAAGCTTCTGGAAATTCTCTTTGCATTATTGAAACTGATAAATCTTCCTCGCAAGCCTGTAACCGCCCACCGTGGCAAGTTTTCCTAATTTTCCTGGAAGATTTGTAAATCCACTAAGCTTCGTGTACCGCAGTTTATAATACAATCTTGGGTTGCTCCTTTTCATATCCAACCATAATTCACAATGTCTGGTTCTCGCCTGCTCATCCCCCTTGAGCAGCAGATGAATGGAAGAAATCGCCATCATAATAGAGACATTGCGGCACATATAGCTGGCAAGCTTTGGATGACGCCTTTTCACTTCATGCAAATCCACGCTCTCCGCAACCATCTTTGTAACCTTAATTTGCTGCTCAATCCGCGAAATCAGCACCTTCTCATTGACAGACTGGTCTTCTCTGCCCAGATAATACTGATACAATTTTTGATGCATATAGTAAAGCGTCTCCACATAAGGCAGCGGACAATATGCAAACAAATTATCTACATAAAATGTATGCTCTGGCAGAACCACCCTGGATTTCCGCAGAATATCCGTCCGATAAACCAGCGCATGCATCACCAAGTACTGTGCTGGACGAAAGACGCCAATTTCGTCCCATGTACAAACCTTATCCTCCGGAAAAACATTTTTAAAATGAATCGTCTTCTCTGTCCCTTCTTCCAGATGATTATATGTGTAATCACAAATCAACAAGTCCGGACCAAATCCCCCCTCGCACCACCTTTCCATCTTTTTCAAAAGCGCTCTGTATGCCTTTTCCTCCAGCCAGTCGTCAGAATCCACCACCTTAAAATACATTCCCGTGGCAAGTGCAAGCCCTGCATTGACACCGGAGCCGTGCCCTCCGTTCTCCTTGTGCACCACAGTCACGATATCGGGAAACTGCCTGGCATACCGCTCTGCAATCTCCCCAGTGCAGTCTGTCGAACCGTCATTAACAATGATAATCTCCACATTTTCCCCACCGATGACCAATGAGTCCATACAGCGCTCCAAATAATCCTCTGAATTAAAACAAGGTACAGTTATCGTTAAATGTTTCATAGAAATTCCCTTCCTTTCTAAAAAACATTATAACGTCTGTACCTTTCAAAACCCTTGACTATTTCTTACTATTTTCTTACTTTTACCAGAAAAAACTTTAAATTTCCCAATGACTCGCTATCTGTAATTTCCTATCAACTATTTTCCTTCTGTAGTTTCCTGCCCGCATAATTCCTGATATCATCATTGCTGTCATACTGCATCTCCTCCAGCAGCTCCCGCGTCAGCATTCGCCTGCGCCCCATCTCCATGACAACATGTTCCCTGCAATAAGAGCACAGTGTATTTTGATACATATAGAGCAGCAGCTCCTTAGGCTTATCTTTTCCCGAAGCAGAAAACAAATCCATGACATCATGAAACGCCGAATGCCAGTAACCATCCTCATAAGTAATTGGTATCCGTCTGACTGCATCCACGAAAAGCTCCCTGTCCGCCGCCTCGTAATTTGCGGCAAGCATGGATACCGCATCCGCTGTATGTTCTCCTTTCCGCAAAAGCGCAATTGCATAGTCCCTTACTTTCGCATCCTTTCTGTAACCCAAAGCCGTAAAGGCCCACTCAGAAAGCCCGGAATCCTCTAACTGCGCGTCCGCAAACAGACGTGACAGCGCAGGCGCCCACGCGCAGGTTTTATTTGCAAGCAGCCGCAAAAGATTATATCGGACATCCGGATCGGACTCATCTCTGTAGTATGCGGCCAGTTTCATTACCTCCAGCTTCTTATCCTGCTTCATAAATGTATGCCCCAGCATCAGCGAGCACATCTGTCCTGCCCTCTCTCCGTTTTTTAACCGCCGATAAACCTCATCTGCTGTCTCTGGATCTGTCCTTCGCTTTCTTTCCCACTCAGATTTCCTCGTTTTGAGTCGCTCTGCTCTGAAATACACATAATTTTTTGTGATCTCGTCTGCATCCGCCCAGTGCAGCAGCTTTTGAACCGTCGTTTTTCCCAGACGTTCTTCACTGGCTGCCTGAAACCATTCAAAATCATCATAATCATACAGCATGTTCCCTTCTATTAAGACACCCAAATCCCTGACAATCTTTTTGTAGATCCTGATACTTCGCTCTCTGTCATCAAAACAAGAACATACCATAGCGACACACATATTTTCAAAATTGTCCCGTTCAGGAAGTTTGCCATACTGTTCTCTTCTGCGCTTCTTCAACAAAATCTCCAACAATGCATCATAACAGCTTGTCAATATTTTCCAGGCCCGCTTATTTCCGTCAGACACAAAATATGCCAGCAGTGTGCAGTCCTGTGCAAACTCCCACCCAGTTGAGTGTATACCGTGAAATAGGCGTTTTTCAATCACATCCAAAAACGGTGTTATATTTGAAAATTCCTGTATCAGTTCATACAGGTAAAAACTCCTGCATCCCTCACTCTGGGCATCATAAGCCATATCGCGGGAACATCCCCACAAGACCAGCGGTCGAAATAATTCCTTCTCCGCGTCCTCCATCTTTTTTAACGCTGCCACACAGCTGCCCAGTCCGCACTGCATGTCATGCTTAAATTTTTTCTTCGTCATAGATCTCCTCTGGCTTACTTATCAACAGCAAAACAGCGACAGGGTCAATTAATGTCTCTATAAAGGTGCTCATTGTTGTTTTTCCCGACCCCTGACTGCCATTCAGCACTAAACACGGGTGTTCTATATACATCTGCACATATTCCTTTACCACAGATAGATCGCTATGCCTCAGTATCTTTTGAAGCCGGAATATATCCCCGCCGTTCAATATCGACTTTTTAGCGAATGTATGACGGTAAAGGTGGGCTGAGGTCTTTCCTACGCCCTTACTGCGGTTATATGCCGCTAACATATTCTGATAGGTGCATATATCCCCTTTGTTCCCGTATGTATTGCAAATGCATAGTCCTCCGCTTCGCCCTTTCGGTATTTGAGATATTCCCTCATGATATTTGCCAGTGTTCTCGAAAGCGGTTAAGTTGTCCGAGTTTTTAAGAGATAATTTTTTCATGGAAATGCTCTTTTTTTATGCTCGTCAAACGCTCAGAAAACTACAGGGCAATCTTGCGAGTAAAAAAGGAACGAATAAAAAGTTTTAGAAAGAAAAAACCTTGGTAAACTCTGAATTTACCAAGGTTAAGTGCGGAAGATGGGACTTGAACCCACACGTCGTTACCGACACAAGATCCTTAGTCTTGCCTGTCTGCCAATTCCAGCACTTCCGCATCTAACATATAAAGCAAATCTACACCAGAATCTTTCTGTGCATTTGCAAGTTATATAATATCACTATACTATTAAATTGTCAACAGATATTTCTTTAATTTTCAAAATAATATATATTAGTTACTGTTCAGAGGCCAACTTGACCTAAAGAAACCGATGATATAGACTAATCTCAGTCAGAACCATCGGTTT
>JAIECJ010000238.1 GCA_029068555.1 Lachnospiraceae bacterium
TCATGCAGCGTGACGGCTTCCTTCTCGTCATCGCATATGGCAATCCGTACCAATACTGTCACCTCATTTCTTTTATGTCCCTCTATTATTATTTATAGTTTTCCAGAGCAGAATACGCCCATCTCTATTAAGCTCTATTATATTTCGTCCAAAAGAAATACTCAAGATTGAATACATAAATTATAAAGAGAGCACTAAAGAGGTTACTGTTCACACCTACGCCAAAGTAGTGGGAATCATGCGCCAAAATGCTTGCCTTTTAGCATTTTGTGTGCAAAATCTGTTATAATTCACACCTCAATAACTTATAAGCTGATGAAAACTGGCGTTGGTGTGAATTGTAACCTAAAGAGTCTGCTCGGTTCCCATTTCTTATCATTCCACTTCCCTGAACGTGCCAGCCATTCCTCCCACAAGGCTCCTCTGGCGCTGCATATAGGATTTGAAGTTTTCTGTGCTTTGCCGATAAGCCACACAAGCTATTGACGGATTCTGCTGTTTCCTATTACTTCGGCAAAAAACCGTTGCCGCTAAAGTGAAAGCGCCCAGTGATTATACCATAGAAATTTCCTTCATTATACTGGATTGCATGAAACGACTATTTTCAGGGGATAAAAAACCAAATTGTATCCAACTTTCGTCATATCCCCATTTTTCAACAGAATTTACAGACAAAATATTATATCTTTCAGCTAAAAACCACAATATCCTATTCCTTTTTACATACAATTCCGGAAACCCCGACTTTTGCCAAATTGTATCAATCGCCCCTCTATCAGCGGTATCAAAAAAAGCAAATTGTAATCATCCCTGCAAGGGACATAGCCGAAAACATCTCTGTATTGAATATTATAAGGTCTGCATTTCTTTATAAAATCCCCTTTCTTACTTTCACAACCACTATCCAATTCTACAGTAACCCCAAGCCAGAGGAGGTCATCCCATCAACAAATCATTCTCGATTATGAACTTATCAATCGTAAATTCAACAACATGGTCTGGCAACGTACTTTCCCCAAAGGTAATAACCGTATATAAACCTCCGTTTCCGTTTTCCGGTCCTGCAAAACAGTTGTGCAGAACCAATCGTCTATCTGCAGCCATTTCTTTCTTTTCCCCAGCGAGATCTTTTCTGTCACGATTTCCCCGCTTTCCCTGTTTTCATAAGTAATCACCATCCCTATCGGAAAAAATCCCTGATTGCATTTTCCCAGTTCCTTAATACAGCTGTAAGGAATATGGATGTATTCGCATGAAAATCCCTTGGTGAGAATGACCTGCCGGTCCGTAAAGATTGCCACGCCGCCCCGCTTCCATGTCTCGATTCTTCCGACCAGCTTCTCCGTATAATTGATCGTAATTGAGCCATATAGTTTTTCATCTGGCGATAGCAAGCCCCTGTCCACAAGATTCCACCTCTGCTTTTCCAACTTTTGTTCATTCATTTCCTGAATCCTCCATATCTGCATAATCATAATCGCTCGGAATCTCCCTTGAGACTCTGGGCGCCTATATGTCTGATTATAGCACTGCCAGACTGCCACGCAAAAGCGCCCCGTCCAAATCGGCACATATTACTGCGGCTATTAAAAATCGACATTTCTAATAGCCATATTTTTCAATGTATTTTAGCTTTTTATGCCGAAAA
>JAIECJ010000239.1 GCA_029068555.1 Lachnospiraceae bacterium
GTTCAATATCCGCAATAAGTTCTTCCTTTGTAAGATAATATTCATATCCATCATAGTTACTATCAAAATCATCAGCAGTGTTGTCACTTTTTAACGGAATGATTACATTAGCGGCTTCTGATATATCAGTTTCAACAGTATTTATATTTTCAACATTGTCAACACTGTTGGAATCCTCCTGTTTTGCAGACCTACCGCATCCGCTTAGAAATAATAAAATAGATATTGATATAAATACAATTCCTATCCTTGTTTTTTTTGACATAACTATACCTCCTGCGGAATCACCTAATTGTTTTATTTTACCACAAATGAACACTTAATTCTATTAAGATTTCCTTAAACTTCTTTTACCCTATTCCGTTCAATCATCATCTGCCTTGCTCGTTCCCTCTGCTCTATGCTAACTGCTCTCGGCTTGCGATAGCTGACATATGATTTCGGAAAGGAATAAGTCTTAGATACTTCGTCCTGCCTCATAAGGCTGTATGTGCTTCTGTGCTTTTTTCCCTCGGTAACTGTCGGCTGTTTTGACTGCTCTTTTGCTTTAGCCAACCTTGTCTTTATGGAATGGTCACGCTCGGTTAATTTCCGTCTTTTTGTGGTAGCGGTTAGTTCCGTACACGTTTCTTCTGACAGGGCATTTAACTTCTTCAATGTACTGCTTACAATCTGCTGTTCCTGCTCCCTGTTCAAGGTCTTTGCCCTCCTTGTGTGGTAGTACATCCATGGTAAGACACATAAGTATTGATTGATAGCTGATATATATTCTCTTTCTCTCTGTCTTTTACTTTTCTTTGGTTCTAGACGGCCATCGGCATATCCCCCCACCAGTTAGGATACCCCAAAAAAATCACATCGTAATCTTCCATCCCCTCCACACTGTCGGCAAGCTCCGGACGGGCATCTTCGTCCTGCTCTATTTTTGCGACTTCCGTACATTCATCATACTCATCGGGATAAGACGTTACTGTATGAATTTCAAATGTATCACCACCAGTCTGTTCAGCTATCATGTGGGTATTGCCCTTTTCAATGTAGCCTACGCCATAATTCTCACCTGTACGAGAGAAATAGGCCACTAAAATTTTTGTTCCATCCGCATCGGTATCCTCCGCCTGCCCGGTACTACTGCTTTGTGCCACATCATTCCCCGATATTTCATCTTCTTTGGCAGAGATCCCTGTTTCAGAATCCGGCTGCGTACTCTGGGGAGCATCTGTTTTTGTCCCGGTGTTGCCGCACGCCGAAAGCCCCAAAACCATGGTAAGCACAGCCAGTAATGACAATATTTTTTTCAATTGCTATTCCATCCTCGTATAATAAGTTTATAGCCAGTCAGAACAGGCTATAGACTTATTCTTTTTTGATATAGATGCAGGATGAT
>JAIECJ010000024.1 GCA_029068555.1 Lachnospiraceae bacterium
TTATTCGAGTTTTTTATACAAATTATGCAGGTATTTCATAGAAAAACACAGCATTATTTACATCGCAGGCGTTTTCTTGTGTAATTTGTCCGGTTACAGACGTAATTCAATATATGCGGCAGGATAAATTTTTTATGCACGTGGATACACAGCAGAAGAAATGTGAGAAAGCGTAGGGATTGAATTGATTACGTTACTGTTCACACCTACGCTAAAGTAGTAGGAATCATGCACCAAAATCTGTTATAATTCACACCGTAATAACATATAAGCTGATGAAAACTGGCGTTGGTGTGAATTGTAACTTGATTACTGTATCATTTACAAAAAAATATTGCGGTGTGTACAAAAATCTGATAGAGTTTATGTATTATAAGGCATGGAGAGACATTATCATGAAATATTATCATAAAAAGACATTCATATGGATGGCGGCCGCGTTTGTAACAATACTTATGCTGATGACAGCCTGTGGACTTCAGAATGGTGAATATAAAAAGACGAAAATAGTACTCACAACAGGATTTGATAAAGATGAGGTGTTCCGTATTGATGAGATTTCCTGCACGCTGCCGGAAATCATGGTTTATCTGACAAATACAAAGAACCAGTATGAGCAGGCGCTCGGCAGTCAAATCTGGCAGACTTCTTATAATGGGGAGACGCTCGAAGCAAACATAAAAGAAACGGTGCTTGCTAGACTTGCCCGTATCAAGGCAATGAACTTGCTTGCAGGAAAATATGGGATAACATTGTCCGACACGGAGCTGGACAACGCAGACAAGGCTTCAGGAATGTATTATGAGTCGCTAAATGACAGGGAGAGGGAACTGCTGAAAGCAGATCAAAAGTTACTGCGCAGGATGTATGAGGAGTATGCACTGGCAGGAAAAGTTTACCAGTATCTAATCGCTGACATTAATCCGGAAATCAGTGATGACGAGGCGCGGACGATTACAGTACAGCACATATTGATAAAGACATATTCGCTTAATGATCAGGGAGAGCGGGTGCCTTATTCGGAGGATGACAAAAAGGAGGCATACCGGCGTGCG
This sequence comes from Lachnospiraceae bacterium, assembly GCA_029068555.1. Taxonomy (GTDB): domain Bacteria; phylum Bacillota; class Clostridia; order Lachnospirales; family Lachnospiraceae; genus COE1. The sequence goes on from JAIECJ010000024.1 coordinate 1,056, forward strand.
AATGAGGCACTCAGAAAAGCAAGGGATGGGGAGGAATTTATGGGACTGATTGCAGAGTACAGTGAAGACAGCAATCCTTCCTATTCTTTTGGAAAGGGGACAATGGAAGCGGCATTTGAGGAGGCAGCATTTAACCTTGGAACAGATGAAATAAGCGGTATTGTGGAATCAGAACACGGCTATCACATCATTAAATGTATCAGTACATTTGACAGGGACGAGACAGACAGAAATAAGGTGAAAATTGTGGAACAGCGCAGGAAAGAGGTGTTTAATGAAGAGTACTCCGGGTTTGTAGGGGGATTAACCAGAAATTTGAACCAGAAACTGTGGGATTCTGTTCGATTTCTGGAAGATGACATGGTGACAACAAGCAGTTTCTTCGAAATATACAAAAAAATATTTTCTGTATAAAATAAATGTTAAAAGTATAAACAAACAATTAATTATTAGCACTCAGATGAATTGAGTGCTAATTTTCTCTTGACTTTTATTTTTATGGGTATTAAACTATCTATCAGACAAGACAACAGCAGGTTTGTTTAGCTAAAAAGAAAAGGCTGTAAAAATTTATAAAGAGAAAGGAATGTGATTTTATGGCAGAGAAGCGTGGAAGCTTGTCAATCAACAGCGATAATATTTTCCCAATTATTAAAAAGTGGTTGTATTCAGACCACGATATATTTTACAGGGAACTCATTTCAAACGGATGTGATGCCATCACCAAGTTAAAGAAACTTGAAATGATGGGTGAGTATGAATATCCGGAAGATGTAAAAAAAGATATTCATATCATTGTTAATCCGGAGAAAAAGACACTCAAATTTATTGATACCGGACTTGGCATGACAGCTGAGGAGGTTGAGGAGTATATTAACCAGATAGCATTCTCCGGCGCGACGGATTTCATTGAAAAGTATAAGGATAAAGCAAATGATGATCAGATTATCGGCCATTTCGGACTAGGATTTTACTCAGCGTTTATGGTGGCGGATGAAGTGCATATTGACACGCTTTCTTACAAGGAGGGGGCAGTACCTGTGCACTGGGAATGTGACGGCGGCACAGAGTTTGTCATGTCTGACGGTGACAGAACAGCAGTTGGAACAGAAATTACACTGTTCATCAATGAGGACTGCCTTGAGTTTTGCAATGAGTACAAGGCAAGGGAGGTCATCAAAAAATACTGTTCATTCATGCCATATGAGATTTATCTCGAAAAGGCAAATGCCCCGGAGGAGTTTGAGACAATTGACCCAGATGACAAGCGGGAAGACGATGTTGTTGTAGAGACACTTGAGGAGGAAAAAGAAATTCCGGGTGAGGATGGCGCAGAACCAACGAAAGAAAAAGTGACAAAGCTGAAGATTAAAAAGCGTCCTGTACCTTTGAATGAGACACATCCGCTTTGGGCAAAGCATCCCAATGAGTGCACAAAAGAGGAGTACATTGACTTTTACCGTAAGGTATTTGCGGATTATAAGGAACCGCTTTTCTGGATTCATTTAAATATGGATTATCCGTTCAACATGAAGGGAATCCTCTATTTCCCGAAAATCAATATGGAGTATGAGTCGATTGAGGGAACAATAAAGCTTTACAACAATCAGGTTTTTATCGCAGATAATATCAAGGAGGTCATTCCGGAGTTCCTTCTGCTTTTAAAGGGAGTCATTGACTGTCCGGACTTACCGCTGAATGTGTCGAGAAGTGCATTACAAAATGATGGGTTTGTTACTAAGATTAGCGAATACATTACCAAGAAGGTTGCCGATAAGCTTTCAGGAATGTGCAAGACGGACAAGGAAAATTATGAGAAGTACTGGGATGACATCAGCCCATTTATCAAATTTGGCTGCCTGAAGGATGATAAGTTCTGTGAGAAAATGACGGATTATATTTTGTTCAAGAATCTTGATGGCAAGTACCTGACACTCCCAGAATGCCTTGAAGTCAAAAAGACCGATCCTGATGAGGTGGAGACAAATGAGACGGACAGCAATGAAGCCTCAGCGACAGATGCCGAGACCGGGGAAAAGGTGGACGCCGAGGTTGTCGACAAGGACGGAGAGGCAGTGGAGACTTCCGCTGAGGACACAGAGACAAAGGAAAAGATTATATATTATGTGACAGACCTTATACAGCAGAGCCAGTATGTGAATATGTTCAAGAAGGCGAATATGGATGCAGTAGTTCTTCCTGACAAGATTGACCAGCCGTTTGTGTCACAGCTTGAGGCGAAGAACGAGGGCATTAAATTTGCGCGTATTGATGCGGATCTAACAGATACCTTTAAGGATACCGACTCCGAAAAAGATGATGAGGAGCTTGCAAAAAAGAGCGGGGAAATATCAGAGGTGTTTAAGAAGGCAGTCAACAATGACAAGATAACCGTGAAAGTGGAGAAACTCAAGAATGAGGATATCGCATCAATGATTACGGTTTCTGAGGAATCGCGCAGAATGCAGGATATGATGAAGATGTATGCGATGCCAGGCATGGATATGGGAATGATGGGCAGGGAAGGCGAGACGCTTATTCTTAATGCCAACAATAAGCTGGTAGCGTATATACTTGACAATCAGACAGGTGAGAATGTCAACATTATCTGTGAGCAGCTTTATGATCTTGCATTGATTCAGCACGCGCCGCTGCAACCGGAAGCCATGACGAAGTTTATCGACAGAAGTAACCAAATCATGATGCTTTTAACAAAATAATCTTTATAAATAAAAATAACGGTTCAATCAGAATATTGAATCGTTATTTTTATTCCCTTTTCCACATTTCTTACTTTCGGGATTCCATCACATAGAGTTGAGTCATGCGGTCGCTCCCAACGAACCATGAGTCCTTGTCCTTCGTACCGGTTACCTGACAAAGAGTCGAGCAGATGCCAAGTGTGGGGTTCCACAGATAGTCACGTTCCTCATAAATGCCAAGCAAAACGTTTCTGTCCACAAGTCCTGTAAAGCCAAGCTTCTTGACTGGTTGTAAGCCAAGTTCAAAGCCGAGACGTGGATTGCAGGTAGAAACAATAATGCCCTCTTTGAGAATGTTGTGTATTGTCACGCTCTCAAAACACTTGCGAACAATACCTACCATACGTATCTCACTTGCACGTGTAAGATTCTCATCGCGCAAATCAGTCTGCAGCAAATACCTTCCGTCCTTGGTTGGAAATGTAAAATTTTCATCAGCAACATCAGAGTAAAGTACGAATCGTCCAACGCCAAGATACATGGCGGGATATTCCTTGCCACAGTACATTACATAGAGACCACCGCGGTATTCGCCGGTTGAAGTACCTTCAAATTCAAAACTCTCCTTCATTTTGCGTCTCCCTTTTTCTGATATTTCGCTGCAACTGTTTTGTATTTCCGCAGTTACAGCACTTAAAAAATAAGCAAAAATTGTTAGCTATGTATATGATATTATATGAGGCGGATAAAGACAAGGGGGCAGATGGAAGGAAAATAACTGCAACACACTTTTGACATAATAGTATATTTTTTCGTAATTATTTATATTATATAAAATATATGCAAAATTATATAAAATATTCCTTATAAATGAATTGATAAAGTGTCAATAGAATGATATTATTAAAATAATAGCGAAATTGTAAATACAATTATGACTATGAAAAAGGCAAAAAAGTAATACGTAATGGTTATGTATTTGTTGTGATGGAAAGGCAGGACAATCATATGGCACAAACGGTTGAGGAAATATTGTCAGCGGCAAAAAAGGCAGGGGCTTCTGACGTACACATTACTGTAGGCATACCCCCTAAGATGAGAGTGAATGGTAAACTGATTACGATGGAGGGTGAGCGGTTGATGCCAGCGGACACCATGGTGATAGCAGAGTCGGTAATGAATGAGTCCCAGAAACAGCGCTTTGATGAGAAAGGTGAGGTGGACATGTCCTTTGCCATAGCAGGGGAAGGACGATACCGTGTGAATGTATATAAGCAGAGAGGCTCTGCGGCAATGGCATTTCGTCTGGTAGATACGGTAGTTCCTGCTCCTGAGACATTGGGCGTACCTGTTTCGGTTATCGACCTATACCAGAAAAAGAGAGGACTCATACTTGTTACGGGACCGACAGGAAGTGGTAAGTCAACAACGCTTGCGGCGATTATAGATAAAATTAATAACAACCGTGAAGCACATGTTATTACGTTGGAGGATCCTATCGAGTATCTGCACCAGCATAAACAGGCAATTGTCAATCAGAGGGAAATCGGACTGGATTCTATGTCTTACGCCAATGCACTGCGCGCGGCACTGCGTGAGGATCCAGATGTTATTCTTGTAGGTGAGATGAGGGATTTTGAGACAATCAGTGTTGCGATTACAGCGGCGGAGACAGGGCATCTGGTGCTGTCGACCCTGCATACGATTGGTGCAGCAAGCACCGTGGACCGTGTCATTGATGTATTTCCGCCGCACCAGCAGCAGCAGATAAGGGTGCAGCTTGCGAACGTGCTTGAGGCAGTCATATCACAGCAGCTTGTGCCGATGATAGGTGGAAAAGGGCGGGCAGCAGCGTTTGAGGTTCTCCATACGAACTCCGCAGTAAGAAATTTGATACGTGAGGGTAAGACACATCAGATAACGAGTGTTATGCAGACAAACAGGAAAATGGGAATGATAACAATGGATGATGCGCTGGCTCAGCTTTACAATGAATACAAGATTGATAAGGAGACAGCAATCCAGTATGCCCAGGATCCGGAAATCCTGAAAACAAAACTTTTTTAAAATTTTCTAAAAAATATGTGTTTTGAAATCTCCTGTTATTATATCTGGGCAATATAATAACAGGAGATTTGTAACAGTTCAGCTTTTGGTCTCCTGTTACAGTATTCAATTTATTTGCGAAGTAAAGTTTGCATGGACTCAGTAATGATATTCTCTCAATAATACAAGAAGTAAATGACAAATCAGATAAAATAGTTTAAAATATTGATAATCGTTTGGTATTGCGGAGCCAATACCGGGCAATAACCAATATAAGGAAGGTAGGATTGCAGTATGAGACCAAATCCCAGGCCACAGGAAATATACAGACATTTTAAAGGAAATATTTATCAGATAATCACACTTGCCCGTCATTCGGAAACTGGTGTGAAAATGGTAGTGTACCAGCAGCTCTATGCGCCGTACGAAGTTTATGCGCGTCCACTGGAGATGTTTATGAGCCGTATAGACACCAGAAAATATCCAAATGAGAAGCAGACATACCGCTTTGAGAAGCTGGATGTCAGAGGCGAAGAGTGCACGGAAAAAAACAGGGAAACCTCCGCAGAGACACTAAGCAGGATTCTGGGCAGGGGAAAAAAGGAGATGCAGGCGGCAGCTGCGGAGGAAAAGAGCGTGGAGCATGCTGAAGAAAACGGATTGGATCCGGGGCTTTTGGCGTTTCTTGACGCAGACAGCTATGAGAAAAAGCTTCAAATACTCAGCTCGCTTCATCCGAGAATAACAGATGCTATGATTGATACAATGGCTGTAAGTCTGGATACGGAGATAAAGGAGGGCGATATTGAGATGCGGTACAGTGAGATAAAAAACTGCCTTATCACAATGGAACGGTTTGAGTGTAACCGGTTGAGACCGTAGACAGCAGCATGGAGGATTATTATGAAATTATTGTCTATAGCGATACCCTGCTACAATTCAGCAGCATATATGCGCAAATGTATTGAATCACTGCTTCCGGGTGGTGAGGATGTGGAAATTATTATTGTAAATGACGGGTCAAAGGACAGCACACCTGATATTGCAGAGGAGTACAGGGAGCGCTTTCCAAGTATTGTCAAGGTGGTAAACAAGGAGAATGGCGGTCATGGTTCTGCCGTAAATGCTGGGATTGAGCAGGCGGGCGGACTGTATTTTAAGGTGGTGGACAGCGACGACTGGGTAAGCCAGAGCGCCTATATACAGATATTAAATAAACTCAAAGAACTGCTCCGGGGAGGAAACTCCATAGATATGTTCATCAGCAATTTTGTTTATGAGAAGGAAGGAGAAAAGCGTAAAAAGGCTATTAAGTATCACCATGCACTGCCGCAGGATGAAATTTTTACATGGAAAGATGTCCGGCATTTCAGGGTAGGGCAGTACATTTTGATGCATTCGGTTATTTATAGGACGAATTTGCTGCGTGATTGTGGATTAAAACTTCCTGAGCATACCTTTTATGTGGATAATATATTTGTGTTTAGGCCGCTTCCAAATGTAAAGACAATGTACTATATGGATGTGAATTTCTACCGATATTTTATAGGGAGGGAAGATCAGTCAGTAAATGAACAGGTTATGATAGGGAGAATTGACCAGCAAATTAAAGTGAATAAGCTTATGGTAGATTATTATGTGGAAGAAAAGCAGCGAATTTTTGCAAACGGCAAGGTGAAAAAGTATATGGTCAATTATCTTGATATTATTACAACAGTGTCATCTGTCCTGCTGATACGCTCCGGACTGGAAGAAAATCTGGAAAAGAAAAAGGAACTCTGGCAGTATATCCGTGCAAAGGATAAAGTGCTATGGATGCGGCTTAGAATGGGAATTCTCGGAAATGCAATGAATCTTCCTGGAAAACTTGGGAGAAGGATTACAATAGATGGTTATAAAATATGCCAGAGAATTTTTCATTTTAACTAATTTTAACCTAATTTGTAAACATTTGCCTTGTAAAATCTTTTGAAAACAGGTATACTAGAGCGTGTTTATATCAATGAGACGAACTATAATTTTGCAGATATGGAGGAAAGATTCATGTATTCACTTGATGAAATAAGAAAAGTAGATCCGCAGATTGCAGATGCGATTGTGAAGGAACAGGAACGTCAGAACAGCCATATTGAGCTGATTGCTTCAGAAAACTGGGTCAGCAAGGCAGTTATGGCGGCGATGGGCAGTCCGCTGACAAATAAATATGCAGAAGGATATCCGGGAAAGAGATATTATGGCGGATGCGAATGTGTAGATATAGTGGAGAATCTCGCAATTGAACGTGCAAAGGAGCTTTTTGGCTGTGATTATGCGAATGTTCAGCCGCATTCAGGTGCGCAGGCAAATATGGCAGTGCAGTTTGCGGTTTTGCAGCCTGGTGATACCATCATGGGCATGAATCTTGATCATGGCGGACATCTTACACACGGTTCGCCTGTCAATATGTCTGGGAAATATTTCAAAGTAGTGCCATATGGCGTGGATGACAATGGTTTTCTTGACTATGACAGGATGCGCGGGCTGGCGCTGGAATGTAAACCGAAGATGATTATAGCAGGTGCAAGCGCATACGCAAGGACAATTGATTTTAAACGGTTTAGGGAAGTGTGCGATGAAGTTGGTGCTGTTTTGATGGTAGATATGGCTCATATTGCAGGTCTTGTGGCTGCGGGAGTCCATCCGAGTCCGATGCCGTATGCAGATGTTGTGACGACAACGACACACAAGACATTGAGGGGACCACGCGGCGGTTTGATTCTTGCAAACAAGGAGGCTGCGGAAAAATATAACTTTAATAAGGCAATATTCCCCGGAATACAGGGTGGACCGTTGATGCATGTTATCGCGGCGAAAGCTGTCTGCTTCCAGGAAGCGCTCGGAGATGAATTCAAGACTTACCAGCAGCAGATTGTAAAGAATGCACAGGCACTCTGCAAGAGTCTTACAGACAGGGAAATTAAAATTGTTTCAGGCGGTACGGACAATCATCTGATGCTTGTGGATCTCACTACATACGATCTCACAGGAAAGGCTGTTGAGAAGCTTATGGATGAGGCGCACATTACGTGTAACAAGAACACGATTCCAAACGATCCGAAGTCACCGTTTGTTACAAGCGGTATCAGGCTTGGAACACCGGCTGTGACGAGCCGCGGTATGAAGGAAGATGACATGAATGTGATTGCCGAGGCAATTTCCAGGGTAATCAAAGAGCAGGAGAATGGAGTAGCGGGTGCGAGGGCGATTGTCCAAAAGCTTACGGATAAGTACCCATTAATCTAAAGGATTATGAAAGACGAAAAGAGAAGCAGAGAGAAAAGAAGACGCAGACGTGTAAGAAACCAGATATGCGCTTACCTGATATTGATTGTCATTGTTGTTCTTATATTGTCAGCAGGGTATTTTGGGGTAAGAGGTATTATCCGTTATGTGAAGAACTATAATGATAAGGTAAATCGTGTTATAGAAGAAGCAGAGTCCAGCGCGGCTGCTGAACTGGAAGGTGATGCTGATGACATGCCAATTATACAGGAGGAGAGCAGACCTGTAGTGGACACTGAAGGATATCTGCCAGACACTGTGGATGATCCGCTTGATGAATTGATAGAATCCCTGTTGAATGATATGTCAACTGAGGAGATGGTTGCAGGTATGTTTATGGTAACTCCGGAGTCAATAACAGGAGTCGGAACTGTGGTGAAGGCGGGTGACGGTACCAAAACGGCCATTACAGAAAATCCGGTAGGGGGGATTGTGTATTCGGCAAAGAATTTCCAATCGGCGGATCAGTTTACCGAGATGATGACCAATACGAAAGGTTTTTCTCAATATCCCATTTTCACCGCTGTCAAAGCGGAGTGTGGTGACAGCCCAGGATTTGGCATTGGCGCGACTGCTAAGGCATCAGAGCTTTCTGACGCGGACAGTGCCAGGCAGGCGTATGGAGAAATTGCGTCAAAACTGGCAGCTTATGGCATTAACATGAATTTGGCTCCAGTTTCAGAGACTGTATCGGAGGACGGAGACGCATCGCTTCAGGGCAGGACGTTTGGATCAGACGCAGCAGTGGCGGCGCCTCTTGTAAATGCAGCTGTACAGTCTATGCAGGAAGCAGGAGTGAGTGCAGTATTGCAGAAGTTTCCAGGTACGGCTGCAGGAGCAAAGTCCATGGAGGAGCTGAAAAACAGTGAATTTGTGATATATGATATGGCGATAAAAGGCGGAGTGGACTGTATTATGGTATCACATACAAAGGCAACGGGTGTAACAGGTGATGATGTACCGTCATCGTTGTCTGCTGTCATGATTCAGGATGTGCTTAGGAATACGCTTGGATTCAGCGGAGTGGTCATCACAGACTATCTCAGTGACAGTGCGGTTACCGGAAGCTATAGTCCGACTGAGGCAGCTGTTGCAGCAATTCAGGCGGGAGCGGACATACTGTTGGATCCAGTAGATTATCGGGAAGCATATGAAGGTGTCTTACAGGCTGTGGCAGATGGCACCATTACACGGGAGCGTATTTACGAATCTCTATATCGTATCTATCGTGTAAAATATAAGAATGCTCTGCAGTAGATTGACATAATGAGGTGCAATGCTAGAGCGTGTTTGAAAAATCATTCCTGCCATCTATATAACGACGCGTATGCGTCGTATTCACCACTTTGCGTGATA
>JAIECJ010000240.1 GCA_029068555.1 Lachnospiraceae bacterium
TGCAAAATCTGTTATAATTCACACCTCAATAACTTATAAGCTGATGAAAACTGGCGTTGGTGTGAATTGTAACACCGAAGACTGAACTGTTTCAAATTATCCACATATTGACACATATAGCAGAGCATTTTATAATATAATTATACATTTTGTGCATAAAATTGCAGTCTACTAATCAAATGTTATACATTATTTTACGAAAGGATCGTGTAAGAATACACGAAGGTACAATCATGAGTATTATCAATGTGGATATTGACAAGTGCGTAGGATGTAACGCCTGTGTGCGCGCGTGTCCTGTCGGGGATGCAAACATTGCCCGTATGGACGAGGAAGGCAGATTAAAAATTACGATTGACGACGAAAAGTGCATCAAATGCGGCGCATGCATCAGGGCATGTTCGCATGGTGCAAGATCGTATATTGATGATACACCGCGGTTTCTGGAAGATTTGAAGCGCGGACAGGAAATTGCCCTTATCGCAGCGCCATCCATCAAAATTGCATTTAACGGAAACTGGCGCCACGCCCTGCAGTGGCTGAATGACCATGGTGTCAAAAAAATATACGATGTAAGCTTCGGCGCGGACATCTGCACTTGGGCACATCTGCGTTATCTGGAAAAAAATCCGGGCAGAAAACTGATTTCGCAGCCCTGTGCCGCAGTCGTAAATTATGTGCAGCGGCACAAGCCTGAGCTTTTTACCAATTTGTCCCCGATACACAGCCCCATGCTCTGTCTCGCAGTGTACATGAAAAAGGTTCTAGGCTACCGGGGAAAAATTGCAGCTATTTCACCCTGCATCGCGAAGATTGAAGAATTTCGCGAGACAGGTCTCGTAGACTACAATGTAACGATGGAACACCTGAAGCGCTACTTTGACGAAAACGGCGTGAAACTGCCTGAGGTAAAAATATACAGCGAGTTTGAATTTGACGGCAAACAGGGGCTGGAGGGTGCGATTTATCCGAAACCCGGAGGTCTGATGAGTAATATCCTGACTCACGCGCCAAATCTGAATGTTATAACATCGGAAGGAACAGAGTCGCTTTATCATGACATGGAGACATACAGCGGACTAAAGGAGCAGGAGAAGCCTGACCTTTTCGATGTGCTCAACTGCGGGGATGGCTGCAATGGTGGTCCCGCAACAGGCGTACATTATGAGCGCTTTGCCATGAACAACATCATGCATGATGTAGAGCAGTATGCCAGGAAAGTGCGCAGGGCAAACACATCCAAAAAAGGTGTGGATCAGCAGTTTGCTGAGTTTGACAGGACACTTAATCTGGATGATTATGTGCGTACATACAAACGCTACAACGTGAATAAATCTGGTGTTACACAAAGAGAAATCGACAACGCATTTGCGCTTATGGGCAAGTATACTGAGCAGGAAAAAAGGTTTGACTGCCATTCCTGCGGTTACCATTCATGCCGCGATATGGCTGTCGCGATTGCGCGCGGTCTAAACACACAGGAAAACTGCCATGAATATATGATGAAATCAATAAAGGAGGAGCGTCATCGGGTCAATGAAGTCAATGAAAAGGTTTTGTCCATGAACAATGAGCTGATGCGTGTGTTCCGGGATCTCTTTGAAAACATTGAGGCCGTAAAGCAGGAAACCGAACAGATACAGGAAGAAAGCAGCAAGAGTTCACAGGAAATGACAAATGTATCTACGCGCATGGAAGAATTAAACCGGATGAACCAGAATATTACGCAGGCTATGGAAGCGATTAACCAGAGCATAGCAAAATATAACGAAATGACGCAGAATGTTGAAAAAATTGCCGGAAAGATTAATCTCCTTTCACTCAATGCCGCAATCGAAGCCGCAAGGGCAGGCGAGGCAGGGCGCGGATTTGCAGTCGTGGCATCAAGCATCCGGGAGCTTTCCGATAATTCCAAGGCATCCGTCGGAAATGCAAAAGAGAGTGACGAGGAAGTCCAGAACGCGATTGCAAACATTAGTCACATTATTCAGAATTTTGACACAACCGTAAAAAATCTTCTGGCAGCGACAACCGGTGCAATAGAAAGCGTACAGACGACTTCCACCAACAGCCAGAGCATCAAAGAATCAATGGAAGAACTAGGACAGCTTGCAAAGGATGTAGAAGACATGATAATCGAAACCAATAAAGTCTTAAAGTAAGCATTAAAAAATCCCCCGCTTTTTATTCAGTGGGGGATTCTTTATGATGGCAGTTATACAATTCCCGCTTTTTGGGCAAAATATTGCCGCTTCGCCATAAGCTCCTCTCGTTTTTCTTCTGGAAGACATTCAAGCATTTCATCATAGTCCAGCTCAAGCATCGGCGTGTCTTTCATCAGCATAAGCAACTGTGCCTCCAGCCATTCTTCCCATAAGTCATTGAACAATTCCATTCCACTTGTAAAAACGATGGCATCGTCCACTTCCGTCGGAAAACTGCTGAATAACATTTTGTAAAAGCCATACTTTCCAGCCTCTACTACCAGTATCTCCATATTCTCAAACTCTTCCTCATAGGCACTTACAACCCTTCTGCATATTTCGCGTTCCTCGTCTGTAATATTCTCTACGTAGTATTCACCGTCATCGTGCCCCGTCTCCATTTCATACTCCAGTTTGTCTATATAGTATTCCAAAAACTCAAGCTTCTTGTTAATGTCCGTTTCATATACCTGGTCAAATGCAAACTGCAGCATTTCTTTTTCTCCCCAGCCGTTGATTATTTTGTATCGTTCGGCCAGCTCAGAAAGCCATTTATACTTTTCATTGGTTATCTTATAGGTTATCTCAAATATCTTCATATGTACGTTCCTCTCCTTTCAACACCCGCTTCATAAGGCATTTGCAAAACTGTAAAACCATTTAAAGCACTGGATTTTTCATCATAACGCGGTGTTATCTCCTCAAAAAATCCGTTCCAATAACCTCCCTGCATATACTCAAAAATTCTCCTTTTCAAATATTTTTTTTATTTGGGAATATACTATATTATAATATGCTGTTATTAGGCCGTCAATATAATGTCTATAATTATTTTTAAGTATAATATAATGTTATAATTTTGTCTATAAAAAGGAGTTGATTAAGTGACAACAAAAATATCTAAGTTTACAATCCGAGTGGAAGATGATACGCTCAAAAGGTTCCGCTATGTTGCAGAATACAATGCTCGCTCTGCTAACAGGGAATTAGAAGTTCTTATGAAAAGGCATATTGCCAAATTTGAAAAGGAGCATGGAGAAATAGACCTTGACTCTGCCAATTAAATGCGGACAGATAATCAAACTGGAAATATTCCGCTAAAAAGGAGCTGTGCACAGCTACAGCTCCTTCATCCTATTATTCTGTTCAGACAAATCCTGTCGCAGTCATCACCATCAGGAGCAACCCACCATACAAAATTACGACTGCCATATTGAATCTGCCTTCGTCCCTTTGCCGATACGCCCACTATTACCTCCTATTCGCACAAATACATCCTACGTTTTCTGTTTTTCTTTTAACAATGTTTTCAGTTTTTTGTAGATGGCGCTGCTTTTCTGGCTGTCCCGAAATTCCTTGCTGAGTCCGTTGTTAATGGCAACTCTCGTCTTATAGCTGTTAAAAATCTCCAGTATTTTATCTGAATACTCTTCCTCTGTGAGATATTGCAGCAATTCCTCCCTTGTCGCTTTGTTGGAATCGGAAACTTTGGACTTACTCTTTGTTTTCACTCTGGTCTTTGGTTCCACGACTGCCACTACCGTCTTAGGATCTTTTTCATCTCCCGCAAAGTTTGCAATGCGGTTCACGGTTACACCGCGCTCTGCCCAGAAATCGACCAGATGGTTGAACCCCGTGTCGCGTGAGACAATATAAAAACAATTGTCTGCCCCGCCGCTCTTTGCAATCATGTACCCAAGATAAGACGCCAGCTGGAAATCCAGAGAATTTTTCGCGCCTGTGCCTGCCTTGTAGGACTCAAGTTTTACTTTCTGCCTTGTAATCTTCTCCACCAGCTCCAGCGAAAATGCCTTGCTCTGATCCGTATACATCACACAGATGGTATCATTCTCCCCGAGATTTTCTATCCCGACAAAACCGTCTGCATGAACATTTTCATAGTCTATAAAGTAATAATTCATATGAATGCCTGTTCCTTCCTCATTTCATCTCTTTTTCATTATATCATGCCCTTGCTGCAACCTCAATCAAAATCTGACCCAACTGCCCATTGTATTCCGCCTCCTTATTTTATTACTGTGTTATTATGTGCTTTGCTTCCCTAAAAAATTTGAAGGAAAAACCAACTAAATATTGCATTATATAGATTTTTGTTTAGAATCATACTACAATGGGTGTGTGACTGTCTACCATTGATTTGCCGTTTCATCTGTTTGAGGAGACAGTAGGCGACTTTCCCAATGGATGTACGAGCACAAATGGCTGCCTTATCACACGACGCCCAGGCACTGGATGGCAAACAATTTATTTATCTACTGCCCGATGATTTTACTGCCGGCAGTTTTGTCTCTCGCTGATGTGCGTTTTGTCTGCTTTGTGGTTGGCGTGCTTGTCTGGGGCATTATTAATTTTGGCGACCACTTTTTCTATACTGTCAAGGACAAAAAAATATCCCAGGATTATTCACAGGGATATTCTTTCTTGTCAATTCCATTGCCGGGCTTCACTGTTTTTCTCAGCAGGCGCTTTTTCCGCCCTTGCTTTTGCTATCGGCGTGCGGTCGGCGCGAGGAAACGCAAATAATATTCGCGTTTCCTATAAATGATGTTATTTCCGACGCTTATACCCTTCAAAGAGCTGTACCTCATAGGGCTTTAGAAACTCTTCCCGCTCACCTTCAAGGAGTGTGTACGTTCCATGGAGGTGGTATACCTGCTCATCTGCTGTGTGGTTCATGACAAACAGCCATACTTTCTCATCACGCTCACGGGTCATCATCTCCACGCCGTCCGCTGCGGTACCGAGTGTCTCAACCTCACAGACGCGGGTAATATAGGTCATGATATCCTCCATCAGCTCGTCACCCGGCTCGGTTCCGATATACCATGCAGTGCCGCTGCCGTACTGGTTTTCTGTGATGGCAGGCGTCTGCTTATAGAAACCAGTAGAGTATTCGGCAATCTGGCTTGCGCCCTTAAGTTCTATAATGTCACACCACTTTTCAATCTCATATTCTTTCTTGCCGTAGAGCACGCCGCCTGTCGTCTCCAGCAGGCAGTCATACTCCGGCACCTCGATACCACACAGCTCGCCGAGCCGTCCAGGCAATTCACGGTCTGTCATACACAGGTTCGTCGCGTCTTTGACACCAGTGCGCATTGTCAGCACCAGATGCCCTCCTTCTGCCACATAGTCCATATAGTGCTGTTCGAGCTCTGGCGTCATCAGATATTGGAGCGGTGCGATCACCAGTTTGTAACGTGACAAATCATCCATGTCCTGCACGAAATCAACTGGAATTTTCTTATGATACAGTGCCTTATAGTACTTCTGCAGCTGCTCGACATAGCGTAGCTGCGGGTGGTTGGGCTGAATATCAAACGCATAATTCTGGCGGAAGCTGTGGACAATCGCAACCTCAGGATTGGGCATGCTTCCCTCAAATTCCTCCATATATTTTGTAAAGGTCTGTGTCAGCTTTTTCGCCTCATTGTAGATTCTGCCGGGGTTGCCGCTGTGTCCCAGAATACCGTGCCAGTATTGCTCTGTTCCCATCGCACACGTTCTCCACCGGAAGAAGACAACCGCATCCGCTCCATGTGCAACGGACTGCATCGCCCACGCTGACATCTGCCCTGGCTCCAGCGCCCTGCCCATGATTTCCCAGCCTGCCATGCCAGACTGCTGCTCCATCATCCAAAACGTTTGTTTCTTGTATCCGCGAATCACATCATGGCACGCCGCAAGCTCGTTGTCCGGCTGGTGCGGCTGCTTCTGCCAGTGACCTGCAGGATAGATGTCATTGGACACAAAATCCAGCAGCCCAGCTAAATCATAATAGTCCACTTTATTGTCAAAACACATAAAATTGTGCGTGATAAAATGATTCGGACAATTTTTTCGGATAATCTCTGCCTGCCAATCCGCAAAATTGACAATCAAATCCGAACAGTAGCATTTCCAGTCGAGCATTGCAGACGGATTCTCGCCGACTGCCGTAATCAGCGGTGTACCAATTTGTTCAAAACTGTTATAGCCCTGACTCCAAAAAGCCGTCCCCCACGCGTTGTTCAGTGCCTCGATTGTACCATACTTTCTGCCCAGCCACTTCTGAAACAGCCGTCTGCAGGAACTGCACATGCACAAATCCCCGTGGGAGTTGCCAAGCTCATTGTCAATCTGCCAGCCAATGACACCCGGATTGTCAGCAAACCTTTGCGACATTGCCGTAACAAATCTGCGGATGTGCACGCGGTAGACAGGATTGGACTGGCAGTCATGGTGTCTGCCGCCAAAATGCCTACGCCTTCCTTGCCTGTCAATTGGCTGTATCTCCGGATTTTTCTGGATAATCCATGCAGGAGGTGCAGCAGTGGGTGTTCCGAGAACGGATTTGATGCCGTAACTGTCGAGAAGCGCGACTGCATCTTCGATCCACTCAAAATGAAATTCACCCTCCGCAGGCTCCATCTTAAACCACGAAAATTCTGCCATGCGCACGACCTGTACGCCCATTTCCTTCATCAGCCGCGCGTCGGTTTCCCAGCGCTCCTTTGGCCAGTGCTCCGGATAATAATCCACCCCAAAATGTATTCCCATATATCATACCTCCATTTTTATAAATCAGTCCTGCCTTTTTGCCTTCTGTCCACAAGCTGTACAGGTTATTTTTTACAGCTCCTAGAGCGTGTTTAAAAAATCATTCCTGCCATCTATATAACGACGCGTATGCGTCGTATTCACCACTTTGCGTGATATTTGCACCAAATTCAGGTTACATAGCCCGCTATGCGCCCTTCATTTGGCACAAATCTCCCACAAATTGTGACGCACATCTGGCAGAAAGCATTTTTCAAACACGCTCTAACCTATTTTATAGCTTTTTTAATCTTTTGCTGCTCTCGCTGCTACTGCTGTTTCGTAATCACTGCTACTGCACAGGGCATTCTTCCGTTGATGACTGTATAGTCAACTTGTTTGCAGCCTGCATCCTGAAAAAACTTTTTATAGGAATCCATATCAAACTGCCGCTTAAAAGGAATGCCTCCCAGCTCAAACAAACGCACTGCCAATTGATTAACGCCGCTGGCTCCATTGATATAGGTCGGAATAATGATTTTACCGCCTGTTTTGCATACCCGCTCCAGTTCTTTTACTGCGGCGTAAGGTTCGTCCAGCAGGTGAATTACATTTCCGGCAACAACCTTGTCATATTTGCTGCCGCGGCACTTTAACTGTGTCATATCAGCGTGCCTTATCGTTATGTTGCCATAGCTTCGGCATTTTTTTGCAGTCTGCCGCAGCATTCCTTTAGAAAAATCCGTAGCTGTCAAGTGCCTGCATTTTGGTGCAATATATTTGCTGATAGCGCCCGTCCCGCAGGCACATTCCAGCACGATGTCAGTTTGTTCTATCTGCTCTGCCACAGTTTTTCCCAGACCCTGATAGACTTTACCGTTATATACTGTTTCAATAATGTCATATAATCCTGATACCTTGTCCCATAACATATCGCTAACCTCGCTTCCACCAAATATTTTCAAAGAAATGCTAAGGAGCTATTCGTTCAGACGCTTTGAAGGAATTTAAATCCTACTGATTTCACAAACATGCTCTGCATTATTATAACATACGCCGGCGTTTTCCACAATGCAGCCAGATGTAAATATAGACTGCAAAAATACTGGAAAACAGTGACCCGTGCGTCTCCATTTCCCAGTATTTTTATTATTTCCTGCGTTGAGGAACCGTTCCTAAGTAAAAATCGTATTATTCCGCCGATATGTCTCATTGTCCTTCTGACTCAGTTCATTCTCTACCTGCGCCAGTTTTCGTTCCAGCTCCTGAACCTTTTTCTCATCTCCGGCTGCGGACTGAATCTGCTGTTCAAGCTGCTTCTTTTTCTCCTTCAGCTTTTCGATTTCCCTGTCAACTTTTCCCGTATCTCCGGTACACTTTTCCTCTACCTTTTTGGGTTCGTCTGCCTTTACCTTTGGCGTATCGCTGTCCTCGGCATTGTCTGTCTTTTTGTCAGACGGTTCTTTTGCGTCTGCCGGATTCGACTTTTTTGGATCATCAAAAAAGATTTTGCGGTTTCCGTTTTCATCCTCTCCCAGCCAGTATAGACCGGTGGGGTTCGCACCTGATTTTTCACTGCTGATATATTCATCATGCGCAGGTGCCTTTTCTTCTTTCTGCCCTTCCTTTATTTCCCCCGCCCTGCTGGTTTTGTCCAGAGGCTGTTCTTCTTTCAGCTTCTCTAAATAGCTGGTCTGGACATTGCTGTAGCTGCCATTGATTTCCATTGCCATACTCGTACCTCCATAATTTTTACAGACTCTCGAAATTTTCCCTATACCTGCTTTTGCATGACAACTTCAAGTGTAAAGGGACTTCGAATATCTTTTTTTCAGGCGGAATGCCTGCCTTAGGAATTGTTCAGAAATAGCTCAAGGCATGGGGGCAAAGGCATAAAGGGCAATGCCTTATGTCGAGATTTTCGGATGCCCCAGATGAACATTTAGACAAGTCATTGTCATGAGTTATTTATTAACAGTTCCTTACATTATGGTTTTCGGAGCTATGTGGCAGTGAATGAACCCCTTTGCTGTGAAGTGCATTCTGATTGCTGTGGAATGATTAGCAGCACGCTGAGGATAAATACCGCCCCCTGTATCCTGACGCTCATTGTGCCGTGATATTTCTCCGCCACTGCCTTTATATTAGACAGACCTGTTCCTGTTCTGAACGAGCGTCTGCCCTGAAAACTGTTCTCAATTTCCAGCAAAAGAAAGTCGCCTTGGATACGCCCTGTCACATGAATATATTTTTCCGCATCACTGTCCAGCATTCTGCACGCATGGATTGCGTTATCCAGCGCATTCGACAGAATGATACAAAAATCAATATCCCGTACTGGGCACGGATACGGCAGAATTAGCGGACAGTTGACTTCAATTCCCATGCTTTTCGCGATTCCAAGTTTATTTCCCAGCAAAATATCCGCTATCGGATTGTTTGTGCTGCACGAAAAAGAAAGTCCTCCTGTCATTTCCTCCATATCCCCAATATAGTTTAGTGCCTGCTCTGTTTTTCCGTGCTGCAAAAGTCCTTTCACGACTGCAATATGATTTTTGATATCATGGCGAAAGGATTTTGTCTTGTCATAATGTGCCTTTGCCTCCTCCACATACTGATTCAGCGAGTGCTCCGCCTGCTCAAGAAGGGACAGTTCTGTGCTGAGGCGGAAATTCTGCAGCAGCTTTTTATAGGCAAACAGAACACAAAACAGGCTTGCCATTCCGAGCAGCTCTATCACAAGCATCGGATAATAACTGGCACGGGCAGATATGTGACCGTTCTGTGTCATACCAGACGCTTCATAAATCGTGAAATTGATATATTCGCCCACAAGGAATATCAGTAAAATCGGTATCAAAACCATAAGCACATACTGCTTTTTTATGGTTTCGTAATAAGAAAAATACCTGCATATCATATGGTAGCATAACGCAGCCAGCGGCAGTGCCATATATCCCAGAAACATAAATACAATGCCAGCCGCATCAGGAGCAAAGGGGTGCAGCATTGGAAACAATATTCCCAAAAATGTGTTTACGATACCAAAGCTGAGCTGCATTACCTCAAGGGTTAACGCAGCATATAAAATAATGGATTTCCAGTCTGCATGGCAATCATGGCTGAACTGCCTTAAGACTATACTGCCTCCGCCTGCACACACATAAATCCCACTTACCGTAAGCATAAGGATGTATGCGCCAAACTCTGCGATTCTGCCGCCTGTGATAAAACGCAGCTCCAAAATGCTGCCAACCAGAAACAACAGATATGAGGAGAATGCTGCACGCTTTTGCAGCAGTTTCGTAAAATAATGAAAACCGACAAGCATCTGGGCGCTTCCCATAATATATTCATTAAAAATATCTATATATTCAGCCATCTGACAACCTCCGCACCAGAGCATATCAGACTTACCATTGACGAGTGCCTACAGCCGTACAACCAGATTTTCCACCAGCTTTGCACAGTGCGCTGCCGCGGCGCGCTCAAACTCCGGATAATCCATGTGTGCGCTGCCGTCCGCCTTATCCGAAATCGCGCGCAGTACCACATAGGGCAGATTGTTCAAAAATGCTGCATGCGCGATTGCTGCGCCTTCCATCTCCGCACAAGAGCCGTCAAACTGCTGAATCAGTCTGTCCTTCACTGCACCGTCCGATATAAACTGGTCTCCGCTCACTACACGCCCCTCATACACGCCAATCTCAGGATTCACCTCACGGCAGACTGCGATTGCCGTCTCGGCAAGCTTCCTGTCCGCCTTGAAGAAGGATGTCTCCATCTGTGGAATGACGCCTGGCTCATAGCCAAGAGCACTGACATCCATGTCATGTTCGCAGGCATCTGTTGAGACTACAATGTCACCAATATTAATCGCTGCACGCAATGACCCGGCAACCCCTGTGTTGATCACGGCATCCACTGCAAATAAATCCGCCAGTACCTGCACGCAGATACCTGCATTGACTTTTCCGATGCCGCACTGTACGATGACTACATCTTTTCCATTGAGCACACCCTCATGGAACTGCATACCAGCCTTGTCCACGACATTTTTGAGCTCCATCTTTGATTTTAACTCCGCTACCTCCAACTCCATTGCACCGATAATTCCTATTTTATTCATTTTTAATTTCCTCCTGATTTTATGTTTTGCAAAATCTGGTCATACTGCCTATACATTTTCTGCACCTCGTTTTCCAGTATGTAATAGTGCCCGATATATGGGATAAGCAGTACCAGAAGCAGTCCAATCAATGCCAGTATCGGCATATATTCGGCGATACAATAAACCGCCAGCCCGATCATAGTCAGTAATGCAAATGTGACTGTCACAATCAGGTGTATCAGCCGCTCATGCTGAAAAAACGACACTTGTGTCAGGTGTTCGCGCAGAACGACATTCCAGTCCGTTTCGGCTCGCGGGTGCGCTAACAGCGCGTCAATTCGTTGACGGTAATTTATGATTCTGTTTTTCATTTTGTCCTATCACCCCAGTCCCTTTATTTTAATCACCGATTTTTGTCAGCACATTTTAGCAACAAATGACAATTCCAAAATCGTCCCGTCTGATCCATACTCCCTTTCAAATTGACAGATACGCGTCAATCTGAGCGTCATGCTCCTTTACCTGTTATCTTTTTGTTATAGGCGTATAGTATTATACCACATCTCCCCGCTTTCCACAACGGCAGACAGTCTAAAATGCCACAGCTCATATGCTTAGCAAAAGTCTATTATTCTAGAGCGTGTTTGAAAAATCATTCCTGCCTGCGTCTCCTTCATTTGACACAAATCTTCCACAAACTATGACGCACATCTGACAGAAAGCATTTTTCAAACACGCTCAAGTACAGTGAAAAATTAGTTTTGGATAGTTTGACGCAGAATATTTTTCTGAGAGTGCTGCTTCACAAACGCAGGCGTAGCGGTGTTATTTTACCAAAAGTATCTACCCATCTATATCCAGATACAACCGCTCCCGCAGCTTCATTATATACGCCAGACTCTCAGAAACCGACACAACTGCATGAACAGAATTGTCTCTTTTTGTAACTTCGATTTTGTTGTCTTTTAAATTGCGGGGACTGACAATAACGCGAATCGGCACGCCTATCAAGTCCGCGTCCGCAAACATCTGTCCGCTCCTGACGCCTTCTCTGTCGTCATAGAGAACTTCGGCGCCGCATTTCATCAGTTCCTCATACAAGGTATCTGCCTCTCTCTTTGACTCGTCATTCGAAAAGTCAAGAAGGCATTGATACATTCATAAAACCGCCGAAAAATAATCCTATTACATAGTCTCACTGCGGAAAGATAAATATCTCCTCAATCGGCGCCTCCACTGCCCGCGATATATCAACGGCCAGCTTTAACGAGGGATTATACTGCGCTTTTTCAAGGCGCATAATCGTCTCCCTGCGCACTCCGACCTGCACCGCCAGCTCCTCCTGCGTCAGTTCCTTCAATTGCCTGTATTTCTTTAATCTGCACTCAAAATCCGGCACTTTCTACTCCTCACTTTCATCAAGCTCATCCGCATGATCATATCGGTACAGCAGGTACTCGCTCAGAAAGACATCAACCGCCATCGAACACGCAACAGCAATCACAAGAATCATCAGTTTTACATCTATCGTTTTCAGAATCCTTCCTTCTGCCGCTACCACAAAAAACAGTGCCGCATAAACAATGTCCAGCGCAATCCCGTGCGCTTTCAGTTTCGCCTTGTATTTATTTTCCTCGTACCGCTCATCCATATAGGCATTCGACATTCTTCCCTCATAGAAAAAACTAAAGAAACCAAAAAACATGAAATATACAAACGGAGTAATCCTTCCATCCGCGCTGTACGTCCAGAATCCCATAAACCCTAGAAATCCCAGCAATCCCATTATACCGAGTTTTGGGC
Source organism: Lachnospiraceae bacterium (assembly GCA_029068555.1). Taxonomy (GTDB): domain Bacteria; phylum Bacillota; class Clostridia; order Lachnospirales; family Lachnospiraceae; genus COE1. Next base: position 12,658 of record JAIECJ010000240.1, read on the forward strand.
TAATCCTTCTGGTGACATGTGCTGTCTCGTCCTTTTTTCCTTTCATATAGCACAGTGCAAGCAGAAAAAACAAATACAGAACCATACACCCGACCGCAATGAGCATTGGCAAATCCCTGACGGTAAATTGATATGGCGCCTCCATCGGAACAACCAGACGCGAATCGTTGAACGTAACCGCATACCACGATGCCCCTAACACCATCAGCAGACAGACAACTCCCAATCCAATGATAATTTTTACTTTTTTCTTCATACGAACCTCCATGATACCGCTCTGTGATATCTCAAATATGCGCGCAGATTGCACCTTTGGGCATTCTACTGTGCATGATAATTCTGATATGCAGACTTCTCACATTTTTGCTTACTTGTTTATAAAGTGATGTATTTGTATCTTTATGCGATAAATATATCACTACTTATTTTAAAAGTCAACACATCACGGCATATTTTTTACTATTAGCAAAGCTTATCATTCCCTAGAGCGTGTTTGAAAAATGCTTGAATTTGGTGCAAATATCACGCAAAGTGGCGAATATGACGCGTACGCGTCGTTATGCAGGTGGTAGGAATGATTTTTCAAACACGCTCTAGCATATGCCGAGATATTCAGCTATAACAAGAAGAACCTTGAGAGGGAGCATCAGAACGAGAGCCGACAGCAGAATAGGCAACAAGGAAAAATAAAACGGAGGAAGAAAGAAATTTAACAGCAATGTGATAGAAAAATGAGCGTGATTGTAGTATGATATTGATGGTATAAAGCCGGCAAATACAAGGAGGGTGTTTAGATGATGGCTATAGAAACTAATAGATTACTTTTGAGAAATTATAGAATGACGGATTTTGAGGATATTACAAAATATTTTTCTGATGAAGAAGTCAGCAAATATGAAGATTTTTATCCAATGTCAGAAGAACAGGTGAGAAACATTATTACTGAGTGGAAAGATATGGATAACCGTCTTGTTGCTGAATTAAAATCAGAACAGAATGTTATAGGAAGTGTTGGATATTGGATAGATGATGAAGGACATTATTGTATAGATTATGATTTTAATCCTAGATACTGTGGAAAAGGTTATGCAACAGAAGCAAGCAATGCACTTGTTCATTATTTATTTGAATCAGTGGGTATCAGTGCAATTTATGGAGATTGTGATGTGCAGAATGTATCATCATGGAAACTTTTAGAAAGACTAGGGTTTCAACGTGTAAGAAAGCTTGATAATCAATCATATAAAAATGATGAAATTGGAAATCCAATTTTAATTAGTACTTTTTTATATGAATTGGATAAAGCCAAATACAATATATCTAACAAAAAAATATAGTTTTCCAGCTGAATATCGCCACAATCATAACAGAATAATAACACAGCGTCAAAGCGTATAGAAAACGGATCAGCCCCTTATCAAATAGACAAGGCGAAATATCTAAAATAGGTTTATAAATATCCGCCATATCTGGATCGATGTGGCGGATATTTAAGTTGTGAGACATTTATTCCACGCTCAGCTTGACAATGAACCTCTGCTCCTGTTCCTTCTCTGTCTCCTTATCTTCCATCTTCATCTGCACAACTGCTGACTCAAGTCTCATAAATTCATCCAGCATATACGTCACTATGCCGATAAACAACACTGCTGTTCATGAGGCAGGCTTTGTCACAATATCATATTGATAAACCTGCCACACATCCCTGTCCGCGTCAAATGAAATTCGTTTCATGTACACTGTCAGCGTTGTGTGGTTATCGGTACATGCCACCTTATAGGCGGCACGATTTCCAGAAAGGCTTCTCTCATCTGTCCCATATTCGTCACGGAGTACCACTTTCGGATTTGCTGCCCCAAACTCCCCATTATTATATTTTTCCAGAAACATATTCAGCACAGCCTCCTTATCGTAGAATACCGTATGATTGCCGCTGTGCATCGCGTCAATCATGCTTTCATCATAATCTGGAAAAGAAATCTCCACAGTCCCCTCCCTCATATCGTACAGCTCACGCTCGTCCATGCGTTCAAATGCTGTCTTGTCGTCGAGAACTGTGATGGTAACGTTACGGCTGCTGTACTTTTCTGCTATCAAATGAAGCATTTCGAGCATCTCATCCTCTGTCATTGCCACCAGCTGGTCTACAGTCGACGATTCCCAGAATCCCCGTATGCTGTCTATCATTCCGCCGACACAATCGTCCCGCTCGCCGATTCGAACTGTCTTCTTGTCTGAGATATGATAGGAAAATGTATAATACAGAGAGCACCATGCGGAACGATTACTGTCCTGACCAAATTCCTCCGTGCTCTTGCCGCTCAGAAAAATGTCCTCAACAACGTCGCGTTCCGGCTCGTTCCTCTGAATGCTTCTGACATACTCCCCATTCTCCATTACTGACAGATGTGCCGTCGTTGCTGCAAATGCTTTCTCCTCATCTGTCAGCGCGGCGTGGTAATCTTTATACATATTATCGACAGCAATCCGCTCTTGCCGCTCAAAATTGTTATTTGCCCAGTCCAGAAGTTCCCTGTTAAAATCCGCGATAGTCTTTGAACGGTAATCTGGTGTTTTCAGCGCAAGCAGGCTTTGATAGTCCTCCTCAGTGGCAGGTACATCTTCCCGCAATCTGTCAAAATACTTCTCCTGTCCATCCTTATATGCATCTGTTACCGCCTGGCGCTTCTTTGTGGCCTCCTCCATCTCCTCTGGCGTGGCTTCCCGCAGCCCGATGAGTTTGCTGCCGTCGTACTCGGCATAAAGATCCACTGCATCTTCGGCGTAGATGCCTTCGCCGATTCCGGCGTGTGTGGAAATAAAAAGATTTTGTCCTATATCGTATATCGCGCGGACTTCCTTTCCGTTGAAATACATTTTGCATTCATCTATACGCTGGTCATATTGATATATCAGTCCATAAGGTGCATAAGGCTTCAACATGCTGTCCCACTCGGATACAATCTCCTGCGTCCAGTCGTCCATCGCTTCAACGGGCAGTTCCCCCAAAGGTGTGTAATCATACGCAACTGCAATCTGAAGCCTTTCATTCCCCCACTCCCATTTTATACTATTAATCTCCTCATTGAGTATCGTCCGCATAAATTCCTCATCGCGCAGTTCCGTCGTCAGCAATTCACCCAGCTTTGTCTGAAAAATGTCCTTTAAGTCATCCATAACATGCTGGCGCACAATGTCGTACTCCCCTACTGTCAGCCCATCCGCATCCAGAATCGTGAGTGTTACCGTATATTCCAGACAGGCATTGTCCGACGCATCGGAAAAATCTGTCGCTGCATATCCGCTAAAATCTCTTGTACGCCACTTTGTTCCTGTCAGCGGGTCATAAATATTATAAAGGAACGCAGCCATCTCCTTGGTGTTTTTGTCAGCTTCCCTTTTCCCCTCGTATATCGCATATAGCGTTTCATCCTTAGAAAAACGCTCCAGCAAGTCCCTATACTCCTTTGTGTCAATGAGTGTCCACACCTTTTCCTGGTAGCTGGAAATACTCATATCCCTGTAGCCTTCAAATTGCAGGGCAAGCAGTTTTTGGCAATCTTCTTCTGTAAAATCCGCATCGGGAATTACACGTACATTTTCCGGTCTATCTTCGCCCGTTTTCGTTTTTCCTGTCTTCTCCTCCGCAGATGTGGCAAATACTGTCGTCACACTGATAACTAATACTGCTGCCAGCACTGCCGCAGATATGGATTTGTTTTTTATTTTCATAATTGCCCTAATCCTTTCTTCCATTGCATTTTTTCCTATTTTTAATAACAAACCGCTGCCAAGCGGCAAAAATGTCATCACATTGCTGCGCTGCGCTTCCATCTGAATCAGCATCTTTGCATACACCGACTTGGACGCCTCACCGAAGCGGCGCACGACATGCTCGTCGCAGGAGATTTCCACATCCCGATTGAAAAGTACATACATTATCCACACCAGCGGGTTAAACCAGTGGATACAGAGTGCACAGGTGCAGACCAGCTTTGTCAGAGCGTCATAGCGGCAGATGTGGATGTACTCATGCATCAGGATATATTGTAACTGCAGTGTATTTTCCCAATCCGTATTTTTGGGCATCAGAATCACGGGTCGCCGGATGCCGTAGGTCAGCGGTGTAGAAATTTTGTCCGACTGCCTAATAGTAAACAAACGATGGTGGTGTTCCTCAATCCAGCGCTGAGCAAACGGATTTTCTACAGGAAGTGATGTCTGAAATTCGATCCGGCATCGCAGGTATGACATGATAAAATGTGTCATGCAGACAAGCATCCCGACGCACCAGACTGTGAAACGTATTGTGGTGGTGATATTGAAATATGCAATCAGGTTTGCCGCAATCATTGAAAAAATGACATTGCTATCAGTATTTTGGGCTTGATATTTACTTACAGTAGGCTGAAGAGTATTCTTTGTTTTTCCAGCCTGATAGGTATTTATATCACTTATGACATTTTCATCATTTTTTTGCAGCTGCTTTGACCTTGTGCTGAATATTTCAGATGTGTTATTTCTTGGCGCCTGTTTTGGAGCTCCACTGTCAATGGCAGCTTCGTTATGCCCCTTCATAGACGCCGCTGCATTATTTTGAACTGGCAGCGCCAAATCCATATTTTGTTCCATCCACGAGTACACGCTAAGCCCTGATGGAACAGAGAGTGGCACCATCAGCCGCAGCAGTACAATCCCCCACAAAATAAGAAATGTGTCTTTTGGCAGCCGGTTCATTGTCAGTGCGCGCAGAACCACAACTGCCAGAATCAAGACTGCGCCTGAAATGCTCATCTGTAATACACTCATCTTCCCCCTCCTCTGCGCGGCTTTGACGCGCTAACTTCTAATCACTCCTTTTCTCAGATTTCCTTATCTGCCCTCTTGCTCATCAACAATCTGTTTCAGCCGCTCAATCTGTCCGGCTGTCAGCTTTTTCCTGCCAAGTAATGCGGCAAACAGTTTGTCTGCCGAACCGTCATAAACCTTGTCAATCAGCTCATTGGTCTCTGTCTCCTGTACTTCTTCCTGCGAAATCAGTGCGTGACACATGAATCCGGGCTCACTCCGTTCAATTGCGCCCTTTTTCATACAGCGTTTAATCAATGTATAGGTCGTATTCTTATTCCAGCCCAGCTCCCTATTCAATCTGTCCGCAATCAGCTTCGCAGGCACATCGCCCTCTTTCCAGAGGACATTCATCACCCTCAATTCAGAATCAAACAGTTTTGTCATATACGTGTTCTCCTTTTATTACCATTTGCCATAAAATTTTTCTATTATTTTTTACAGTTCCTCACAATCAAAATCTCTCTCAGCATTCAAAAAAGATATAAAAAGAATAAGACTGTAGTAGTATCTGCATATAGACTACTACAGTCTTACTATTTTGTCAAGCCATATTTGAATTTTTCCAAACTTAGTTGAAAAGGCACTTTTGTCCAAATGTGAAAAATGGTTTAATAAGTAAATGCTAACCGCCTACCGTTATGGTACTGCCATTTGAAATGGTATAACATACCTGACCAGGCATTCCGCTCCATTTTTTACACTACTCTCGACTCTTTGGGATTGTCATTGTCCCCATCTACCACAAAACATACACCACATGACTGCCGTCACACCTTTTCCTGGCACTGCGACAAATACGGTGTTCTGTCAAAACATCTTTTGATGGGGCACTCACTCGGAAACGATGCTGAAAGGTCAGTATATGGTCATAGAACCTTAGACGAACTGCGAGCTGAAATTGAGAAAATTGAGGTTTCACAATTGCAATAAATTTGTCACTAATTTGTCGCTAACCGTTTTTTATCATGCAGATTTTTCTGTGTTAATTTACAACTAAAAAGTGGAGCAATCCATTATAAATACTGGATTTTTAAGCTTATTATAAGGACTTTTACAAATTATATAAAATTAATCCCATCTTAATGCATTTCCACTGTGTTTGTGGTAATCTAAAATATAGGGAGGAAAAACGATGAAATTAATTATTACAGATATTGAAAACTTTAACACTTCCATAAATACCTCCATAAAAGGCGACTATAAAGTTATCATGCCGCATGGTACTATCCACCACTGCATCGGCTGTTTCGGATGCTGGGTCAAAACCCCAGGGAAATGTGTAATTCATGACGGTTATGAAAATACTGGACTTGAAATGGGCAAGTGCTCAGAGCTTATCCTGATCAGCCAGTGCTATTATGGCAGTGTAAGTCCTTTTGTAAAAATGGCACAGGACAGGGCAATTTCCTACTTTCATCCAGATTTTGTACTTCGCAAAGGAGAAATGCACCATAAGCGCAGGTATCAAAATGTCATTTCCCTTTCTGCATATTTTTATGGAGATAACATTACACAGTCGGAGGAAGATACTGCGCGAAACATCATAGCGGCAAATGCTGATAACTATGATGGACTGGTCAAAAACATTTCTTTTTACAAAACAGCAAAAGAACTGGAGAATATTACCTTATGAAAATAGTACTAATAAACGGAAGTCCCAAAACCAGTCGCAGCAACAGCGGCACTTTGTTAATGGACTTGAAAAAATATCTTGTCGGTATCAATACAACATCGGATACGGATAAACCTGAAATTGAAGAACTCAGTTTCAACAAAACAGTTCTTTCAGAAAATGTATTGACAGAACTACAAAAAGCAGATGTCTTAGTGTATGCATGCCCGTTATATGTAGACGGGATTCCAGCCCATCTCCTGTCGTGTCTGATTCAGTTGGAATCCGTAAACTGGCAGACTCGCCAATTACATGTTTACGGTATCGTAAATTGTGGTTTCTATGAGGGAATACAAGCCGAACCTGCACTAAATATTCTGCAGAACTGGTGCACAAAAGCCGGCTTGATATGGGGAGGCGGGATTGGTGTCGGCGGAGGCGGCGCGCTTCAGCAGATGCCGACAATCGAGAATGGCCATGGACCAAAGGCACCAGTAGAGAAGGCTCTTTTCGCAATGGCAGACACCATCTGCCAGCACAGAATACAGGAAAATAGTTATGTGTCTGTTGCTTTTCCAAGATTTTTGTATAAAATGGCAGCACAGATGGGATGGCGGAAGATGGTTAAAGCAAATGGCGGAAAGGTAAAGGATTTAGGAAAACACCCTGATTAAAAGTCAGTACAATACGGAGGAATATATGGAAAAAGATTCCAAGCTTGATATGCAGGAAGCTCTGGACAGCAGTGACGCCTCTATCAAAGTCCAAAACGGGGAAAGTGATTTTAGCCGCTTTTACCATATGAACATGCCGTTTCAGCTTACATTAGAGTACTGTGACGGTTCCAATTCGGGGGATTATGTAAATATTGTTACACTGTCCTTCGAAAAAGCTGTTCTGTATCAGGAAACCCTGTCCAAAAAGAACTACTCCTATACGAAAAATGCCCCACATTTTCATGACTTTTTTGAATTCGTCATAGTTTTGGAAGGAAATATAATACAACGAATAGAGGGAAAAGACTATCTTTATCCAGCAGGCTCCTGTTGTCTCATTAACAGAAACCTGCGTCATATGGAGCACTACCAGTCCAAATGCAGAGTTTTGTATATTGGTCTGGCTCCTGATTTTGTAACAGAACTGTTTTACTGCGCCCAGAACGCATTTTTTGCAAGTGAAAAAAAAATTTATAACAGTGAACTCTATCACTTTATCACTTCAGATTTAAAGAATCCTGGTGAGCGTGCTTACCTTGACTTTATCCCAGCATACCAGAACCATCTGCCTGCATCCCACCTATATGCCATGGCAGAAACCATGATACATACGCTCCTATATCCCGAATTTGGCGCCTCATACCAAGTCCGTGGTCTGCTGTGTGCATTTTTGTCCTATCTTTCTTCGCCCGGACAGTACCATTGTACCAGCATCCGTCTTGATACAAACAGTGACTTTTTGCTCTTTGCACGCATTACCCGCCTTTTTGAAGCAAGTGACGGCCGCATGACGCGCACTGAATTAGAGCGGCTGCTCCACTACAGTGGAGACTACCTGAACCGCATTGTCAACAAGTTCACTGACATGTGCCTTTATGACTATGGCATGACCTTCTGCCTGAAAAAAGCGGCACAATGCCTAGTCGAAAGTAATGAATCTATCAGTGCCATAGCCGCAAAGCTGAAATTTACGAACCGCACGCATTTTTATACCCTTTTCAAAGAAAAATATGGTGTTACCCCCAAAAAATACCGGAAAATACACACTTAACCCTTTCAATTATATTAATCAACAAGGAGATGATATTCAATGAAAAAAACACGTAAAAAGACACTTGCATACTTGTTGGCTGCTGTGCTGCTACTGACCATATCGCCCATTACAGGGTTTCGTGCCAAAGCAGCACCGAATACTGCTGACAAAAAAGCCTGCTGGATTTCCTTTCTGGATATTGAAGAAACCCTGCAGGATAAAAGCGAGTCAGAATTTAGCGCAAGGCTATCCACTATGTACGATAATGTTATTAAATATGGCATGAACACTGTAATCGTACATGTCCGCGCCATGGGTGATGCCATGTACCCTTCCGACTACTATCCATGGTCTGCATCTCTTTCCACTGACAGAAGCCACCCTGGCTATGACCCATTGCAGATTATGGTAGATCTTGCCCACAAAAAGAATCTACAGTTTGAGGCCTGGATTAACCCTTACCGTCTCTCCCGTGACAATGAATCAACAGCCAGTTTCAAGGCAACTTCCTTTTATAAAAAGTTTCTTCCCTACTCAATTGAGTACAAAGCTCCTGGCGGTCAGACCTGTCTGTCCCTTGATCCAGCGCAGAAAGAAACAAAGGATTTAATTTCAAATGGAATCAGAGAAATTGTGAGTAAATATGATGTTGATGGCATACACTTTGATGATTACTTTTATGTATCTGGAATGGCAGATCAATTGGATATTGCATCAAAAAAAGCAAACGTAAACGCCCTAATCACACAGGTATATCAGACTATAAAATCTGCCAATCCAACTTGCACATTCGGAATCAGTCCGGCAGGAAATCCTGACAATGCACGCAGTCAGGGCGCAGACATCGACACATGGCTTTCCACTCCAGGGTATATTGATTACATAATGCCCCAGATTTACTGGACTGATATCTACATGACAAGCAGTGGCGCAAAGCACATGTTTACCGACAGGTGCAGCACATGGATTAAGATAAACAAAAACGATCTCCCTATGTATGTTGGCCTTGCCCTCTACAGAGTCGGCACAGATTCCAAAACCGACCTAGGATGGGCATCAAGCAGCACCAACCTTGCTTACCAGTATGTGACTGCAAAGCAGCTCGGCTACGACGGCTACGCCCTGTTCCGCTATCAATGGCTTGAAAAAAATGTTGCTGCAGAGGAACTGAATCATCTTAAAAATTACTGAACATTCTAAAAGGGACTATGCGTAACCATAGTCCCTTTTGATTTATACTGATATATCAATAATCGACACACCAATCTTATCCGGTTTTATAATGCCATTAAACACATTTCTGGCATATTCCGCAACCTTTTTCCCAAACTCCGCATTTTCGCCAAACAATTCATTGTATGCTTCCTTAAATTCAGCTGTTTCCAAATCAGTGTCTGCCGCAAATGACATTTTTGAATAAAACTCGTCAAAAGTAATTCCTATCTTGTTGAGCTTTTCTTCATTATCCTTGCAAAGCTTATTCAGCTTTATCAAACTGCCCGTTTCCTCTATTCCGCTGTATCCCTTATACGCTGAAATAGCAAAATACATCAGGTCTGTTTTTATATTTTTCTCATCATCTATAGACAAATTACCGGATTGTACCTTATCATTATACTGACTTATCACAGCCTGTGCCTGCTGTGCAAGTGTCATAAATGCGGCCAGTGACACTGCATTCTGGTCATAATTTGTAACATTGGTAATTTTACGCTCAACCTTGCTGTAATGCAGATCCTCAGTGCTATCCTCCGCCTCACGCAGAATTTTGTCCGCCTTGGCAATAAAAGAATCATGTCCGACAAAAAGTGCCTCAAATGCATCTTCATCAGCTTCACCGTATTTTTTGCTGTCAATCACATACTTTCCATTTGCTTTTTCGATCCCTATCTTTTTTAAATTTTTTTCATTATCCGAAAAAAGCTTTTCAAGCTTGGACATTTGCTTCTGTATATCCCTATCGGTTATTGCGTCTGCATTTTCATCTGTCTA
>JAIECJ010000241.1 GCA_029068555.1 Lachnospiraceae bacterium
ATGGCGAAGTAGCTCAGTTGGCTAGAGCACGCGGTTCATACCCGCGGTGTCGAGGGTTCGAATCCCCCCTTCGCTATCTTTTTTATTATATTATATATTCTTTTATATTGACTTTATTTTATAAAAGTGATAAAATCTTATAGTATTCAATTAGAACTATGAGCTGACTTGTTCCGCAAATCATTCCATTTGAATTGCGGAACAAGTCAGTTTTTGATTTATGGAGAGTACACAAATATTTTTAATGGAGGTTCTAGAAATGAACAACGGAACAGTTAAGTGGTTTAATGCTCAGAAAGGTTATGGTTTCATAACAAATGAAGGTACTGGAGAGGATGTATTTGTACATTTTTCGGCTATTGTATCTGACGGCTACAAGACTCTTGAAGAAGGTCAGAAGGTTACTTTTGATATTGAGCAGGATCCAAAGAATAGCTCTAAGCTCAGAGCTGCAAATGTTACACTTGCATAATTGGCAGAGTGTACAATTTAGATATAAGATTTATTTTATTAGATTTCAGAGTACGTTAGTCCGGCCATTACAAATATTTGTAAAAATAAGTAATAGACCAGTCGGGATATTGCACTTTGTGGCAGCATTCTTGAAAAAATGTAATTACTGAGATGTATCAAATTATGCATGATTTGATGCTAAAATATAGTCTTAATAAAACCCCTTTGACAGATTATTCTGTCAAAGGGGTTTTATGGTATACAGATCCGTGCAGAAGAAATATGCTGCTAAAGTAACGCGCGGGACCGCGCAGTGAATAGTGGAGAGGGTCGCGACACTACTTGATTTAGAACAAGTTGGCTATTCGTGCCATCGCTTCAATGGTATTTTCGCGATTGCCAAATGAAGTAAGCCGGAAAAATTTCTGGCCATTTTTACCAAAACCTGCGCCGGGCGTTCCGACAACCTGAGCATTGGTTAGCAGATAATCAAAGAAGTCCCAAGAATCCATATTATTAGGACATTTGAACCATACATAAGGAGAATTGATTCCACCAAAGTAACAGATATTTTTTTGAGCAAGTCCTTTGGAGATAATTCTTGCATTCTCCTGGTAGTACTCTATATTTTTTTTGCACTGTGCCATTCCTTCAACAGAGAATGCTGCTGCCGCTCCTTTTTGCACAATATAGGACACCCCATTAAATTTAGTGGTCTGGCGACGGTTCCACATCGCATTTAGTGAAAGTGTATCGCCGGTAGAGGCTGTAAATTTCAAACTTTTTGGTACGATTGTGTAACCACATCGTGTCCCTGTAAAACCAGCTGTTTTGGATAAAGAACAGAATTCAATGGCACAATTCTTTGAACCTTCAATGGCATAGATACTTCTGGGAAGATCATCATCTGTTATAAAACATTCATAGGCTGAGTCATATAGAATAATGGCATTATTTTCCAGGGCGTAATTAATCCAAGTCTTTAGTTGTTCTTTATTGTATGCAGCACCAGTTGGGTTGTTTGGGGAGCATATATAGATAATATCAGCATGCAGATTAAAGTCTGGCATAGGTAGAAAGCCGTTACCTTCATTTGCATCAATATAGGTGATATTCCGTCCATCCATGATATTGGTGTCAACATAGACTGGATAAACAGGATCTGGGATAAGAATTGTGTTGTCTTTTGCGAAGAGATCTGTGATATTGCCAGTATCGCTTTTGGCTCCATCAGAGACAAATACTTCATCGGAATCAATAGACACATTGTTTCTTTCGTAGTAATTAACAATGGCATTGCGAAGAAAATCGTATCCCTGCTCGGGGCCGTATCCTTTAAAGGTGCCTGCATTTGCAAGGGCGTTTACGCCTTCATGAAGTTCGGCAATCACTTCAGAGCCAATAGGAAGTGTGACATCGCCGATGCCAAGACGAATTACTTTTTTGTCAGGATTTGCAGCAATATAAGCATTGACACGGTGACTAATCTCAGAGAACAGGTAGCTTTCTTTGAGGTTTAGATAGTTTTCATTTAAATGTGGCATAGTAGGTCCTCCTTTATGATGAGAAAATGAATTGCTTATAAAATAGTTGTTCTTAATAGAAACACTATACTAATCATAACTGTGCTGCATACATTTGTCAATTATTAAATATGTGATTTTTTTACAAGGTTATTGCATTGGAAAGTGGTCTTATTGAAAAAATGCTTTTATTGTGTTAGTATCTGTTCAGTACAGTGTTATTATGAAAGGCGTGTAAACCTGTGGGCAGAAATTAAGATGTATTTTTGATAAAATATCACTCATTTATTGCGTTATTTGTTTTAAATATGGAATCTAGAGCGTGCTTGAAAAATCATTCCTGCCATCTATATAACGACGCGTATGCGTCGTATTCACCACTTTGCGTGATATTTGCACCAAATTCAGGTTACATAGCCCGCTATGCGCCCTTCATTTGGCACAAATCTCCCACAAATTGTGACGCACATCTGGCAGAAAGCATTTTTCAAACACACTCTAGTACAGTGTAAATTAAGTTTTGGATAGTTTGGCGCAGAATATTTTTCTGAGCGTGCTGCTTCACAAACGCAGGCGTAGCGGTGGCTACGTCGAGGCTTGGGGAGTAGTGCTATCAGGAAAATAGGCAAGTCAAACTGCCAATTACTTAATGTTCACTGTACTAAGGTGTGTAATCAGGAAAGGATGGAATTAATACGGAAAGGAATTTAATGAAAAAAAATAGTGAAAGGGAGGTTCTTCCCGATATCTTAAGGGGGTTTGCAATTATACTTGTAGTATTGGGGCATTGTATACAGGAGGGAAGTGGGGAAATATACCGGATGGAATTGAGCTATTTTAGCGACAGGCTGTATCAGTTTATATACAGTTTTCATATGCCGCTGTTTATGTTGATAAGCGGATATCTGGGGTGGTATAGTATCAAAAGATGTGTAAATAGGAAAGGTCGTTTAGCGGTGCTGAGAAGCAGGGCTTTGTCGCTGCTGATTCCTATATTTTTTTGGACAGCCCTAGATTACGCAAGAATTTTGTTTGTCAATTATGTGGATGGGAGACCGCAGCCGGAAGCGCTTGTATTTGTTTACTTTTATAATGCACTGAATAATCTCTGGTTTTTGTGGGCTGTGTGGTGGAGCTTCCTGGTAGTGTATGTGATGCACAATTTTTTGAACGACAATATAATAATATATGTTTTCGGTTTTTTGCTGCTTTTTATCTTGCCGGATGGACTGGGGATGGGGGCATATAAATATATGCTTCCATATTATCTTGCGGGATATTATGTGCACGGATATATGCAAAAAAAGGAAAAGTGCATTAAAAAAGATTCTCTTTTTCGGATGATTGGAATATCAGGACTTGCCTTTGCCGGATTATTCATATATTATAATGAGGATTCATTTATATATTTGACAGGTTATAAGATAATTGGGAAAAGCTGGGTTAGGCAGTTTGGCATTGATTTGTACAGGATGGCGATTGGATTTGCTGGCAGTGTTTTTTTTATTGTGATATGGCAGTATTTTCTCAGATGCGCTGATAAAATGAATCAGACAGGAAAAGTCAGGATTGAATTTCGGATTCTCAGAAAGCTTGGGGCAGATAGTATGGGAATCTATATTATATCAGGATATATGATGATATTTATTATACAACGGATTGATTTTATCAGGCAGCCGTCATATATATGCAATATAATTGAAACAATAATAGTGCTTGCGTTGTCATGGCTGATAACAATGATAATAGAAAAAATACCTGTTTTAAAAAAAATAATAGGGAAAAAATAAAAAAGGAGTAGGATAAAATGATGTATGAAAAGTTTGAAAAGGAAATTAAAGATGCGAAAAGGGTTGTCAGGGAGTTTTTGGAACAGGCGAAACTTCGTGAAGGAAATCTTGTAGTGATAGGTTGCTCTACAAGTGAGATCGCGGCACAGCATATTGGTTCATATTCGAATGCAGAGCTTGGAGAAGCTGTATTTGCAGCTATGTATGGTGAGCTGAGGGCATCAGGACTTTCTGTTGCAGCACAATGCTGTGAACATCTCAACAGAGCACTTATTATGACACAGACTGATGCGGAACGTTTTGGCTATGCGGAGGTAAATGTGATACCACAGCTTAAGGCTGGCGGTTCCTTTGCTACAGCAGCGTGGAAGGCGATGGACAATCCGACAGCAGTAGAGCAGATTCAGGCACATGCTGGGATTGATATTGGAGATACGCTGATTGGCATGCATTTAAAGCCGGTTGCAGTACCTGTCAGAATAGAACATCCGGTGATTGGGGAGGCTCATATTGTGTGTGCAAGGACAAGACCAAAGTATGTCGGTGGAGAGAGGGCACACTATAATGAAGAACTGGAATAGAGGTGTTATGTTATTGTTTAGGCAGGACTTGGCAGTTACTGTTGATTATGCAGGTAAAAATCCATTTGGGTAGAGAATGTGTTTATTTTACTATTTTTATATGGATTTTATTTGTTACTGGAACGGAGTGAACAGTAACGATTGTTACAATTCACACCAACGCCAGTTTTCATCAGCTTATAAGTTAATGAGGTGTGAATTATAACAGATTTTGCACA
>JAIECJ010000242.1 GCA_029068555.1 Lachnospiraceae bacterium
TCGAGGCTTGGGGAGTAGTGCTATCAGGAAAATAGGCAAGTCAAACTGCCAATTACTTAATATTCACTGTACTAGTTCTAGGCAAAATTTCGACGGCGATGCACATTTTAGCTGAAGACGCAAGTAATATAGGAAAAGAATGGAGAATATTATGAACAAAAAAACAATGGGAAATTTTGGTGAACTTATACATGGAGGGGATTACAATCCGGATCAATGGCTTGACAGACCGGATATTCTCGAAGAAGACCTGCAATTGATGAAAAAAGCAAAAGTAAACTGTGTATCGCTGGGGATTTTTGCGTGGAGCCGTCTAGAGCCGGAGGAGGGAAAATATGACCTTGACTGGCTGGAAAAAATCATACAGCGTTTGTACGAAAATGAAATTTATACAATTCTTGCGACACCCACTGGGGCGATGCCTCAGTGGCTCACCAGTACGTATGAGGAGGTATTACAGGTAGATGAAACTGGTGTTCGCAATTATCCGGGAAAACGTCACAATTACTGCCCTAGTTCCCCAGTTATGCGGGAAAAAACAAGGCAGATTGACATGCGTCTCACAGAAACCTTTGGCACACACCCTGGCGTGATAGGATGGCATATCTCCAATGAAATCGCTGGAAACGGAAGCGACGGATCCTGCCATTGCGCGCTGTGCCAGAATGCTTTCCGGAAATGGCTGAAAGAGAAATATGGTTCGCTTGACAAACTGAATGCGGCGTGGTGGACAAGCTTCTGGAGCCATACCTACACGGATTGGAGCCAGATTCGCAGTGCGTCCCGGCGCGGGGAAAATTTGGTACATGGGCAGACGTTGGACTGGAAACGCTTTGTCGACAGCCAGCAGCTGGACTTTTGCATGGAAGAGATAAAAGTGGTGCGCCGTCTCAGCACGCTGCCAGTTACGACGAACATGATGGGATTTTTTAAACCGCTGGATTATTTCAAATGGGCAAAGGAGCTTGATATTATTTCATGGGACTGCTACCCGGACTGGCATAGCGGTTCAGACGAACTGCAGACAGCAGCTTACGCGGCGGCAGTCCACAGTCTGATGCGGAGTCTGAAAAAGAGCAGCTTCCTCATGATGGAGAGCACCCCGTCTGTAGTGAACTGGCGGGAGATAAACAGACTTAAAAGACCAGGAATGCATGAATTGTCATCACTGCAGGCAGTAGCCTGCGGATCAGACAGCGTGCAGTATTTTCAGTGGCGCAAAGGCAGGGGGAGCAGCGAAAAATTTCACGGTGCAGTTGTTGACCACCGCAACGGCGGGAATACGAGAGTTTTCCGCGAAGTGTCAAAGCTTGGGGAGCGCCTTCAAAAAATAGCGGATAAGACAATCGGAACCTGTAACCGCCCGCGGATTGCCATGGTTTTTGACTGGGAAAACTGGTGGGCAGTGGAGGATGCCTGTGCCATTGACAATAATCTGAAATATCAGGAGGTTTTTCAGGATTTTTTCAAACCCTTGTGGGAACTGGGCGTTGATGTGGACATAATTGATATGGAAGGGGATATGGATGCGTATCGTATGGTAATTGCTCCCCTTAACTATATGTACAGAAAAGGCTATGCGGAAAAAGTCAGACTGTTTGTAAAACAGGGCGGATGCTATATCACGACCTGCTGGAGCGGTGAAGCAGATGACACAGATTTGGTCTATACGGGAAACCATCCTTTGGCGGATGTCCTTGGAATCCGGACAGAGGAAATAGACGTGCCAGACGGATATTGCGAGAACAGTATACAATATCAGGGGATAGATTACCGGATTACCGGATTGTGCGGTCTGGTTCATGCAAATGGCGCAGAGGTACTGGCAGAATACCAGCATGACTTTTATAAAGGATATCCGGCGCTTACGCGGAATAATTATGGGAATGGGGAAGCTTATTATATAGCTTCAATTAATGAACACCAGTTCTTGGAGGATTTTTATGACAGTCTTTTGGAAGAAAAAGGGTTGGGCTGTGGGCTTCAGGTGAGACTGGCTAAAGGCGTGACAGTAAATGAGAGAAGCAGGCCTGCAGATGAGAACGGCGGAGAACAAAAAGTGTGGTTTTTGCAGAATTTTAACAGGTCGGCGGTTGTCGTGGAACTTTTGGATCACTATGCAAATGTGGAAACTGGTGAAACGCTGACTGGAAAGATTGAGATGCAGTCATTTGAATGTATTGTGCTTACAAATGCAGTAGATTAAATAGTAAGGCAGAGATTACTTATATGAAGCTATTCATTGAACAAAATGATTTATATACAGAAACGGAGATTCATATCAAATGTGGGATAATTGATACGGAGCTTCAGCGTATCATTGACGAAATTCAAACATTAACGTGTTCCTTTCCCGTGTCTAAGGACGGGGCAGTCTGTAAACTTTCTTTAGAGAATATATTTTATTTTGAGAGTGTCGATGAAAAAACTTTTGTGTATACGCAGGAAGATGTTTATGAATGTGGTTATAAGCTCTATGAAATAGAAGAAAAATTTGGAAGGCACAGCTTTGCGCGTATCAGCAAATCAGTAATCGTCAATATCAGGAAGATTCAGCAGATAAAACCGCAGCTGAATGGGCGCTTCGAAGCACTTTTGGACAATGGGGAACATGTGATTATCAATCGGCATTATGTAGGTAGTCTGAAAGAGAAGTTTGTGGGAGGTTAGAATGAAAAGCAAGATGTGTATCAGGGACAGAATTATAAAGGCATTGGCGAGTTTTACTGTTTCCTATGCTTTTGTCGTTATAGCTTATGTAGTGATAAGCAGTATGGGTGTGTTTGATCCGATTGACAACGAAATGGCGTTTCAGCTTCTGGGCACCTGCTTTGTGACAGGCGTGATTCACTTTGCGATGGGTTTTTTGAATATCAGATCTAATATTTGTTTTCTTCTCCTCTATTTTGGTACAGTAGTGGCTGTTGTTTTCTTTATGGGGCTTGTTGTATATGATTACTTTCTTATGAATGTTACCTTTTTCGTGTGCCTTGCAGCGATGCTTGTTGTTGTTTTCGTGGGGACATATTTGATTGCATATTATGATGACTGGAAAAAAGTTCAGGAAATCAATCAGATTATTCAGAAAAATAAACAATAGCATCTTGGAGCGTGTTTGAAAATCACCCCTGTCATCTGTATAACGACGCGTATGTGCCGTATTCACCCCTTTGCGTGATATTTGCGTCAAATTCAGTCAACATAAGGCATTGCCCTTTATGCCTTTGACCGCTATGTATCCTTCATTTGGCACAAATCTCCCACAAACTGTGACGCACATCTGGCAGAACGCATTTTTCAAACACGCTCTAGTGCTCCATTCAGAAAGAAATTAGAATTGTGGGCTGCATGGTTCGTGCCAGTGCTAGGCAAAATTTCGACGGCGATGCGGTGGCATCGTCTAGAAATTTTAACGACGCAATGGCGCGGAACAGGCGGCTCACGAGGCTAATTTCTAACTGGATGGAGTACTAGTACAAGTTCATCAATGCATTTCACAAGAACGGTATTACAGCAGCTTATTCCGGTATATAACAAAACAAACAAAACCATCCGTCTTCCTGTCGAAGCTCTATCGTTCCGTCATATTTTTTTACAATTGTTTCTATACTGCGCAGCCCAAATCCATGATTTACCATATCCGGTTTTGTTGTCTTTGGCAGACTGCCAAAAAGCTGCGCGGAGCCTGTTTCCTTCTTATTGACAAATGGATTTCTGACCTCCAACGCGAGGATTCCTTTTGCGGCGCGTGCGGTCAGCTCCACCTGTCTCCTGCCATTCTCCATTACGGCACATCCCTCGGCAGCATTGTCGAGGGCATTGGCAAACAGCGCACAGATGTCCGGCTTTTCAAAAGGAAGCTCATTGGGAATATCTACTTTGGCACGGAAGGATATCCTCTGCTGGCGCATCATGCTCTCCTTGGCAGTCAGCACTGCATTCACTGTGGCGTCGCCTGAATAAGCAAGTACTTTCTCAAATGCGGGATTCTCAATCATTTTCCGGATATAGCTGTCTTTTTCCGCCGCCGACAGG
The DNA here is from genome assembly GCA_029068555.1 of Lachnospiraceae bacterium. Classification (GTDB taxonomy): domain Bacteria; phylum Bacillota; class Clostridia; order Lachnospirales; family Lachnospiraceae; genus COE1. The sequence continues at coordinate 4,036 of JAIECJ010000242.1, forward strand.
GATTGTATGATTTGCAGATGATTGGCCAGGTCATGCTTTAGCCTGCGGATTTCAAACTGCTGCAACTCCATTGCCTCATAGTATTTTCTGTTGTACATTGCCAGGGCATTTTCACGCTCTAGCTTCTGATGTCTGTTGAGGACAACTGTTGCCCATATAATTCCAACAAATGCCAGGACTGCCACAAAAAACAGTGCTGCATACAGACGTATTAAAGGCACGGACATATTATAAGGTGCAAACATCACCAGCGAAAAAACAATCCCCAGAGGCGGAATGCACAGCAGCAAAACCAGCCGCCAGAGGGACGGAGAAAGTTCAAAATCGGATTCTGGTCTGTGACGGCAGATACACAGATACAAAAACAGGGTGGACAATAGGCGGAAAAAAACATACTGCAAATCAAACAGTACCTCTGAACCGTCCCATAGAAAATTCGCAATACAGCTGTCAAACAACCCATTCAATGCCAGAATTGTACTCGCAAGCATGAGACCGATTGTCAGGCGTTTCAGTCTGGTTCCCTTGCATGCAATCCACACACAGAACAAAAAAAACAGGATTGCGCATGTAAAATTCACTGAATCTCCTGTATATATTACCATATAAATCAAAATAAAACTGCCTGTGACCAGCAGAAGGCGCTGCCGCCATTCCCGCCGGATTTCAATTAGATAAGACAGTACGCGATAGAAAACTGCCACCGGAATCATTCCCAGTGACAGTAATATTGTCATTCGAAAATAATTATTCATTGATTTACCCCTTATATTATCTGGGTGCCCTTGCTTTATTTATTGATGATTTTCCAGCCAGCGGACTGCGCAGTGCGCCAAACAGGCAGATCCGATTGGACAGACCTCCTCATTGAACCGAACCTTCGGATTGTGGGCAGGGGCGTCACCCCGCTCATCCATATACCCCGCCGAAAGATACATAAATACGCTGGGTACTTTCTCCGCAATAGTCGCAAAGTCCTCCGAAGCACAGGCTGACGTGTCAGGAACAGGAGTCAGACCAGGAATCGGCAATTCCTGCATATAGCCTGCCATCTCGTCAGTCATGGCAGGGTCACAGATCAGCGGCGGCACCTCAGAAATCATCTCAGCCGCTGCCGATCCGCCAAAGACCTCAGCGGTCTTTTGAACAACCTCCTTCAGCCGCCGAACCAGTTTCTCACGGCTGGTGCTGTCATTCGTACGCAAAGTCCCTTGGAGAACAGCAGTATCAGGGATTATATTGGGTGCTGAGCCTGCAGAAAAATTACCGATGGTCAGCACACAGGCTTTGCTGGGGTCTGCCTCCCGGGCAATCAGCGATTCCAGAGCAAGGTAAATATGGACACCGATATTGATTGGATCAATGGAACTGTGCGGATACGCGCCGTGGGCGCCCCGGCCATGGATCGTAATCCGAAAACCATCCACAGAATACATCATGGTTCCGCCGCTGTTGTACATGAACAAGCCTACTGGCATCCTGCCAGAGCCGACATGATAGGCCAAGGCTGCATCCACGCCCTCCAGCACCCCGTTTGCCATCATATCCTTCGCGCCCTCAAAGGTTTCTTCCGCAGACTGAAACATAAAACGAACCCTGCCGGACAGCATGGTTTCATTTTCTTTTAACATCTTTGCCGCTGTCAGCAGCATGGCCGCGTGAAAATCATGACCACAGGTGTGAGCCTCCGTGCCGGTTGGGCAGGAAAAGCTTTCACCGCTTTCCTCTGGCATGGGCAGCGCATCCATATCCGCCCGAAGAAGGAGCATCCTGCCCCCTTCCCTGCCCAGCTCTGCTGTCACTCCATGCCCGCAGGGATGCGGATCCAATCCATATCCGCTCAACTGATCCATGACGTAAGCCTGTGCTTTTGGCATATGCAGCCCCACCTCCGCGTTGCTGTGCAGCCAGCGTCGGTGAGCGACTGTCTCCTCACGCAGTTCCAATGCCCGTTTATAAAAATCCATAATCGTACCTCCTCCATTTGCCATATAAAGTTAAGAAGCATTAACACCTTTTATGCAGACCGTCTCAGGAGAACAAGTCTCCATGTTACAATAATTACTGTGCCAACAATGCCTTTGCGAGCTTTTTCACGGCTTCCTCTTTCAGCGCCCGGCTGACAGGAAGCGTTTTGAAACTGCTGTCTGTGCCGACTGCCACGTAATCCGTCCCTATCTGCACAACCCGCCTTGGGTTGACCAGATACCGCTGGTGAATCCGCACAAAGTTTCCCAAAAGCTGCTGCTCTACCTCGTCGAGTTTCGCATAGAAAGGATATTCTTTCCCGCCGCACACGAGAACAACTTTTCTCCTGTCACTGTAAAAATAGTGAATTGCGGCAATGGGAAGACGAAAAATTCCGTCTGTGTTTCTGAATACATACATATCGTTTTTCCTGTTTTCGAACTGTACACGAACACGTTTGAGTACTTCCAAGAGCCGTTCTGATTTTGCAGGTTTGATGATGTAATCCAAGGCGTTGACTTTATAACCGTCAAATACATAGTCAGAATATCCAGTCACAAAAACAATAATCAGCTCTGTGTCAAATCTGCGGACTGCTTCTGCCGCTGACATGCCGTTTGTGCCTGCCATTTCCACATCAAGAAACAATAGGTCAATCTCGCCGGGATGGTTTTCCAGCCAGTGCGCCGCTCCCGCTCCGGTCGAAAATTCATACACAATTTCCTCTGTCTCCTCATTCAATATTTTTTCAAGCTGTACGCGCAGTGCATCTCTGGCATCTGCAGAATCGTCACATATTCCTATCCGAAGCATATGTTCCTCCCTGCTCTGTATTCCACCGCCGTATAAAACTGATGTGCGGTGTAATCCCGATTATCTGTCTGATAACATTATAACACTCTTTCCTTTATTATAATAGGCAGTGTTTTGCAATCCATTACAAAAAGCATGCAGAACTTTACATTTTTTCTTTTCTGGATCCAAACTTGACAAATCAGGCGTCAGATCTTACATGACGGAATCCAGACTTCATTGTTTGTGCTATGCTCTAGAGTGTGTATACAAATATATCAAATGGAGGTATTCTATGTTACATATTAAAAATCTACACAAATCATACCGTTCCGGAAACAAATCCTATTCTGTGCTGAAGGGCGTTGACTTATCTGTAGCAGGTCAGGAGTTTGTGGCTGTCATGGGGCCGTCAGGCTCCGGCAAGAGCACGCTGTTAAACTGTATTTCCTGTTATGTTCCTTTTGAGGAGGGGACGATATCGCTGGGCGGACAGAACCTGAAGGGACTGGACGAGGATGCGCTCGCCAAGGTTCGAAATGAGAAGCTTGGTTTTGTCTTTCAGGATTTTATGCTGCTTGACGGGCTGACGGTGCGCGAAAATATCCTTGTGCCGCGCATTATCAGGGACAAAGTGGAGCCGAAAGCCGAACAGCTGGCGGACTCACTGCTCTCCCTGTTTGGCATCGCGCATATTGCGGGAAAATACCCGGCTGAAATATCGGGCGGGGAGCGGCAGCGGACAGCAGTGGCGCGGAGTCTGATCAACCAGCCTTTGATTATCCTTGCGGATGAGCCGACGGGTAATCTTGACAGCAAGTCGAGCCGCACCGTTATCGAGGCGTTTGAAAATGCCAGACGACAATTGGGAGCGACTATTTTCATGGTGACACATGACAGTTTTGCAGCTTCATTCTGCGACCGTGTTATTTTATTAAAGGATGGCACTGTATATGATTCTCTGGCGCGAAACGCGGGTGGAAATGAGAGCCGTGGTATTTTTCAGGATCGTCTGCTCGCTGCCATTAAGCAAATGAGTACGATGGATGGGAGGTCAGACGAACAATGATGACTATGAATCAATTGGATCGCAAATTACAGAAAGCGGACAGAAAACAGTCTCTCCTCTACCTGTTCTGCAACTTTATATCACTGCTGTTGATCACTGCATACGCGGCAATGATGTTCTCGCCAACAGTGCTTGAGGTGCTTCCGGAAGGCGGCGACAGCCGCAAGCAGATGACTATGATTTTTGTGCTGGCGCTCTTTGGCTGTGTCGTCTTTACAGTTTATGCCTCCAGTCTATTTTTCCGCAAGAAATCAAGGCAGCTTGGAACACTGATGGCGCTTGGCGCTTCGAGAAAACGCCTTGCCCCTGGCCTGTTCCGCGAAGTGCTTGCGCTGAGCAGCTGCTCGTCGCTGCTTGGCATCGCAGCGGGATTTCCGTTTGTGTTTCTCCTGTGGAACGGGTTTCGGCTGTTTATTGTGGAAAGTGACGAAATGCATTTGCGGCTGGATTTTCGGTGTCTTCTTCTGTCGGCAGTGTTTTTTGTGATTGTGGTCGCCTTTTCCTGCCTGACTGCATATCGTTATCTAAAACGGACGAACATCATTGATGTGGTACAGGAGGAACATAAGAACGAGCCTGTCAGGGAGCCTGGAAGATGGTGCGGACCTGTGGGAATTGTATTGATTTTTGCCGGTGCAGTCTGCGGCTATGAGGCGCCTGCCGTCTATATGGAGCTGTTCAGTGCCTATCCGACTGGGCTGCTGAATCTTTTATACGCGCCTGTTTTTGTGGGGCTGTATATGGTTATTCTGCACACGGTCGTACATGGATGGATCGGAAAGCGGAAACATCCATACAAAAATATCATTTCCAGAAGCATGATGAAATTTCAGGGAAAGCAAACGGTCAACAACCTGCTTGTCAGCACGGTGCTGATTGCAGGAAGCGCTTTTGCCATCTTTTATATTCCTATGCTGGGTGTGGGGCAGATGCTTGATGTCAATTCACGGCCGTTTGACTACTGTTATCATTACCGTATGGATCAGACCATTCCAGGACAAGAGGAGATTGCAGAACTGGCATCCCAACATGGGCTTTCCATCAAAGATTTCAGGGACTGCCCTTACCTGATTCTCGGCATGGATGCAATTGTGCGGAGAGAGGAGGGCAGGCGTTTTCATGAGGAACACGTTGATTTGTCACACAGCGTCAAGGTTTTCTCCGAATCCGGATTTTATGCGCTGACTGGGGAAAAAATCTCTGTAGCTGCCGGAGAATACCGCATTGTCTCGACATCAAATGAATCAGACATTTATCTATACACAGACACAGGCACCTTTCTGACCAATATGGTGACAAGAGACACAATTGACGTGAAATTTGCCGGATACGCACACTATGATTTCCTTGCCGGACCACCGGGTTACCTTGTGATCAGTAATACAGATTATGAGACGATTGCACACGGACTGACGCCTGACTGGCTGGGAACGACTGCCTTTTTCAACATTGACGGAGAGGACAGCTACGCGTTTGCGCAGGACTTTTTCTACACGCTAGTCTCATCCTTTGGCCCAGAGTGCGAACATGGTTACTATTATGACCGGGTAGAGAAATACGCAGCAGATGAGGCAGGCGAGGTCTACTGGGGAGACACCCCGAGATTGTCAAAGCTGAGCTTTGACAACCCCGATGCAAGTGATTTCCGCATTTACTGGGCCTATATGCCAAAAATCCGTATCTTAGACCGAAATGACTTTCTGCGGAGCTTTGCGGTGTATCTGATGATGTTTTTGTTTATCTCTATCATCTGTACGCTCGCGGCACTGATTATCAGCTATACCCGGTGCATGACAATCGCGCTGAACAACCGCTATGTGTTCGACGATCTGCGGCGGCTGGGCGCCCCGCCTAGTTTTCTGGTGCGCGAGGTGAAAAGTCAGGTGGGTACTGTGTTTCGAATGCCCTCAATCGTTGGAATGACGATGATGTACCTGCTGTATGCATTGCTTATGTTGGGAAATGACGGGCAGCTTGTGTCGGGAGAAATCGGCGGACTTGCGGTCTGTCTCGTGATTCTGCTTTTGATAGCTGGTATTTTCTATGTAGTTTACCGGTATACGGTGCGGAAGATGTGCGGAGAGCTGGGGATATAAACTACTCATCTCGTTCTGTTCCAAAGACGTACTGCATTGTTTCTATAACAGAGGGAAAACAGAAAGCCATAGTGACCATAATGTCCTTGTTTTCCCTTTGTATTGCAGATACATATCATACAGAACAGACCAAATGATATTTCCAAAAAACAGATAGGTATAGGAATACCAATTTCCCTGCCGAATCAGGTCTATATACCCTTCAAAAAGTGTCAGAACAATCTTATCTTACTCATATGTGCGCGGCCTGCACACCAGGACAATCGTCACCAATGCACCCAGCACGACAATTACCACTACCGCTGACATCAGCGGCAGCGCAGAGTTTCCCTGATACGCAACAGAATTGATATCAAAAATCTCAACTTCCACATCCGCCAGTTTTAGCTCTGTCTGCGTATCCGCAGCCACTGCCTCCACGCTGCCGCCCAGCGATTCCACTAAATCCTTATCCGCCTGCAGCTGATCCATCAGCACTGTGCCATCAGCCAGACGAAAACTGATGCGGGACAAATCAATATTTGCCGTATCTGAAACGGTATTCCACCATGACCCATATCCAAAATACAGCGCCTCTGCTCCTGACAGCCATGTCAGAACACCACTGAAGTCAGAAGCCGGTGTGAAATCACCGTCCGCCGCCTGCGGATTATCCAAAATCGTCTGGTCATAACACAGCACATCATCCGCATAAACGGCAAATCCATCCGGCAGAAGTTCAATGCGAATCAGTGCGCCGTCCTTAATATAGTCTGTGACAATGTTATAATTAAAGAGATTCGCATCAAAGAAACCGCCAAATCCAGCGCTGTTAAATCCCAAATAAGAACCTGGCGTAAAATAAAGTTTCCCATCGTACTCCCCAGAACCATTTATCGCAAAAATTGTTCCCAACACATGCACATCCCATGTCGGTTTTGCATAAAATTCAATCACTGCACCTTTTGAAGTATCCTTTCCCCGAAAAGGATTTTCATAGGCATAGACAGGAACACGGTCGCCAGTGGTCTCCGCATGCAGCGCAAGGTCAATCACATCAACATCTACCATGTTTCCTTTGGGAATCACTATTTCCGCTACTGCGCCATCAGAAGTCTCGCCATCTGTTGTCCCACCGTCAACAGCTTCTCCATCTGCTGCCTCGCCATCTGCACTATCTCCGTCCACCACCTGCTCTGTGTTTTCCGCTTCTGTCGCAGCTACAGGTATTACATTGAATCCCGCAAGTATCCCGGCAAGGAGCATCGCCATAACTTTTTTCCTCATTCTTATTCCTCCATCAATAATAGCTTCGACAAGTCATTTATTTTTTTCGCCTCAAAATATTAAATACTGTCCTTTATTGCCCGTTTATTACCTTACAGACTCACAAAAGCCTCTGAGTTCTGTTTGAGTTTTTCAACAACCTTAACACTGGACTCCATATTATCATAAACCTGCTTCATATCATCTACCAGGCGCGATGTGGAATCTGCGGACTCACCGATTCCCCTGCTGCACTCCGCAACAGAATCCTCAATCTGCCCCATCTGTCCCACTAAATGTTCAATATGTCCCCGCAGCTCCTCCATCTCGCTGATACAATTGTTCATAGCTGTGCTGACTTCCTCAGCGTCCTCTCGGTACTGCTGTCCAGAAGATGCATAGACATCATAATCAGGCAGGATTGTCCCTGAAATATATCCAATCATTTCATTTGCATTATCACTCAAATCGTTGACTGCGCTGATTACCTGTCCGTTAATATTCTGTATTTTGTTTGCCGTCTCACGGCTGGAATCAGCAAGCTGACGTATCTCATCTGCAACAACCGCAAATCCTTTGCCAACTTCCCCTGCACGTGCCGCCTCTATGGATGCATTGAGAGCCAGCAGGTTGGTTTTGCCCGATATACTCAGAATCTCATTTGTAAGTTCGTCAACCATTGTCACACTTTTGCTGTTTTCAATCGCCTGATTCAGGCGTTCCAGAATTTTTCCTACCACGTCATTCGTGCCGTTTTTGTTTGCCTCGGCAGTTTTCTCCATTTCCTCCGCGCGCAGCTTCATCTCTTTGGTATAGCTGTAAATATTGCGCGTGACATCTGACACATTGTTGACCGCTTCACCGACTCTGACTGTACTCCCATTGATATCGTGGATTGTCGTAGAGATGGAATCCATTGTCGCTGCAGCCTGTTCCATTACTGCTGATATTTCATTTGATTCCTTATTTGCTTCCGCCACGCTGTTATTTACATGCTGAAATGTCACATCCAAATCCTCCGATGACGACACGATTTCTCTGATAATTCTTTGCAGGGTAACAATAAACAAATTGAATCCCCTGACAAGTTTGCCGACCTCATCCGCCGTATGTATTGAGACACGCTCTGTCAGATCACCATTATTATTGTTAATCCTCTGCGTAATCTCGCCAATCTTTTTCTCGTAAGAGATTGTCGGCAGAATAATTGCCTTCACCGCAATGATTACACTCATCACAAAAAGCACAGCCATAATAATCAGCATACCATATGCAATAATCACCGCATTCTCATAAATGTTATCCTGTTTTCCTTTCGCTAGTCCGATTTCTGTCTGTTCTTCTGCAATCATCGCTTGTATTTTTTCATGCAGCTGATTAAAAATATCCAGCAGAATTCCATTTACCTTCGCTGTCACTTCCCGCGTATTGTTCATATTGCTCAGGCTGAATGTATCATTGTAATTTTGCATATACACATCGTAAATAACCATCATTTCCTGGTAAGCATCATCATCATCCGTCAGCTCACGAAACGCATCCAGATAAGCCCTAAGTGTTGCTACTGATACACTCATCTGTTCCTCTACACTCTGCGCAGCAATCTCATTGCCTGCCGATCCGAGCTGTTTGAGCGAAATCAACCCTAAAAAGGAAGATCCAATCCCGACCAGAGCCATTAAGAGCAGTGGAACAATTACTTTTGTTTTTAAACTTCTCATGCTGTTACTCCTTTCATAAATATACCATTTATCCCAATTCTAACAGAGATTTAATAATATATCTACAAAAAAAATAACTAAAAATGAGAAAATTTTATATAATTCTTACAAGTATCAAGTAGTACACACTGAAACGTTTTTTATTTAGCAGCAGAAAATGAAATTCCATTCTCATACGCTCCCCCAAAATAGTAATCTGCCATTTGTATTTCCTGCTGGTACACAACTGACCACTGAGTCCGCCACTCCCCCTCTTTCTTTGACACTTGTGACAATACGCCCTTTACCTGTTCGCCAGAAAGAATACCATTATTTTTTTCATGGACAGCGCAAAGCAGTTCATACCGTTTCTGTGCACTCTCGCCGCCTGCTGCCGTATCTCCATTGGCAAGATTAAAATTCGTGATGCAGTCCGTGTCCACTACCATCATTTCCCCATCTACAAATTCCACACTGACAGATGTGCCCGACGCGTCCGAAATGGCTAGATGATGGCTTATTCCGCCCGACGCATGAATATCGTACTGTTTCAGCAAATTCAATGCCTCATCCACAGTCGATGCGCGGTTAAGCACCAGACGGATCGCAGTTGTAATTGTCAAATCCGGTTTCTCTGTGTCCGCTTCTATCATTCCGCCCTCATTTACTTCCAAGTCGGCGACGCAGAGTCCTGCTTCGTTGATACCATCCATAGGAACATAAACAGCTGCAATTGCCAGCATCTTATTTATAAAATTATCAGGCGCTGCATCTGGACTATTGGTAATATTTTTAAAGTCACATGTGGAAATTGATGCATAGCCCTTTTTCGGAACACACTTTACAATAATTGGAACAGAACCATCCCAGTCAAAATTTCTGCCCCATACATGGCTGTTTTCGCTGTCCAGCGCCGAAATCACACTACATGCCGATCCCTCATTTGTCACATCCACCTGATAAAATCCCTTGGAAATACAGTTTGTCAGAAATGCACTGACTTCGCTGTCCGACGAAGCGCCGCCAGACTCCAGAAATTCCTCAAAATGATAATCACTGTACACCTCCATATAGTATACGTTTTTCCTTTCCGCAAGCGGACGGATAGAGTTTGTAATTTTTAATTCCTCACGGAACATAATATATGTACCCGCTGCCATAACCAGCAAAACCAAAGCAGTCAGCCCAAGTGCTTTTGTCCACCATTTTTGTTTTTTGTTCTGATTATCTCCTAATTTTTCTTTCACCTTCATCCCAAAACCTCCTGTTTTCATTCCTAAAAGTTCTTTTCTACCTTAACATTTTTATTCAATTAAAAAAATGCCTATTCGGTAAGTTACCAAAACAGGCAGGTAAGTTGTTAAAAACATTTTTAGAGACAGAAATGATTTTTCAAACACGCTCTAAGATATATCTTTAGAGCAAAAAGTCTTGTTATCGGCTATGATGAGGCACTGTCTAAGCCACTTGACATTTCTATGGAGCGCGGGCAGAGGATTTATACAAAGGAACGAATGTTAAATTTCAAGTCTCTATAAGAGGAGCTCAAAGTGCCATTTATGAAAGGGAGCAGAACTATGTGGGGAGGATTTAACTCATTTAAAAGGAAACAGGGATATGGTATATCTGCCATATCCCTGTTTCCTTTTGTCTATTATGAAGGTACTATCTCGCTGTGACAATCATTTAAAATGTAAATACTGCTGCCGTAAGTGGCGGAAGTGAAAAAGCAATATGGTAATCCCTATTGTCGCACAATCCTTTTTTCGCCTTAATTGTCTTAGGGATTTTATTTCCATTGCCGCCAAACTTTTCATCATCGGAATTCAATAACAGTTTATATTGAGTATTCATTGGTACGCCTACCTTAAACTTTGGGTATTCAACCGGTGTCATATTGATTACGAAAAGCATATGCTGTTTTCCACTCTTATTTCTCCTGACAAAACTATAGATACTGCGTTCTGTATCGTCCGCATTCATCCACTCAAATCCCAGCCAGTCATTGTCAATCTCATAGAGACAAGGACTACTCTTGTATATACTAAGCAGCTCGCTCATGTAGTCATGCATGCCTTTATTCAACGGATTCTGAAGCAGTCCCCAGTCAAGCTCCCTCGCTTCACTCCACTCGCGCTCCTGTGCAAATTCCTGCCCCATAAACAACAGCTTCTTGCCCTCATGACCAAACATAAAGGTATATAGGTTTCTAAGGTTTGCATACTTGTCAATCTCATATCCAGGCATTTTATTTACCATGGAACATTTCAGATGTACTACCTCATCATGTGATAATGGCAGAATGTAATTCTCAGCGCTGTTGTAGCTCATCGCAAATGTAAGCTTGTAGTGATTGTCTTTTCTGAAATATGGGTCGAGCTTCATATATTCACAGTAATCGTGCATCCATCCCATATTCCACTTGAAGGAGAATCCAAGACCGCCATCCTCCGGATTAGCTGTTACTTTCGGCCATGCTGTGGACTCCTCAGCGATAGTCATAACGCCTGGATGCGCGCCGTGAATTACAGAATTTAGGTGTTTGAAAAACTCAATCGCATCAAGGTTTTCATTTCCGCCGTACTTGTTTGCTACCCACTGTCCATCCCGCTTGCCATAGTCAAGGTAAAGCATAGAAGCTACAGCGTCAACCCTGAGTCCGTCAATGTGGAACTCCCTAATCCAGAACAATGCATTTGCAATCAGGAAATTCTTTATCTCATTCTTACTATAGTTAAATATTTTTGTACCCCAGTCCGGATGCTCTCCAAGTCTCGTGTCTGGATGCTCATACAGACATGTACCGTCAAATTCACAGAGACCATGTGCATCTCTCGGGAAGTGCGCCGGAACCCAGTCAAGAATGACACCAATGTCATTTTTATGCAGTAAATCAATTAAGTATCTGAAGTCATCCGGATTTCCATATCTTGATGTCGGTGCATAATAACCTGTCACCTGATACCCCCACGAACCGTCAAACGGAAACTCTGCTATACCCATAAGCTCAATATGTGTATATGGCATCTCTTTCAGATATTCCACAATTCTGTCGGCAAACTCACGATAATTGTAGAAACCTTCTTCTGTTCCGTCAGGGTGTTTCATCCAAGAACCAATATGACACTCATAGATTGACATTGGCTCTTTGTTCATATCCTTTTTGTCACGATCCGTCATCCATTTCTTATCTGTCCATTTAAAGTGGTTTAGGTCATAAACTTTTGATGCAGTTCCAGGACGCATCTCTGCATAATTTGCATAAGGATCTGCCTTGTAAAGTCTTCTGCCGTCAGGAAGCACAAGCATATACTTGTACATCTGACCTTCCGCTACGCCTTCAACGAAAGTGGCAAATATTCCGCCCTCACCGAGACGTTCCATCGGTGCTGCACCCTCATCCCAGTCATTAAATTCACCGATAACATATACCTCTTTTGCATTCGGCGCCCACACTGCAAAAAACACCCCGTCTTTTTTGCCTTTTTTACAGAAATGCGCACCTAACTTTTTGTATATCTCATAATGCGTACCCTGTCCAAATACATACTGATCCGCATCAGAGATAAATACTGTTGTGTCTTGATTGTTCATAAAAATCCCCCATTCTGTTGTAGAGCACCCTCTACATAAAATCCCGTTCCTTGAGGACAATCATGTCCTCGTTGTCATACCTTCTTGCGAATAGTACGTCAACAAAATTTTTGATTTTTGATTTTTTGGACTTCCAAATTGCCTCATCTATGATGTCCCTTACCTCATCCTTTGTCACTACATGATTTCCGCTCTGCATGTTAGCTATTCTGGTGTAAAGGGCGAGTGTACCTAACTCATCAATGGAATATTCCAAAGCCAAGGCATAATTTTTGGCGTAAGCAACAAGTGCATTGTTGTCCATCTCCATCAGGTCAATCCTGATATTAAAGTAATCCGCAATCATTGCCTGCTTCTCCAAAAGCTTTGTAATCTCTTTTTTCGTGTCCTCCATAATGACAACAATTCCAAGATTTTCCTGGTTAAGGTTTAAAGCCATCTCATAGAGCTTTTCCTCACTCATACCGTTTGCCTTCTCTATTATAATACCACCATTATTCAATTTCTCAAATACATCTTTTACATTTCTTTGATTGAATTTTTCACCGGTAATCTTTGCAAGCTTTCCAGAGAAATTGGCATCCGATGCCTGATACTCTTTCACGAGGTTTTTCGCCATTCTGACTGTATCAAGTCCCGCATCCCCTGTAATGATGATATTACCAGTATACGCGGCAAGCGTTATGTTATCAAGAGCAAAAACAATCTGTTTTTTAATTTTTTTGGTTACGGCATAGTTTTCAAATAGTGTCTGCTCCTCCGGCGTAAAATCGCGTACTTCCTCGCGTCTTGCACCTTTTGCTTCCTTTTTGGTTGTCGCCACTATTTTTTCAGAAAGCGAGCTTAAATCAGCCGTATTCATCTTGATTTCCTGAGTTTTTAATGCATCCTCCTTTGCCATCTCAGCAATGCTTTCCTCATCTTCGGGGTCAAGTTCCCTCTTATCATACTGATTATGTGCATAGTAGTATCTGCCATCAGTCTTCTCCATCCCGGCATCCTGTACATATGCTTCTTCCGCATCATTTACTGTTTTATTGATCTGATCTTTCTGTGTATATACAATGCCTTCATGATATGAAGCGGATCTCGTTTCTGCTTCCTGCTTATATTCTTCATCGTCATGGTAAACAGTATCTTCTGTTTCCTGCTTATACACAGTATTTTCTGTTTCTATTTTCTGTGTGTATGTGCTTTCTTCATAGTACGCCGGACTTTCCAGATTATTTTCCTGCGTATATACACTTTCTTCATAATACGCCGGGCTCTCCGGATCATTCTCCCGTGAGTACACACCTTCTTCATAGTACTCTGAATTTTCCAGATTATCTTCTTGTGTGTATGCACCTTCCTCATAGTACTGCGCGTCTTCTGGTTCAGTCTGTCCGTTATTGATATATGCTTCCTCAGCCAGACCGTTTTCTGATATATCCGGTTTCACAGTGTTGCGCTCTATTATATTTTCGTCTGATATACTGTCAGTTGTCTGACTTTTATCAACTCCCTGACTAATAGTCTCCTGTGGTATATTATTTGTCAGCCCGCCAAGCTCTTGTGCTACAACACGTTCAAGCTCTGAGAGGTATTGTTCTTTCGTGTCTGGTTCCGTTCTCTCTGGTTCTGCTTCCTCTATTTTTTCTACTTTATCAGGCTGCACTTTATCTGTAATGTATGATACTTCAAAAGCATTCTCCGAAGTCGCATTCGTTTGTTTCTGTGGTATGTCGCCTGTATCATCTGCCTCCAGAAATCTGTTGTCACTTCGCCTCTGTGCCTCGGCTTCTTCGCGCTCAAGCTCTCCCAAAATTCCACTTTTGATAGAATTGTCAAAGTTCGCAAATATTTTTCCTGTCTGTGTCAAAATGTGCTGCTTAATTTCTTCCTGATGTTTTTTGGCATTGTCCTGTTTCATGCGCTCCCACTCAACCAGTACATCATCAAGATTCATTGAACCTGTGCCCTGATTTGGTGAGATCCCATCTGTCATTTCCATATCATTAAGCCCCTGCTCACGGTATACGTTTTCGTCATTATATTCCATTCGGCTGTGTTCTTCCACCACTGTCGTTTCTGTAATATCACGTAATTCATCCATATCAGACTCCGTTTTAATAATGCGTGCATCTTCTCCCGGTATCAGCACCTTTTTAATTGCCCCTGTATGCGGTTCTGGTGCTGCTTCTGACACGCTTGTCACCATCTGGGCTATTTTACCTGTCTGCGTGTACGGCTCTGATACTTCTGATTCTAAAGACTCTGATTCAGGATCTTCAGTATCTGTCAATTCTGCCTTTACTATTTCTGCCTCTGAAGATTCCTGTTTATCTGTTCCTTCTCCCGAAAATTTTGTTTTCTCTGATTCCGTTTCGTTTTGAGCTGCGCCGGCGTCTATTTGTCTGTCAGTTTTCACAGAGACTGGCGGACTTTGTTCAGAGACTGGCGTTTCTGCGGCAGAATCTGTAATCTTATCTGCTGTCTCTATCTTTTTTGCCGTGCTGCCCGCATTATCTGAATTAATTTTTACATCATAGACTGCGTTGGCAAAAATGCGGGTATCACTCATCGTGGTGCCCAAATCCTCTGCTGAATTATATTTTCCCCTGTCCTCTGCAAATACGTCATCGTCATCTGGAAAGAGTTCTTTCATGCTTTCCGCAACTACCTTTTGCAGGTTAATGGTATTATACTGACTCATATCTCCAGATACTGCGGATGATGAAACATTATTTTGTTGTGCAAAGGAAGCATTATTGTAGCTGCTGTTTCCATTTGTATCTGCATTATTATAGTCATCTGGTATATATCTATCATCGGTGTATATCTCCTGTGATACACTGCCATTTTCATAATTAGTAAAGTCTATCGGATTCCCATTCTCATCATAAGTCTGCTCCACATAAAATTCGCCCGTGTAACTGTTGTCCTGGTATGAGCTGTTCACATAGCTTAAATTTCCATAGCCGTCATCAACAAAGCCTGTCTGTTCATATGATTCATTTCCATAACCATCTGCTACATAACCTGTCTGCCCATACGATTCATTTTCATAAACTCCCTCTGCATAACCTGTCTGCCCATACGATTCATTTTCATAAACTCCCTCTGCATAGCCTGTCTGCTCATATGATTCATTCCCGTAGCCGTCCTCTGTGTAGCCTGTCTGCCCATATGTTTCATTCCCGTAGCTGTCCTCTGTGTAGCCTGTCTGCTCATATGTTTCATCCCCATAAGCCTGCTCCGCGTAACCTGTCTGCTCATATGATTCATTCCCATAGCTGTCCTCTGTGTAGCCTGTCTGTTCATATGGCTGATTCCCATAAGCCTGCTCTACATAACCTGTCTGTTCATATGATTCATTCCCGTAGCTGTCCCCTGCGTAGGACTGCTCATATGTTTCATTTTCATAAGCCTGCTCTGCATAACCGGACTGCTCATTATAATCAGTGCTGTATGCATCATCTTGATACTCCTGATTCTGATACGCTTCATCCTGATTATTATCCCCGGCATAATTGTTTTCAGAAAATGCCAGCATGTTCTCATATTTTTTCTGCTGCACCTCAGTAAGCGGTACATGGAGCGCTTTCAGCTCCATCGCCTTCATCACATAAGAACCATCACCAAACCAGAGTATGATATCATCACACTCTTCTACACACTTGGTCGACAGTCCCACTCTATGATACAAATAAGCAAGTTCGTACGCCCACTCTTCCTGATAATCTCTTTTTTTCAGCTCCTCAAGAATCTCAATGCGCTCCTCAAGGCTTGCTTCCTGTGCTTCGAGAATACGATAACGGAGCGTATAGACACCATTATCTTTAGGTGCCAGCTTTGCAAACTGCTTATAATATTCTATCGCTGCCACTACATCATCTAATTCAATTGATAACTCACAAAGGGAATATACAACCGAACGGTTTGTAGGATAACGTTCGTAAGCCAGCATTAATAGATCCCTGCTGTCCTCGTTTCGTCTGCTGATTCTGTACAATGCTGCAATTTTTAAAAGCATTCCCGCACTTTTGACTCTTCTCCAGTCAATTGTGTCAGCAATTTTTACAGCTTCTGCGTACTTTTCCTTATCTATTAAGTTCGATATTTCTTCTGAACGAACTTTATATTCGTATTTATCCAAGTCTTATCACCTCTGACGCCACTGCCCCTTATTTCACCTGAGTCAAAAGCGTGTAATTTAAGCAGACAAAATGACACACATGACATTAATTATCCACTCCCACAGTCAGTTTAGCATAGAGTTATCCACATGTCAACTTTTACAGCCCTTATTATTGTGGATATCAGTACATTTTGCTTGTTTTTTTGTGAAAAACAAAATGCTGCCTGCTTTGCAAAGGAGCTTTTAATAAATATTATGCACAGCATGCGCAGAATTTTTTCAAGTGTTCCGTTCAATAAACGCAGCGGGCGGCGGGACTCTTTGTACAACTGCGTATGCAAAACTTTTGCCGTCAGCAAAGCATGTCTGCCAGCGACGCAAATTGTTCCAGTGTGAGTGTCTCCCCGCGAATAGTGGTTGAAAGACCCAAATTTTCAAGTGCAGACAAAACATTCTCTTTTGTCAAATTTAGTCCCGGTGCATTGACAAGTCCATTTACCAGTGTTTTTCTGCGCTGATTAAACGATGCCCTAATTATGTCAAACATCCATTTTTCATCGGAAACTGACACGGGCGGAATCTCATAACGCGTCAGTTTTATGACACTGCTGTCAACATTAGGACGCGGCATAAAACATTCTGCCGGCACAGTTAACATTATCTCAGGTTTAGCATAATACTGTACTGCTAGTGACAATGCACCATAATCCTTGGTGCCAGGACCTACCTGCATACGCTCCGCGACTTCTTTTTGTACCATGATCGTAATGCTTTCTAGAGGAACCCCGCTTTCAAAAAGTCCCATAATAATTGGTGTCGTAATGTAATATGGAAGATTTGCCACAACTTTTATCGGTTTCCCGTTATTTTTTTCCTGTACAATAGCATTGATATCTACTTTTAAAATATCTTCATTTATAATGGTTATATTGTTGTAACCAGAAAGCGTGTCCTGCTCAAGAATTGGTATCAGTTTTTTATCTATTTCAACTGCAACAACCTCTCCCGCATTCTCACACAAATACTGTGTCATGGTACCAATTCCCGGACCAATTTCAAGCACACAGTCGTTTTTATTCACATCCGCCGCACGGATAATTTTGTCAAGAATATTGGAATCAATCAGAAAATTTTGTCCATATTTCTTTTGAAAATTAAATCCGTATTTTTGGAGAATTGCTATAGTATTTTTGGGGGTTCCAAGATATGCCATATTAGATCCTTTCATATTATAAATTGAAGCTTTCCGTTATAGAATTTGGTACATGCGTCTTGCATTTTCTTCTGTTATTTTCACAACTTTGTCATAAGTCAATCCTTTTATTTCTGCAATCATCTGCGCAATATAGGGTATATTGAGCGACGAGTTTCTCTTTCCCCTGTTAGGTTCGGGAGCAAGGTAGGGACTGTCTGTCTCAAGAAGAATTTTTTCAATGGGAACTGCCTCAACAACTTCTTTCAACTTCTTACCATTTTTAAATGTCACCACACCGCCTATTCCAATATACAGACCCATTTCCACATAGTGCAGTGCAAAATCCGTACTATAAGAAAAGCAGTGAATGACTCCTCCGATCCTGCCCACGTTGTTTGACGCAAGAATGTCAAATGTATCTTTCGCTGCGTCCCTTGAATGTATGATGACTGGCTTATTGATTTTATGTGCAAGATCAAGCTGCCGCTGAAACCAAAATTTCTGTATCTCATGCCCTGGCTCGTCCCAGTAATAGTCAAGACCAATTTCACCTACGGCCACAACCTTTTTGTTGTGACACTGATCTTCAAGCCATTTAAAATTTTCTTCAGTTAGTTCTGCTGTTTCACTTGGGTGAACCCCTGCCGCCGCATAGATAAATGCATATTTATCTGCTAATTTTATACTTGCTTCTGTACTTTTGAGACTTGCACCGACATTGATTATTGTTCCTATTCCACTGTCAGGCATGGCAGACAAAAGCTCATTCCTGTCCAAATCAAATGCGGCATCATCATAATGAGCATGTGTTTCAAATATCATGGATTATGACCATTCCTTTCTTTTTGATTCATTCTACCACAAATAATTATTTTTTTACACTTTTTTTAAAATTTTTTTAAAAAAGTGTTGACACTTGATTTATAGAGTGATATAGTATCTATTGTTCGGTGAACAACAGACATAAATAATTACAATATGCACCGCTAGCTCAGTTGGTAGAGCACCTGACTCTTAATCAGGGTGTCCAGGGTTCGAGCCCCTGGCGGTGCAC
>JAIECJ010000025.1 GCA_029068555.1 Lachnospiraceae bacterium
TAAAATGCCGGGAAAGCCCGAAAATACGGGCTATACCGACATATAAGAACTTCTAAAGAGATAATCTAAATTCACCCATAATTTTGCACACAAAATGCTAAAAGGCAAGCATTTTGGCGCATGATTCCAACTACTTTGGTGTAGGTGTGAACAGTAACAGCTGATATTCAATCAGAACTATGGCGAATTAGTAGTGATTGAAAAGAAAAAATAAGAATGATATAATAATACAATAAAAGATACGAATATAAAAATGTTGTAATGAAATAGTAATACAACGAATCTATCAGAAAAAGGTGTTTTCATAACAGCGTTAAGACAGGTGGCAATCAGAGAATTGGGAAAAGCTGCCGGAAGATGATGCTTATACCAATAAGAACATTTGAAAAAAGGAGCAGAGAACAAAAGATGAATGCAGAAAATCATATAAAACCATATTTACATCATACAAAGTATTACGAGACAGACCAGATGGCTATTGTACACCATTCCAATTACATTCGTTGGATGGAGGAGGCACGGATGGATGCCATGGGTCAGTTTGGAATATCGTATCGGGACATGGAGGCGGATGGTGTAATCAGCCCAGTTGTCTCTGTAAACTGCCAGTATAAAAGCATGGTACATTTTGACGATACGGTGGAGATTCAGGTAAAGGTTACAAAATATAATGGGGTAAGACTGGATTTGACATATGAAATGACAGACATGGACACAGGCGAACTTCGCGCCATAGGAACAAGCACACACTGTTTTTTAGGCAGGGAGGGCCAAGTCATTTCGTTAAAGCACGATTATCCCAAGATAGATGCGCGGTTCAGGAAAATGCTTTAGAAAATTTTATAGAAAGGAACTGATAATCACATGAGAGCGTTAACAGAACAACAAATTTTGGCGCTGGCGCCAAATGCAGCAGCGGCATCCAATGGTAAAAAAATATCCCAGAAAGGTGGGTTTGTCAAGCTCGAACGGTCTGAGG
The DNA here is from genome assembly GCA_029068555.1 of Lachnospiraceae bacterium. Classification (GTDB taxonomy): domain Bacteria; phylum Bacillota; class Clostridia; order Lachnospirales; family Lachnospiraceae; genus COE1. Next base: position 980 of record JAIECJ010000025.1, read on the forward strand.
ATGATACCCTATATATGGGAGAGTGCACAGGAAGCGGCAAGAGTAACTATATTACCTCAGCAGATTACATAGATGAAGACAATCCTGTATTTCGCTGTTCCTGCCCCAGCAGGCAATTTCCGTGTAAACATAGTCTGGGACTGATGTATGAGATAATGGCAAAAAAAGAATTCAGTATCTGTGAAATACCAGAGGATATCCAGAAAAAGCGCGAAAAGAAACAGGCGAGAGACAACAGGGCAAGTGAGGCTGCAAAATCAGAAAGCGAGATGACCGAGGAGGAGAAGAAAAAAGCAGAGAAGAAAAAAGCATCCGCCGCAAAAACTGCCAAAAATGCAAAGGTGAAAAAATTAAAGTCACAGCTTGAAGGGCTTGACTTGGTGGAAAAGGTGGTTAATGACCTCATGTCAGCAGGTTTGGGGACACTCGGGGGTGCCTCGCTTAAGACTTATCAGCAGCTTGCAAAGCAGATGGGGGATTATTACCTGCCGGGACCGCAGAGACTCTGCAACCAGCTCTTAATTGAGATAACAGCGTTTCAGAAAGATCAGGATGAATTGCACTATGATGCGGCAATCAGCGTCCTTGAGAAATTGTGGACTTTGATAAAAAAATCACGCCAATATATCAACGAAAAACTTGAAAATGATGATGTGACACTTGAAGATACGGTTCTGTATGAGGAGCTTGGCGGTATTTGGAAACTTTCCGAGCTGGAAGAACTTGGAAAGAGCAAGAAGGATGCAAGTCTGATGCAGTTATCATTCTGGGTAATATATGATGAGGCGCGCAAAGAGTATGTTGATACAGGATGCTGGGCAGATTTGGACACAGGGGAAGTCTTTATGAACTACAATTACCGTCCGCTGAAGTCCTTAAAATACGTCAAACAGGAGGACAGTATTTTTGGCGTGGCAAAGGTCCCGAGTGCAGTATTTTATCCAGGTGACGGAAATGTCAGGGTCAGGTGGGACGGTGCGCAGATACGTGGGTATGAGAAAGAAGACTATGATGCGGTTTTTGAACATGCCATAACCTCTGTGAAACAGGAGGCAAAGTCTGTAAAGAATTTTCTTAAAAATGCATTGACACAGCCTATGATGATAAAGCTGATAGCGTTTCAGCAGATTGGAAAAACAGAGGAAAATTATGTGCTTGCAGACCAGAATAATGATACTATCCTTTTGGGAAACATGCCAGATATGGAGGACACAACAATACGTCTCTCCATGCTTCCTGACAACACACTGTTTGAAAATCAGGTGCTCTTAGGAGCGTTTTACTATGACAGAGGTAGTCGGAGACTCAAAGTGCAGCCACTTAGCATTATTACACATGATTCGGTAGTACGCTTACTATATTAGTTGTATTGGAGGGGAAAGATATGGACACAGAACCGATTTATGAGCTGCGTGAACGTCTGCGCGCGGCAGGCATTGCAGGAACAAATCTTTTGTCAGAGGACTTCAGGTTAAAACGTGCATTGGAGACATTTAAACCATTGGAGACAGCTTCGCCTGTCTTTGCCAAAATAGGACAGCTTGCGCAGCAGTTCCTCTCACCTGACTGCAAGAACCCACAGGGAGCGCTGCTTGACACGATGACACTGGTGGATGCCGTTATATGCACACTCGGGACAGTGGAGATACAAGGGGAGGTGCATCAGGCAGATACACTAATAAAAGTACAGGGTGATGTGAACTGTTCTGGCAGCATGATTGTCAATGCACCTTATTCTACACTGAAGGAATTGCTGGAAGCACTTACGACATCTGGCAGCGGGCATTATGGCTATGTATGTGATATGCGTGAAAACCATCCGGAACTTTTCCGCGATTATCGTGTAAAATATGCACTGGTGCAGGCGCTGGGCGCATCCTATGCGGAGCTGGCAGACAAGGTGACAGATTGGCTGATAGAGGATAATGACAGGATGATTCTGCCGCTTTTGTATAAGGACTTTGAACCAGATGGGAAAAAGGACATGGTACGGCGCTTAAAGGTAATTGATGCGCTTGCAGGCGCTGATGCAAATGATTTTTATATTAAGATGCTTGCAACGGCACAGAAGGATGTGCGTACCGAATTAATCAACGCACTCCGCCATGAGCCGAAAAATGTTTCCCTGCTGATGGATATGTCAAAGACAGAGAAGGGAAAAAATAAGGATAAGGTCTTTGAACTGCTTGCTGAGATAAGGGATGAAAATGTGTATGACTACTTTAAGGAGCTGGCAAAGAAAAAGCCGGAAACAGCATTGAAGTATTTAAGGGACACAACAACCGACTGGGCGTCAGAGCTGGTTGCAGATATCTGTGTCAAAGTGATAGAAAAATTTGATAAGGCTGACAGTGCTTCCGAAACAGAAAAGCAAGACATATCGAACAAAATCCAAAACGTTGCCAGGGCAATTTACGGAAAAGGGGGAACAGAGATCTGTAAGTGCTGTCGTGAGCTGCTGGCGAGAACAGAAGGAATAAATCATTTATTAAAGGAGACGTGGAAAAAGCCAAAATATGAGTACGAATATGATATTTTGAAATGCGGGGTATTACATCCGCAAAGATATTCATATAATGCGAAAGCACCGGATATAGAAGCAGCTTTGGGAAAAATACTTCATCACTCCCTGATTTTAAATCCTGATACGGATATGCAGATGCTTGTTACAGAGTTGTATGAGGGTCAACCTGACAAGAAAGCAAATATTAAATTTCTGGCTGCTGTGGTCACCACTAAATTTTTAAATGATGAGGACTGTGTCAAATGGCTTGAGGAACAAGTTACTGATAAAGCCTTGCTGCTGCCAAAGTTTTCACCGGAGCGCATGAAGGCGGTGATTGAGGCGGCGGCATACGTTGTATGGGATGAAAAAGAGTGTGGATATAAGCTATGGGGAGCCCATGCAGATGTCCAATATCCAGACCGTAAGATTGTAGAAAGACCAATAAAGCTGTCACATGCAGAAGAGATTATGGAATGGATGAAGAAACATGTATCTGAGAGAGTGGATGACATCCTTTCTCATTGGGTAGCGCTGAATGACAAAGATATGTGTAGCAAATTCGGAGAATATTTCTACCAGAAAGCGTTATTACTTTCAGATAACCGCGCTTATTTGGAATATATGAAAAATTGTGACTGGCGGATATGCAAGAATTTAGGCGTGAATCGTGTAAAGCAGAGACCTAATATTTTGTTATGGGAACTGTATAACTGGCTAACTATGCTGCCGGGAGGCAGGGATGCAATTATGGAAGAAACGAGAACAATCTGTGAGATGGTTAAGAACGGTAAATTAAATGCTGACAGACTGAAGGTTGAAGATCTGGAAATACAGATGGATGAGTGGAGTAAACGGGACTGAAAATGGTGATATTTATAAAGGAAGAGGAAAAAGAAAGACATGAGTGAAGAATTGTTAAGACTGCCGGCAGAGCAGTTATTTCAGAAAGAAATTGACGCGTTAATCGCAGCGGAGAAAAATCCGGTTCCGACAGGGTGGAGAATGTCTCCGCAGTCTGTAAAGACCTATATCTGCGGCGGAAAAGTTGGAAAAATGGAAATTATACCCAAGTACATAGGGCATGAGCGTCTGGTGGAAATCGCGATATCCACGCTTGTAACGGATAGGGCGCTTCTGCTGATTGGAGAACCAGGGACAGCAAAGAGCTGGCTTTCCGAGCATCTGACAGCAGCCATCAACGGTGATTCTACAAAAGTAATACAAGGAACAGCAGGAACAACCGAGGAGCAGATAAAGTATTCATGGAATTACGCAATGCTGATTGCGCAGGGACCGTCGCACGAGGCGATGCTCAAAAGCCCAGTATTCAACGCGATGGAGACAGGAACCATCGCGCGTGTCGAGGAGATTTCGCGCTGTGCTTCTGAGGTACAGGATGCACTGATTTCTATTTTGTCAGAAAAGAGAATTTCTGTGCCGGAGCTTGCAGTGGAAGTCGCAGCGAAGAAAGGATTTTCGGTGATTGCGACGGCGAATACAAGGGATAAGGGCGTCAATGAGATGTCAGCTGCACTAAAGCGTCGTTTCAATATCGTGGTGCTTCCCGCTCCGGCAAATCTTGATTCCGAGATGGAGATTGTCAGGACAAGGGTAACACAGCTGTCAGAGAATCTGGATTTGAATGCAAAGCGGCCTGCTGACGACGTAGTGGAGAAAGTATGTACGATTTTTCGTGAGCTTCGCAGCGGGGAGACGATGGATCGCACACAGAAAGTAAAAGGAACGTCAGGCGTCCTTTCCACGGCTGAGGCAATCTCACTGTTATGCAATAGTATGGCACTGGCAGGGAGTTTTGGCAATGGAACAATTACAAATGAAGATTTGGCGGCGGCTTTACAAGGGGCAGTTATCAAGGATGAGGATAAAGACCATGTGGCGTGGAAAGAGTACCTTGAAAATGTCATGAAAAAACGTGGCTCGGAGTGGCTGGGATTGTACAAGGCATGTAAGGAACTTACAGTTTGATTCGATTGATAGATGGTGAGGAGAGGTAGATGAATCATCCAAATTTTTTCGGAATACGGCATTTATCGCCTGCCGGGGCATATTATTTGAGAGGATTTCTCGATGAAAAAAAGCCCGCGCTTGTGCTGGTTGAGGGACCAAGTGATTTTGACGATATGCTTTCCGATATGGTGCGGGAGGAGACAAAACCGCCAATTGCAGTTCTTGCCTATACGAAGGAAGCACCTGTCCGGACAGTTCTTTACCCGTTTGCAGAGTATTCCCCGGAATATCAGGCAATACAGTGGTGCCATGAGCACCATGTGGAATGTCGTTTTATAGATATGCCCTCAACTGCTTTTCTTGCGGAACGCGACTGTGGGGCACCGGATGTGGATGGGGAGGAAAGCAGAATCAATGCAAAGGGAAATGTCTATGAACAGCTGGACAAAAAAAGCGGTGAGGATGGACATGACACTTTTTGGGAACGTATTATGGAGCAGGCGGGCAGCATCGACGCATATCATCTGGGGGCAAACAGTTTTGGGGCGAATATCAGAAGCCTCACAGAGGGGACAGATAGTGACTGGCAAGAGACAGCGCTCCGGGAATCCTATATGCGCTGGCAGATAAAGAATGCTGTGGATTCTGGCACTGCGCCGGAAAATATTGTTGTGGTAACAGGTTCCTACCATGTGGAAGGACTGAAAAGCTGGCAGGAGCGTGATGAGGATTTGTCGCAAATACCCATGGTAGAGACAAGTCATACGCTGATGCCGTATTCATACTATCGTCTTTCCACAAGGGCAGGGTATGGTGCTGGCAACAAAGCGCCGGCCTACTATGCACTTTTATGGGAGGGACTGAATAAAGGAGAACCGCTGTATGCTGTATACAGCTACCTGATTAAGCTGGCAGCATATCAGCGTAAGAAAGGAAATCCGGTTTCGTCAGCATCTGTGATCGAGGCTGTGCGGCTAGCAGGTGCACTGGCAAAACTTCGGGGAGGAAATATTGCGTCACTCAGGGATTTGCGTGATGCGGCGCAGACATGCATCGGTGAGGGCAGTGTGTCAAATATTATTCTTGCGACTGCTGATACGGAGATTGGCACTGCAATCGGCGCGCTTCCTGACGGGGTGAGCCGTACCAGTATTCAGGAAGATTTTTATCGGCAGCTAAAGGAGTTAAGGCTTGAGAAATACCGCGATATTACTGCGCAGGATATGATGCTTGACCTGCGGGAAAACAGGCGTGTCAACTCGGAAAAGTCAGCTTTTATTGACTTGCATCGTTCTTTTTTCATGCATCGGTTAAGAGTACTCAAAGTAAGTTTTGCCCAGCAGCAGACGGTCAATCAGGATAACGCAACATGGTCGGAACACTGGGTTGCACGGTGGACGCCGGAGGCGGAGATTGAGCTGGTGGAATCAGCGTTAAAGGGAGATACAATTGACGGTGCAGCATCGTTTGCCATGAAAGAGCGCGTGGAAAATGCCGCCAAAATGGGCGAGATCGCGCTGGTCATAGAGGATGCCTGCTGTTGTGGTATGGAGAAAGCAGTCGGCTATGCGACTGCGGCGCTGCAAAAAATGGCAGTTGATGCCGCTTCCGTGGAGGATTTGGCGAAAACAGCACAGCGGCTTTCCATTGTCATCCAGTATGGCAATATCAGACGTATTGACGCAAAACCATTGGAGCCGATTTTGAAGCAGTTATTTTACAGGGCGTGTCTGTTACTTGAGGCTGCCTGTGTGTGTGACGATGCGGCAAGCAAGGCAGTCATTACAGCAATGGAGCAGCTAAACAGTGTGGATCTGGCGCATGATTTTCTTGACCGTGAGGAGTGGATTAAGGTTCTTGGCAGCATTTCAGAGCGGGATGATTTGAATACGAAATTGTCAGGTTTTGCGGCGGCAATATTGCTTGAGCGCGGCAGCATGAACACCCAGCAGCTGCGGACAGAAGTATCAAGGCGTCTGTCAAAGGGCATTCCAGCGGATTTGGGTGCAGGCTGGTTTGAAGGATTGGCCATGAAAAACCGATATGCGCTGATTGCAAGACTGTCTCTCTGGGAAAGCCTGAATGAATACCTCCTCACACTGGATGACGAGGAGTTCAAACGTGCGCTTGTATTTCTGCGGCGCGCCTTTGCCGATTTTTCCGCAGCGGAAAAAGACCAGATTGCGGAAAATCTTGGAGAAATACTGGGACTGAACGGACAGGGGGTCAGTGAGGTGGTAAATGCTGTTCTTGATGAGAGTTCCCAGCAGATGATTGAGGGGCTGGATGACTTTGATTTTGATTTATAAGGAGCATTTTCCTGCAGATCCTAAACCCGCGGAAGTGGTTGGAGGAGGTAAGTAATATTATGGAAATAAAAGAACAAATTGGCAGGTGGCGTCTGATTTTGGGGCAGGAGAGTGATAAACGTTTGTCAGGAATGACAGATTTGACGCTGACACAGGAGCAGGATTTGATGGATCAGGCATTGGCTTCTATCTATAACCGGACAGAACTTGGTGGGTTTGGCGGTCAGAATGGTGCAGGCAGAGGACCATCGAACCCGCAGATTAGCCGGTGGCTTGGTGATGTGCGGACACTGTTTGACAAGGAGCTGGTCACTGTAATCCAAAGCGATGCGGTAACACGTTGCGGACTCAAACAACTGTTGTTTGAGCCAGAGCTGCTGGAAAATATGGAGCCAGATATTGGCCTTGCATCCACAATACTGATGCTGAAAGACCAGATACCAAAGCGATCCAAGGAAAGTGTTCGTGAATTCATTAAGAAAATTGTAGAGGAAATCAATAAACTTCTTGAACAGGATATCAGACGCGCTGTGACTGCTGCGGTCAACAAAAGAAAACATTCACCAATTCCGTCAGCGTCGGCAATGGATTTCAAAATGACAATAAACCGCAATTTAAAGCATTATAGTCCAGATTTAAAAACAATTGTACCAGAACATTTTTACTTTTTTGACCGGACGAGTACCACGGCGGCTAACAAATGGACTATCATACTCGATATTGACCAGAGCGGTTCAATGGGAGAATCTGTCATTTATTCCTCAATTATCAGCTGCATTTTGGCAAGCATGGCAAGTATTAAAACTAGGATTGTTGCATTTGATACAAATATTGTGGATCTTACGGAAAAAAGTGATGACCCTGTGGATTTGCTGTTTGGGTTTCAGCTAGGCGGAGGTACGGATATCAACAAATCAGTTGCCTACTGTGAACGGTTTATTGAGAACCCGTCCAAAACATTGTTTTTCTTGATTTCTGATTTGGAAGAAGGAGGGAACCGGGCAGCGTTGTTGCGACGCATCAGTGACATGAAAGAATCCGGAGTGACAGTAATCAGCCTGCTTGCGATTGCTGATGGCGGCAAGCCGTATTATGATACGCAGATGGCACAAAAACTTGCAGGATTCGGTGTTCCGTGTTTTGCGTGCAATCCACAGCTTTTGCCCACACTTCTTGAGAAAGCGTTAAAAGGTCAGGATTTGTCTGGCTTTGAGAAAATGAGGTAATATGAGATGTCTTTACAAGGTGAAACAAGCGAACATATCAGGGAAAGAATACGTGAACCAAAACATTATAAGGTGATTATGCACAATGACGATTTTACTACAATGGAGTTTGTGGTTGAGATTCTGGTGCGTATTTTTCATAAGAATGAGGCAGAAGCGGAGCGGTTAATGATGCTGGTGCATGAGGCAGGAAAGGCGGCAGTCGGCTCTTATCCGTATGATATTGCAGTCTCAAAAGTACAGTCAGCGGCGGCGAGGGCAAAGGCGGAAGGATTTCCATTTCGAATGACAATTGAAGAAGGATAAAGGAAAAAGGTATGCAGGTATCAAGAGAAGTTGCACAGATAATCAACACCGTATTCGGGATGGCGAAAAGCAGACATTATGAGTTCGTAACGCCCGAACTGGTTCTGTATGTGATATGCGGCAACAAAAAATTTGCAGAGGCATTTGAGTATTGCGGCGGGGATATTAGAACACTGTCACGACAGCTGGAGGGATATATCAATGGGTATATGGAATCCGTAGAGGAAGAATGTGATCCAGAACTTTCAGCAGGAACAGGGAGTATGCTGTCTTATGCATGGCACTCCGCACAGAGCAGCGGAAAGAACGTGGTAGGGCTGACACATATCATTCATGCGATGTACGAGCTGGAAGAAAGTTATGCCATATACTATATACAAATGCAGGGGATTGAGCATGCTGAGCTTTTGCAGCAGATGACAATATTATATGAAGAAACACCCATAGAAAGCAGAAAGCGAACAGATGACAGCTGTATTGATGAGGAGGCAGAATCTGAAGAAACGGAGAAGGATGTTTCTTCAGGTCAGATATGGCGGCAGTTTGCAGTCTGTCTGAATGAGGAATTGGAAGGTATAAACCCACTGATTGGCAGGGAAGATGAGCTGGAACGTACCATGCAGATACTCTGCCGGAAGGAGAAAAATAATCCACTGCATATAGGAGAACCAGGAGTTGGAAAGACAGCAATTACATATGGACTGGCGAGACTGATTGAGGAGGATAGAGTGCCTGAACCGTTAAAAGGTGCAAAAATATTTTCACTTGACCTAGGCAGCCTGCTTGCCGGGACGCAGTTTCGTGGTGACTTTGAGAAACGCTTTAAACGGATTATGGACAGTATCAGCCATGAGGAAAATCCGATTGTCTATATTGATGAAATTCATAATATTGTTGGTGCAGGTGCCGTAAACGGCGGTGCATTTGATATTTCAAACATGTTAAAACCATATCTGGCGGCAGGGAACATCCGTTTTATTGGCGCTACCACATACGAGGAATATAAAAAACATTTTGAGAAAAGCAAAAGTTTAGTAAGACGTTTTCAGAATATTGATATCAAAGAACCAGATATTGGGGATGCAGTCCGCATTTTGGACGGATTAAAAAAGAGTTACGAGAAATTTCATGGAGTAATCTATGGAAAGGGCGTGACTGCGTATGCCGTGAATATGAGTGCAAAATATGTTAACGAGCGCTACCTGCCAGATAAGGCAATTGACCTGATTGACGAGGCAGGGGCATACCGCCGCATGCATCCGCTGGATCAGAAAACACAGTCTGTAAATAAGGATTTAATTGACGAAATTCTGTCAAGGACCTGCCAGATACCCAAACAGGTAGTCGAACATGATGAGATAGAGTCGCTTGCGACATTGGAAAAGAGATTGCTCAACCGTGTGTATGGTCAGAACGAAGCAATATCACAGGTAGTCAATGCTGTGAAATTTTCAAGGGCAGGTCTCCTGGAAGAAGGAAAACCATTGGCAAGTCTGCTTTTTGTGGGACCTACGGGAGTCGGAAAAACGGAGATTGCAAGAAGTCTGGCGGACGAGCTTGGTATTAAACTGATACGTTTTGATATGAGCGAGTATGAGGAAAAACATGCAGTCGCAAAGTTAATCGGCGCGCCGGCAGGATATGTCGGTTACGAAGAAGGAGGACTTTTGACAGAACAGATTCGCAAGAATCCCCATGCAGTACTGCTTCTTGATGAAATAGAAAAGGCACACCCCGATATTTACAATATTCTCCTGCAAGTCATGGATTATGCCACGCTCACAGATAATCAAGGCAGAAAGGCGGATTTTCGAAATGTTATTATAATTATGACCTCCAATGCAGGTGCAAGCCGAATTGGAAAACATGGTATTGGTTTCAGGGGACAGGACATTAAGGCGGATGTGATTATTGAGGAGGTAAAACGAACTTTTCAGCCGGAGTTCCGCAACAGGCTTAACCGCATTGTCGTGTTTCACGGCATGGACGAGATGATGGCAGGACAGATTACAGAGAAAAAACTTGCAGAACTTCAGAAGATGCTTTTACACAAGAAGGTAGAGTTGTCAATCTGTCCAGATGCAAAGCTTCTGCTGAAAAAGAAAGGAATTACAACCGAATTTGGTGCGAGGGAAATTGACCGTGTGGTTCAGGGTGAGGTGAAGCCGCTTCTGGTCGATGAAATATTGTTTGGGAAGCTAAAAAAGGGCGGCAAATGTAGACTGAGTGACAGTGACGGCAGCTTTCTGCTCGAATGTCAGGATGAAAAGTTACGGAAAAAGGAAATAAAGGACAAAACAGATAAGAGGGGTAAGAAGTAATGCCGGTTTTTCGTATCAGTAAAAGTAAGGTAGAGTTCCCAGATCCGACACTTGCAAGAGAGGATGGACTGCTTGCCGTTGGTGGGGATTTGCGAGTCGAGAGGCTGTTGCTTGCATACGCACATGGGATTTTTCCATGGTACAATCCTGGGGAGGAAATCCTATGGTGGTGCCCTAAGGAGCGCTTTGTTATTTTTCCCAGTGAAATCCATATTTCACACTCCATGAAAAAGTATATGAAAAAACATGTGCTTAAAGTTGTGATGAACAGGGATTTTGCAGATACCATGCACAGATGCCGTATGAAAAGGGAATTTCATGAAGGTACATGGATATCCGATGAGATGGAGGAAGCCTATCTCCATCTGCATGAAGAAGGGTATGCCGTCAGTGTAGAGGTCTATGAGGATGGTGCGCTGGCTGGTGGATTATATGGTGTTTCTATAGGCAGGTGCTTTTTTGGCGAGAGCATGTTTTCAGAGAAAGAAAACGGATCCAAGACTGCGCTGATTGCGTTTGCACAGTTTTTGGAGCAGCAGGGTTTTATGTTTATTGACTGTCAGTTTCAAACGGAACATTTGGAAAGTATGGGCGGCAGGTACATCCCATGGGAGGAATATGACAAGATGCTTCATGAGGGATTAAGAAACTGCCTCGGTTCTTGAAAATCAATCCATAGGTTGTCTTAAATGCAAGTGTAATATTTATACTGTTCACTCTGTTCCCGAACAGGTAAAAATTCATGCAAATTTTACGATTTATGTTACTGTTCACACCTACACCAAAGTAGTGGGAATCGTGCGCCAAAATGCTTGCCTTTTAGCATTTTGTGTGCAAAATCTGTTATAATTCACACCTCAATAACTTATAAGCTGATGAAAACTGGCGTTGGTGTGAATTGTAACGATTTATTCTTTTTTCATACATTTTATAAATACTTTGGTGGCGTTTTATTTTTTTAAATGGTAGAATAAGGGTAACATATTAACGAGGACAGATGTACTCTTAAAATATTTTTGAGTGTATACAATGAAAACAGGAGGAAAAGATGGATTTATTTGATAAGACAACAAAAGCAGTAAGGGAAATTGGAAATGCAACACGGGAGCAGACAGAGCTTGCAAATCTTAAGATACAGAAAGCGGCTATAGAGAAGAAACTTGAGAGCCAGTATGCGGAAATTGGCAAGAGATATGTCGCATATATAGCAGATTCTTTCAGGACAACGCCGTTTGATGTATCAGATATCCTTGACGCTATCAATCCCGATTTGGAAAAGATTGCGGAGATTGTAGGGCAGGTAGAGCAGAAAGAGCAGCAGTTTAGACAGCATTCCATTGAAAAGGACAGAAAAAAGGCGGTTGAGCAGTTCGAAAACGAAAAGCGCAAGCTTGACAAGGCGAAGGATTTAGATATCATTTCAGATTTGGAATACGAAGAAAAACTGGAGAAAGCGCGCAAGAAATTTGATAATTTCGAGACCTTAAAAAAGATTCAGATGCAGTTTGAGATGGATATCATCACCAGAGAGGAGTACGAGGAGAAGGTTCGGAATATTTTGCAGTAACTTTTATACAGATATGACATCAAAGGAGAGCGGGAAACGGCTCTCTTTTTAGTTGTACAAATTAGCAAAATTATATATACTGTTATGAGAAGCATAAAATTTTTTTCCTGAAAGCAGCAGGAATGATTTTTCAAACACGCTCTAGGGCTGATGGTGGAGCTTGTCCTGGGTTAAATAGAAAAAGGTAATGCCTATATTAATATTAAAGCGCATAAGCTTTCAAAAGAAAAAGGACTTGATGAAACTGTAAAACATGCGTTAAACCGGAGAGAAGAAAAACAGTATGTTATACAGCTGATTTCGGAAGGAGTTGATGCAGATAAAATTAGGAAATATGGTTTTGGTTTTGAGGGAAAAATGTGTTTGATTCGATGACAAGTTTTAAAGAGGACATTTCTGGCGGGCGAAAGGGAGTCAGAGTGTTAATGGAGGAGCAAGGATGGAACAACAATACAAAAGGCGTGTGCGTTATAAGGGGACGCATCCGAAAACCTATGCGGAAAAATACAAGGAGCATAACCCTGAAAAGTATGCAGATACCATTGAAAAGGTAATCCGTAAGGGAAGCACACCAGCAGGGATGCATTTATCCATAATGGTTCAAGAGATACTGGATTTTCTACAGATAGAACCTGGGCAGAAAGGGCTGGATGCCACACTCGGTTATGGCGGACATACACGCAGGATGCTAGAGCAGCTGCGGGGAAGCGGACATATCTGTGCACTTGATGTTGATCCCATTGAGATTGTAAAGACAAAAGAACGCCTGGAACAGGCAGGTTACGGTGCAGATAGACTGACCATTATACAGGAGAACTTTGCCAATATAGACCGTATAGCCGATGCGCATGGACCATTTGATTTTATTCTTGCTGATTTAGGAGTGTCATCCATGCAGATTGACAATCCGGTCAGGGGATTTTCATACAAGGTGGAGGGCCCGCTTGATTTGCGGCTGAATCCTGAAAAGGGTGTTTCGGCAGCAGAGCGCTTAAGAGAACTAACACAGGAGGAGCTGGAGGGAATGCTTGCAGAAAATTCAGATGAGCCCTATGCAGCGGAAATAGCAGCTGAAGTGATAAAGACTTTACGGTGCAGGAAGCCGATACAGACAACCACACAGCTGAGAGAAGTCATAGAGAAAGCATTGTCTTTCCTGCCAGACAATAACGAGAAGAAGGATATTGTCAAAAAGACCTGCCAGCGTACTTTTCAGGCATTACGTATTGATGTAAACAGCGAGTTTGAAGTACTTGAAGCTTTTCTTCACAAACTGCCTGATACATTGGCGCCTAATGGCAGAGTGGCAGTTCTGACCTTTCATTCTGGGGAGGACAGAATGGTCAAAAAAGCCTTTAAGCAGGGGAAAAAGCAGGGCGTGTTCCGAGAGATTTCAGAGGAAGTGATACGACCGTCGGCAGAGGAGTGCAGACAGAACGGAAGGGCGCGTTCTACCAAGATGCGCTGGGCAGTAAAAAACAGCTAATCAGGAGAGGAATTTACAATGGGATATATAGAAGAAACAGATGAATTAAAATTGGACTTTAAAAAGATAAAAAGCATGTCCGAACAGGAGGTAATACCTGTCGCTATTCAAAATGCAGATACGAACGAAGTGATTCTTGTGGCATATACCAATGAACAGTCATTGCTTGAGTCAATCAGACTGCGTCGGCTGGTACTATGGAGTACCTCGCGAAATGAGCTGTGGCACAAGGGAAAAACTTCAGGAAATGAGTTTGAGCTGCTTGATATTTTTGTCAATTGTGAGCAAAATTCGCTGGTATATAAAGTCAGACCCTTGAATGGAAATATCTGTCACACCTCCTATAAAGGTGTGGCAAATAACTGTTTTTACAGAAAGCTTGACACGGAGAGCATGAAGCTGGTCAATCTGAATGAGACAAAAGATACTCAAAAAATAAGTAATTACAGAACTCAAAAAGCAGTTGTTGTCAATAACGAATAAAATTTCCGACGAAGTTATTGGATTTAAGACGCTCTGCCTGTTTTTGCGCAGGCAGAGCGTATAGTATTATTTTTGTTTGCGTTTTTCAATAATACCAGAGCCAAAATCTGTTGTTTCGCAAGTCATGCCTTCATCTTCAAATCCAGAAATTGTAGCCTCAAGGCTGATGTCAGCTGAACGGTCGCTGGAATCGACGAGTCCAAGCTGTGACAACGTGAAATTGCTTGCCTCGTCATAATTGATATACATATATTCGGCCAAGTAATTATCGCCGCGTATAATTCCGGATTTAATACCATCTGAATCCACTAATTCCTTAGAAATTTCAGCTTCCAATTCCTGAAGGTCGGATTCTGTGTACTCCAAGCCTTCCAAATAAAGGAAGTAATAATCAGTAGAGTAGTGAACGATATCGCTATTTGCAATCATATAATATGATGAATCGTCAGAGGAATCAATACAGGTTGTCATTGTACAGCCTAAATATGGATATGCGCCTGCCGTCAGAGCTTCCAGAAATTTGTGGTTAGAAGCCATGCTGAATCCTTTTAAATCAGGATTACGTGAATTAAAAGTGCAAGTTAGTTCTTTGTCAACTGCATTGTCAAGCCCTTTCAATAACCAGCTAGGCATATCGGCAAATGCTTCTGGTCCTTCTGCGGCGGCTGCGAGCATTGCATCCTCGATTGCTTTTGATGCATCTTTGGTTTTGATGGTAACGTTGACATCATAAGAATCTGTTTTTTCAACGGACACCTCAACATCTTTTGTAAGTTCGTGAACCCTTTGATAGACCGCGTTCATGCCTTCTGTATTGCCTGATTTGACAGAATCGAAAAAACATTCCATACCGGCGGCTGAGGCTGAATCACTTTCCATTTTCTTAAAAAATGCCTCAGAGTCGACAGATTTGTAAGCATCTACAACTGCCTGTATTTTCTCATCAGTCTCCATTAACGCGTCACATCCTGTTATAAGTCCCATCAGTAAAACGGATATAAATACAGTTGCCATTAGTTTAAGCTTGATTTTCATTTGTTATCCCCCTTCATTCATTTGTATCATGCCGCATTTGTAAGCACATGATTATTTTAAATATTATAAGAAAAATTTTATATAAAAAAAAGAAGAAAGTCAATACTTTAAATATGCTTTACACCGTTTGCACGATTTGTTATGATTAAAACGATAACGATATTCAATGTAAATAAAAGGAATAATAGTGTAACTATTAAAAAAGGTGCTTGAATGCAAGAAAAAGTTTAAACATGCAGGAGAAAACTTAATGATAACAGTGCAATGCAAAAATTTTTCCGCATTGCAGATATGTCTGTCTGGACAGTGCTTCAGAATGGAAGCATGTGGTGAGGATAAGTACTGTCTGATTGCGGCTGGAAAATATCTTGAGATAGTGCAAAACGATGATAATATTTCATTTGATTGTACACAGGAAGAATATGACAATATATGGAAAAACTATTTTGATATGGATACGGACTATGCGAAAATTATAGAATGCATTGATTCAGATGATATTTACCTGACATCTGCGGCGGAATATGGAAAAGGAATCCGAATATTAAATCAGGATTTATGGGAAATGATTATTTCATTTATTATTTCCCAACAGAACAATATTAAGAGAATTCGTAAATGTATCAAACTTTTGTGTGAAAAATATGGCGAGAAAAAATTATCTGCAAATGGAATTACATATTTTGACTTTCCTACGCCGCAATCACTTGCTTATGCAAAAATGGAAGATTTGTATGCATGTAATCTGGGTTATCGGAGTCGGTACGTTTATGAGACTGCAAACAGCATACTGTGCAATGATATAGAATTACAGGCACTTGGACAGATGGATTACAAAACAGCAAAAGTGGAATTGTTAAAATTATGTGGTGTTGGGACAAAGGTTGCGGATTGTATCTGTTTATTTGCTTTGCATAAGACGGATGCATTTCCAAAGGATACACATATTAATAAAGTTTTGGCAGCAAAGTATCCGGATGGATTTCCATATGAAAAATATAGTGGAAGCACTGGAATATTGCAGCAGTATATTTTTTATTATGATTTAAACGGGATGGGGTAAAAATATCAGGCAATATTATATTGTAAATTGACGAATAAAAAGAAAAAAGTTACAATTCACACCAACGCCAGTTTTCATCAGCTTATAAGTTATTGAGGTGTGAATTATAACAGATTTTGCACACAAAATGCTAAAAGGCAAGCATTTTGGCGCATGATTCCCACTACTTTGGCGTTGGTGTGAATTGTAATAGAAAAAATATAGTATTGTAAAAAAAATTAAAAATATGCTTGACAAAAAATAACAAAATGTGATATTCTGTAAAAGCTGTCGCGATTAACGTTGTATGACAGAAAATAAAAAGATGTATTAAAGAACCTTGACAAATAAACAGTAATGCAACCCTGAAAATTCTAAAGAGAGACATCGGCAGAGATGTTGTAGAATT
>JAIECJ010000026.1 GCA_029068555.1 Lachnospiraceae bacterium
TCATCCTTCATAGTAACTCAGCATATGCTCGTATATGTCTCTGGTCTGTTTTTCATCTCCCCATGATAAAGGGTCATCGGCATAGCAAAGAGTCCAAAACGGTTCTATATTCTGAATGTTTCCAGGAAGACTTTCCCATAAGCGATACATTCGACTCGCAAAATATTTTATATCCGAGCAATTTTTATAAACTACCTTTAGTTTACTCATCAAAATTCTGCCAAACTGTTCAAGGTTAAGATTTTTGTAGTCAATATGTGTCCTCACATAAATAACAGCTTTGCTGATGTCTGTTTCCCATTCCAAATAGAGCAAATCATCATTTTCGGGGGTGTTGAGAAATAATTCGTCAAGCCGTTTATTGTACTCGTCTTCCATTACAAACCCCTCATAAAGCAAAATTGCATATACCAACAATTCTTCCATGATAACGCCCCCATTCTGATCTATATACTTGGATAAACAGACGATGCTGCAAAAAGCTTATCTTTCAAATAACTTTAATACACAAAAAACCTAGGAAATAAACTGGTTAATTTTTCAGAAAATCACTGAATTCTTTCAGTTCCTTTTTGGTATCTTCTGAAAGTCGGTTATATTCTGTATTATGGATTGCTCATTCTAATGTATACAAATGCACCAAACACACATTTGGATATCTCTGCTTAAGCTTCAAAAATGCATCTTTTGCACCTGTCTCAATAAGTTTCTCGGAGGATTCAATGCCAACAGATGTTAGCTTTCTCGCCATTTCTTTACCAATATTCATCATGGATGTTAATTCTGACATATTTATTCCCTACCTTCTATGTTTTTCTTATTCTTACAAATAACTTATCAAATCAGGGGCGTGCCGCACTCCTCATCCCGCTCATTGACGTCTATGCCGCCGCGCTTTACATACATATCGCTGTCGTCATCAAAGTCGATCCGTCCAAGATTCTCTTTCATATACGGAAGCGTTCCGTAAACACGCACCAAGAACAGTATCTTATCTTCTGAAAAGTTATAACCCTGTTTTCTCTGATATAATCTGCAACCACTTTTTTCTTTTTCCCAGCGAGATCTTTTCTGTCACGATTTCATTGTTTTCTCTATTTTCATAAGTAATAACCATCCCTATCGGAAAGAATCCCTGATTACATTTTCCCAGTTCCTTAATACAGTTGTAAGGAATATGTATATATTCGCACGAAAATCCTTTGGAGAGAATTACCTGCTGATCCGTAAAGATTGCCACGCCGCCCTGCTGCCATGTCTCGATTCTTCCGATCAGCTTCTCCGTATAATTGATCGTGCTTGAGCCATATAATTTTTCATCCGGCGATAACAAGCCCCTGTCCACAAGATTCTGCCTTTGCTTTTCCAATTTTTGTTCGTTCATTTCCAAAAAACCTCCTTCAGACTTACATATGCCTGATTATACCACTGCCGGACAGTTCTGCAAAAGCGCCCTGTCCAAATCAGCACGTAAATCGGCAAAATCGGCATTTCGAGCCGATACTGGTAAAATTGCGCCTGTCCATGAAATGTCTTACCATTTCTATCGTGATCTTTTGATTATCCCATAATATTTCCTGCACGAGTTACAAATTCTCTGTATGAGTTACAGTTTTTTCGGACTGTATCATGTGTTCAGGAAAAACTCCGCTATAAATGCCCCCTTGCTTTCCCAAAGTTTTAAGTCACCATCATACTTGTCAATACGTTCCATTGTACCTGGCAAGACAGGATTTTGCGATTGTTAATATTGTGATAAAACGATCCCCGTTCTGTTCTATATAAAGCAACCCTCCGTATTTTTGTGCAGTATCCCGCACGTTTGCAATCCCAAAACCATGATTCCCGGCATCCGGTTTCGTAGAACCAGCCGGGAGATGGTTTTCCCTGTCATTGACAGCATGTGTGTTTGCCGCCTCAATCGCATTGTCCAGAAGATTGCCTGCCATGACGATCAGATCCTTCCCTGAAATACATGCCCATCCGGGATTTTCCTCTACCGCAATATCCATCTGAACACCATACTGCTCTGCCAGGACAGACTTTTCCCAGAGAATCGCATTCAATATATGATTCGATGTATAACGCTTCCCAGTCAGTGTATCGAGCTCCACCTCCATATCCCCAAGCAGGCTTAAAATCTCCTCGTTTCCGCCGGCGGCGGCAAGTGCGGCTATGGAAACCATGCAGTTTTTCAGGTCGTGGGCATACCGCCTGTGTCCCAGGTCAATCTCCTCCAGATGTTTATAATATCTCTTCTGGAGCACAGCCTGCTGTGCGATCAGCTGCTGTTCCCTGATTTTCTCACTGACAAAAACAGTTTGTTGATTGTGTAAAACAGCAGTACATCCGCCAGCGGCAGAATAATAATCCCAAATTTCAGACAGTACTGTGCCCATACGGCGCCCGCATTACCAAAGCAAATACCAACATAGATCAGCGCTGTGGAAAGGGGCAGGATAAAAAAAGACAGCGGACGGCAAGGTAAACAATCCGCTGTTTTCTCCATACAGGAACACAGAGCATGAGGCTGACAAAACAATGGCCGTTG
>JAIECJ010000027.1 GCA_029068555.1 Lachnospiraceae bacterium
TTTTGTGTGCAAAATCTGTTATAATTCACACCTCAATAACTTATAAGCTGATGAAAACTGGCGTTGGTGTGAATTGGAACAATTATTACGAATTTCTGCCTAAAATATGGAAAATACGTTGATTTTTGAAAAAGATAAGTATAAAATAGAAGTAACAGACAAATTCTATTTTATTTAGTGAAGGAGTGATGAGTATGTCATTTATGAACTTTTGGAACAGTAATTCGCTGTACGGCTCTAACAACAGCTCGACCAACCTGTACAGCCTGTTCTCTGAACGAAACGCGATAAAGAACGGTACATATAAAAAGCTGCTTAAATCCTACTATAGTTCTTTAAATGGAAATTCAGATTCAACGTCGTCTGCCGGCAGAAGACGCGGCACAAACAACATTATTGATAAGCTGCTTCAGGAGAAAATGTATCCTACTGTCTCCAAAGAAACACAGGAGGCAAATTCCAACCTGACTTCGGGAATTAGCAGTCTGAAATCCTCTGTTTCCACGCTTCAGAGTGAAAAGACCTATGAGGACACAGAAAACGGATCGACTGCTGCGGAGAAGGTTGTTTCCGCAATGAAATCCTATGTAACCAATTACAATAATGTAGTAACAGCATCAAAAAGCTCTACGCTCACAAACAAGACGGCGTATGTCGCAAACATGATGAGCACGACCTCGAAATTCGAGAAAGATCTCGCAGAAATCGGCGTAAACCTCAAGAGCGATGGAACACTTCAGCTCGATGAGACCAAATTAAAGAATGCGGATCTCTCAAAGGTTCAGAAGCTGTTTTCAACAGACAATATTCAGAGTTACGGCTCTACGATTGCTTCGCGCATTAAGTTTGCAGGCGGCAGCTCTAGTACCACCACAGGCACAACGAATAACAGCACGAGCACAGATACCAAAAAACCGGTCAGCTCAGGTGCATCCGGACTCAAGACGGATGGAGAGGCTCTTGCATCCAGCGAATTATATGCAAAAGTTAAAGACAAGGACGGCAATGAGACGGATGAATATAATGTTGCCAAAATCCTTTCCACAGCAAAGAGTTTCGTGAGCAACTACAACATGATGTTTGACAAAGCTGCATCCAGCTCCAATTCTGGAGTGCTTTCGAATCTATCTTACATCAGAAATAAAACGGCAAACAGCACGAAGGCACTGAAGGAATTTGGCTTCAGTGTGGACAAAAACGGCAGGCTGTCTCTTGATGAGGACACCTTTAAGAAGGCTGATATGTCCAAGGTACAGGACTTTTTTAAGGATTATGGTTCTTACATTGCCAGCAACGCATCCCGCGTAGACTACTACATGAACACCAACGCAAACGCAGCAAGCGGGTACACGTCCAAAGCGTCCTACAATATACCATCTGTTTCAGATTACAATTCGTTTATTTAACCTATAAATCGGGTAGGAGGTAGATAATTATTTTATCTACCTCCTACCACGTATGTACGGTTCGGTATACGGCGGTTCTTTAGTTTCACAAACTATCAGATAATACAAGCATGGATGTATACCTTAACTACAAATTGGAATTCGAATTTATAGTTCATATCGGCGCAGAATTTCTAAGACCTCAATATATACCTGTATGTCACTATATTCCATCTGCATTTTCTTCAAGTATAATTCAGCAACTGTTTTTTCTATTACTGCCTGCCTTAACAAGAAATATGTTCTTGCTACATCATATTCTTTTGGGGCTTTACAAACATTTGCAAAGTCAATTATAACAAAATCTCTTTTGGAGGTATGAATGATATTATATGGATGGAAATCCCCATGACATAAAATGTTTCCTGAAGGTAAATTTTTTATCTTATCTACCAAATCACCGCCATTTGATTTTCCACTGAACATATGCAGCATCCATTCTGTATACGGAACTGCGCCATCCATAGTTTTCGTAAGCCAGTTTTTGTGGAGACTTGTAAATGTCTCCATTGCCTGTTCAAAAGTATAGTCATCCAGCATCAGCGATGCAAGACTTTTTCCCTGAACCTTTTCCATTATAAATCCAAATCGTTGATTTTCCTCCACAAATTCAAACAGCTTAGGTATATTCTCCATTACCCTGCTTACCATACAATGATTGTCATATTCATGATGCACAGTACTTTTCGAATAACCCGTTTTAAATAATTTTAGTACTTTTTTCTCGTCGATTTCAAAAATCTCAGCCGTATTACCTTCTGCAATTTTATGTCTTTTTTTATTCTTCATTATGTTTATTCCTATCAGAAAATTCCGATTGTAATTTGATGATTTTTAAGGGAAACATTAGCTGTTATATTTTGTTATCAAAATCTCCGCTAGAGCGTATTTAAAAAATCATTCCTACCACCTGCATAACAATACGTGCGCGTCGTATCCACCGCTTTGCGTGATATTTGCGCCAAATTCAGTCAACGTAAGGCATTGCCCTTTATGCCTTTGACCTCTATGCCTCCTTCATTTGGCACAAATCTCCCACAAACTGTGACGACATCCGGCAGAAAACATTCTTCAAACACGCTCTAATATGCCAACACACGCTAATCCTCTTTCCGAAAAAAGCGATAAATCTCCTCCGCCACTTTTGCTGTAATCCCTGGCACTTCTGCAATCAGGGCAGCATCCGCAGTCCTGAGCTCCTCTATCGACTTAAAATATTTCATCAGCGCCTTTCTCCGGCTTGGCCCCACGCCTGGTATCTCATCAAGTACCGAATGCACCTGTGCCTTACTCCGCAGCGACCTGTGGTATGTAATGGCAAAACGATGCGCCTCGTCCTGAATGCGTGTAATTAATTTAAACCCTTCACTGTGCATGTCAATGGGAAGCTCCACATTATTAAAATACAATCCCCTTGTGCGATGGTTATCATCCTTTACCATGCCGCAGACAGGTATGCTGATACCAAGTTCATCCAAAACCTGTAAAGCAATATTGACCTGACCGCGTCCGCCGTCCATCAAAAGCAAGTCCGGAAATTTTGTAAAACTTCCAAAATCCTCACCAACGCTGTTCTCATCAAGCATCATCTCCTCGCGCTCGTCAAGACCATGTCTAAAACGTCTCGTCAAAACCTCATACATGCAGGCATAATCATCTGGTCCCGCCACTGTCTTCATCCGAAACTTGCGATAATCGCTGTGTTTTGGCTTTCCCCTCTCATAAACCACCATGGAGCCTACGTTGGCAAAACCACTTGTATTTGAAATGTCAAATGCCTCCATGCGCGTGAGCGGGCTAATACCAAGAATCTCCTCTATCTCCTTCACGGCACCGATGGTTCTGCCTTCCTCACGCTTAATACGCTCCCTGTCCTGACTTAAGACAAGTTGTGCATTTCTCGCCGCCAAATCGACAAGGCGTTCCTTGGAACCCTTCAAAGGCACTCGCAAATGAACCCGCGAACCCTTTCTGCCTGTCAGCCACCTCTCTACCAGCTCCATATCCTCAATCGTCTCCTGAAGCATAATCTCCCTCGGGATAAACGGTGTTCCCGCATAAAACTGCTTCACAAAACTTGTCAGAATATTGTCTGCAGCAGGTTCCTCAATCTGCAT
The DNA here is from genome assembly GCA_029068555.1 of Lachnospiraceae bacterium. Classification (GTDB taxonomy): domain Bacteria; phylum Bacillota; class Clostridia; order Lachnospirales; family Lachnospiraceae; genus COE1. Next base: position 3,563 of record JAIECJ010000027.1, read on the forward strand.
CATATAAAAATGTTCTCTGCCTATAAGCTTACCATTTCGCAGGAAAAATACTTGTACTACAGCTTCATTTCCATCCATTGCAAGTGCTATAATATCTTTGTCCTCCCCTACATTGTCCGACATCTTCTGCGTCTGGCTGACCTTTTTAATACTCTCTATCAAATCACGGTACCGGATTGCCTCCTCAAAGTCCATATTTTCCGATGCCTGCTGCATTTTTTCCTTTAATTGCCTGATAATCGGCTGCTGCTTACCATTCAGAAAATCGACTGCCTTGTCAATCTGTTCTGCATACTTCTCCTTGGAAATTGTTCCCTGACAAGGTGCGCAGCACTGACCAATATGGTAGTTCAGGCAGGGGCGCTCTTTCCCGCAGTCCCTCGGAAGCTTCCGGTTACAGGTTCGCAGCTGATAAAGCTTGTTAATCAAGTCAATGCTTTCTTTCACGCCCCCGTTTGTAAACGGACCAAAATATTTCGCCTTGTCCTTCTTCATCTGGCGGACTGTCATAACACGCGGGAAATCCTCGCCCAAAGTCACTTTTATATATGGATATGTCTTGTCATCCTTTAACAGCGTATTGTATTTTGGCGAATATTCCTTAATCAGGTTGTTTTCCAGCACCAGCGCTTCCAGTTCAGAGTCCGTCACAATATACTCGAACCGCGCAATCAGGGAAACCATTTTGTCAATCTGCGGTCCCCGCCCTATATTTTCCTTAAAGTAAGAACGAACCCTGTTATGGAGGTTCTTGGCCTTTCCCACATAAAGGATTGTATCATCCGCATCATGCATGATATAAACTCCAGGTTTATTCGGAAGCTTTCCAAGTTCTTCCTTTACATCAAACTCCTGTGGTGTGTCCGTCATGGTTCTTCCTCCTTTATGATTAACTTATCCGGCTGCACATCCGAAAAAGGAGCACACACTTTTTCATGTGTACTCCCTGATTTTCATTATGGTCCACTCCGTTTCAGCAACAGGTAAATCTACACAATATTTTTCTACCACCTGTCACCGTTATTCTGGCTGTTGTCATTATTGTTGTTATGATAATTTCCCTGCCCCGGATTTATCGTTCTGTCCCACGCAGCGCCAAACCGTGAAGTCTCCCCATTGCTTCCGTTGTCCTCGGGCAGATTCGCATTCTGTGCCTGACCCTGAGGCGGATTCTGGTATGGATTCTTTGAAATATATGGGTTCTGCTGATTCTGTGGGGTGTATGGGTTCTGTTGCTGATTCTGTGGGGTATATGGACTCTGCTGCTTACTTTGCTGCTCTGGATTCCAGTCATATGCAGGCGGCATACTCCACTGATTATTTTGCTGCTGCGATCTATTCCCATGCTCATCCGGGACTGGTATTCTGACTTCATCCTTTTTCTCAGTAACCTGCTCTTTTTCTTCCGATGGCCTCTTTACTTCAGCTTTCTCATCTGCCTCGTCTTTTTTCTCCTCAGGCTCAGGCAGCCCCTTTGCCTCGCGGTAAATGCGCATAAACTCTTTTCCTGTTATGGTTTCCTGCTCAATTAACTGCACTGCAATCTTATCCATCACATCACGGTTCTCACGAAGCAGTCCGAGTGCCTCTTCATAGCACTCTTTCAGCATATTCATGATTTCTGTATCAATCTCGGCAGCCGTATTGTCAGCACAATTCAATGAACTTCTGCCCTCAAGATACTGACTCTCAACCGTCTCTAATCCCATCAGACCAAACTTTTTGCTCATGCCATAACGCGTAATCATGGATCGGGCGATGTTTGTCGCTTTCTCGATATCATTTGAAGCGCCTGTCGTAACTGTGTCAAAAACAATCTCCTCTGCCGCCCTGCCGCCCAGAAGGCCTACAATCATATCATGAAGCTCGTTCTGGGAATTCAGATATTTTTCATCCTCAGGCACATGCATGACATATCCCAGCGCACCCATTGTGCGCGGCACAATCGTTATCTTCTGTACAGGCTCGGAATTTTTCTGCAACGCGCTTATCAGTGCATGACCAACCTCATGGTAGGAGACAATCTTTCGCTCCTCCTTACTCATAATACGGTCTTTCTTCTCCTTACCGACAAGTACCACCTCAACCGCATTGAATAAATCCTTCTGGCTGACAAATTCCCTGCCCTCTTTGACGGCATTGATTGCTGCCTCATTTATCATATTTGCAAGATCTGCACCCACAGCGCCGCTCGTGGCAAGCGCAATGGCGTCCAGATCAACCGTCTCATCCATCAGTACATCCTTGGCATGTACCTTGAGGATGTTGACACGTCCCTTTAAATCAGGTTTATCCACAATAATACGTCTGTCAAAACGCCCGGGTCTGAGCAACGCCTTGTCAAGAATTTCCGGCCTGTTGGTGGCTGCAAGGATAATAATCCCTTTCTTGCCGTCAAATCCATCCATCTCTGAAAGCAGCTGATTCAGCGTCTGTTCACGCTCCTCGTTTCCACCGCCATATTTTGAATCACGACTTCTGCCGATTGCGTCAATCTCATCAATAAAGATAATACACGGTGCATTTTTCTCTGCTTCTTTGAATAAGTCACGCACACGCGATGCTCCAACACCTACATACAATTCAATAAAATCAGAACCCGCAAGTGAGAAAAACGGTACCTTCGCCTCACCGGCAACTGCTTTCGCCAGCATAGTCTTACCTGTGCCGGGAGGTCCTACAAGCAGTGCGCCCTTCGGAAGCTTCGCGCCAATTTTGACATATCTGCCCGGATTGTGCAGAAAATCTACAACCTCCTGCAAGGACTCCTTCGCCTCGTCCTCCCCGGCAACATCACGGAATGTGATTCCGGTTTCTTTCTGCACATACACTTTTGCATTACTTTTTCCCATGCTGAAAGCTCCGCCGCCTGTCATTTTTCTAAAGAGCAGGCTTAAAAGCCCCCACATCAAAAGTATCGGCACGATATAATACAGAAGGGAAAGAATAATGCCCGAACCGTCAGGAACCGTTCCGCGCACTTCAACTCCTGCGTCGAGAAGCCGCTGGGTAAGTGTCTCATCATCCTCAACCTTGCCAGTCACATAAGTCACTCTGACTGCAGATGCCAGAAGATTGTTGGGATACTCCTTATCCGGTGTCTCCGCTATCGGTTTAATGTTTATCTGACTTGACTCAATTTTTACCGACTCAACCTTTCCTTCGTCCACCATCTCCATAAACTTATTGTACGAGATTTCAACTGTTGTAGCTCCTGACACCGCCCTCGTAAAAAAACTGATGCAGAGCAGCGACAACACCGCAGCCGTTATCAAGATAATAATGCTCTGCCTTTTCGGATCTTTCCCGTTATTGTTATTGCCCCCATTATTTCCACTGCCCGAACCGCCATTGCCCCGGTTGGAATTGTTGTCATAATTGTCCAGCTGATTGTTGTCCATTTTCCTGTGGTATCCTTTCTGTAAGTAACTTCTATAAAAATATACAATGCCTGTCTTTTGCCAGACCGCATTTCCACCCTTTTAGAGTGTATTAAAAAATTTATGCAATCTATTTATATCATAAGGAATCTTCAGAAAATTATGTCATCATTCCGTAACTTTCCTGAAGCGCATTTAAAAAATCACTACCGAGAGCGTGTTTGAAAAATGCCTTCTGCCAGATGTGCGTCACGGTTTGTGGGAAATTTATGCCAAATAAAGGAGGCGTAGCGAGCTACGTCGACTGAATTTGGTGCAAATGTCACGCAAAGTGGTGGATACAACACGTACGCGTCGTTATGCAGGTGGCAGGAATGATTTTCAAACGCACTCTAAAATATCGCCCAAATGAAATAAATCAATTATAATTATAGAGATTATAGTTTTATAAATCAATATTTTCTTTATGAAAAGATTCTAAATAAAAATAAAACGTTACAATTCACACCAACGCCAGTTTTCATCAGCTTATAAGTTATTGAGGTGTGAATTATAACAG
>JAIECJ010000028.1 GCA_029068555.1 Lachnospiraceae bacterium
TATAACAGATTTTGCACACAAAATGCTAAAAGGCAAGCATTTTGGCGCACGATTCCCACTACTTTGGCGTAGGTGTGGACAGTAACCTTTCCCTTTCCATCTTGTTCCTGACGCGCAGTTCCCGAAAAAAATTTTTCAGCATGGCGGCGCATTCCGCCTCAAGCACACCGCGCACTGTCTCCACCTGATGGTTAAATTCCGGCATATCCAGAATATTGAGTATAGAACCCGCGCAGCCTGCTTTCGGATTCATGCATGCCATCACAACCTTCGGAATCCGCGCCTGCACGATAGCGCCCGCACACATCTGGCAGGGCTCAAGCGTGACATATAACGTACACTCCTCAAGCCGCCAGTCGCCAATCACTTTGCTCGCCTTTTTTATCGCGGTGATTTCGGCATGGGCAAGTGTATTCTTGTCTGTGTTGCGCCTGTTGTATCCGCGCCCGATGATTTTACCGCCGTGCACTATCACGCACCCTATTGGCACTTCACCAAGCGCATACGCCTTTCTTGCCTGCTTCACCGCCTCCCGCATATATCTCTCATCTTCTCCCAGACTGCTGCCCACAGCACGTAATCCCGCCATATTCCTTAATTTCCCTCTATTCTAGAATCGAGCCATGTAAGGACATCCCTGTACACCTGGTCACGATCCAGCTCATTAAGAATCTCATGTCTGTCGTCCGGATATATCTTTAGCGATACATCTGTAATCCCCGCTCTTTTATATGCAGATGCAACTTTTCGGACACTTTTGCCATAATTTCCCACTGGATCCTGTCCGCCCGCAATAAAATAGAGCGGCAGATCCCTGGGAATCCTCCTGATATTTTTATCTTTCTGAATAAAGGACAACACGTCGAAAAGTGTCCTGTAGCCGTTTATCGAAAAAATATAATTGCAGTATTTGTTTTTCATGCAGAAATCCACAATTTCTGTGTCCCTCGTCAGCCAGTCGCTCTTGGTACGCGGATTGCGGATGCGCTTTTGGTATGATCCAAACGCATTCATCTTAAGAAGTCTTGAGCGATAGCGGTCACCCAAGATGAGCCGCAGGGCATTTGACACGATTTTTCCAGCAATCAGCACCAGACTGCTCTGGCTCCCTGTTCCGCAGATTACAGCACCGTCCAGCCCATCCCCGTAAGTCATCAGATACCGCCTTGCCATAAAGGATCCCATGCTGTGTCCGATCAGAAAATATGGGACATTTGCATATTTTTTTCTCGCATACCTGGTTACCCTGTGTAAATCAGCCACTACTGTAGCACTCATATTCTCCGGACAAAAATACCCCAAATCGCGGTCGTTTCCAGCTGTCAGCCCATGTCCCAAATGGTCGTTTCCAATTACCGCATAACCATGTTTGTTCAAAAACAATGCAAAATCTTCATACCGTTCAATCATCTCAATCATTCCATGAGAAATCTGTACGACAGCCTTTGTCTCTGTCTCCGGCTCCCACAACACGACATGCAGCCTGTGTACCCCGTCCTTTGACGGAATGTAAAACTCCTTCTTTTTCATTGAAACACCTCTCTCTATTCAGCTAATCTTAGAAATAAACTATATGCAATCGAGCAGGGGAAAAGCTTTTTCCCCTACTCGCCGCGCGACCCGTGCGCCGCCTTAGCGGTATATATTCTTTGCACGGGTCTGTGCAAAAAAATGAGGGCAGTTCCCATCTGCCCCCGCTTTTTAAACTTTGATCCACACCTTTTTGCCTTGTATTCAATTGTATATTACTGCTCGTTTCACTCACATTTTTGAAATCATTACGACTGACAAGTCATACTCCTCGATAAAATCATCAATGTCCTGTTCATCATTAATTTCCATAGCTACCTCAAAAGCCCCTGATATAGGATCCAAAAATCCTGCCAGCATTTCTCCTGTAGACTGGTTTTTTCTGATCATCGGCTTCTTGTTTAAAATATCAATTCTCTCAGATACTTCTCTCTTTGCTACTAACATGTTGTTGTTCCCCTTTCAACCCTTTTCGTAACCGTCCGCTGTGCAGACAGTTCTCTTTTTCAATGTCATATGCTAATTTCAGACCGCCCCTCATCTTCAGGCCCATAACGGCGCTCCGGTTAGACCGCACCGTTACGCATCATTAACATATCGTAGTCCCCGGCAGATTCCCGAACCACTGTCCGATATCTGCTTCCTAATGTGAGTCATTATGTTTTCAAGGTGCTTTTGGCATATGCCAGATTCCATCAAAGCTTATCTATGATTAGTTCTGTTCCCCTGTCACATTCTCCCTGTATGACGCCGGCGCAGAAACTGAATCATCTTATAAAATAAAAAGTTGATTATTATAGTAAACGACAAAAATATTTGGCATTTACTATAATAATATTATGTAAAAAAATTATGAATATACAAGTTATACACATATCAACATTCGTTTGTGGATAACTTGAGGCGCATCTCAATGTCCTTGAG
>JAIECJ010000029.1 GCA_029068555.1 Lachnospiraceae bacterium
CTTGCCTATTTTCCTGATAGCACTACTCCCCAAGCCTCGACGTAGCCACCGCTACGCCTGCGTTTGTGAAGCAGCACTCTCAGAAAAATATTCTGCGCCAAACTATCCAAAACTCAATTTTCACTGTACTAGTCAGCCATAAGCGAAAGTCCCAGCACCATCAAAATGATCATCATCCCCGGAAACAACGCATACCACGGCGCCGAAAAAAGATAGGTCTGTGACTCAGATAACATGCTTCCAAGGCTCGCGTCTGGCGGCTGGACACCGATTCCAAGATAGCTCATGCCCGCTTCCGCAAGAACGGCATTGTTAAAACCTATCATGACCGAAGACATCAGAACCGGCATGGCATTTGGCAGAATGTGAACAAAGATAATGCGAAGCTGCCCCACTCCGGCAAGTCTGGCACTCTTCACATAATCCATATCCCTGTACTTGATGAATTCTCCCCTGACAATGCGGGCAAAGCTCGGTATAAACGCAATGCCAAGCGCCAGTATGACATTGTATTTCCCTGTTCCTAAAATACTGACAAATACAAGTGCAAGCAGTATACTTGGAAATGCAAAAACAATATCATTTATGCGCATAAGCAGCTCATCAAGCCAACCGCCAAAATATCCCGTAAATGCCCCCACAACGACACCAGACACAGATCCGATTAACACAGTAGCCGCTGCAATCACAAATGTATTCCCCATGCCTTTCAACACCCTTGAAAAGATATCACGCCCAAAATTGTCACACCCCATGAGATGTCTTAGCGACGGTGCTGCCAGTTTCGCCGTACTGTCCATTTTCGTAATGTCATAAGGTGTGTAGATAAAGCCTATTATAATCAGCAAAAGCATTGTGCCCGTAATGACAAGACCTGTTATAAAATTTGGAGAATACTTTTTTTTCATCTCTTAGCCTCCATATTTATCGTATATACCATGAATCTGCCAAAGCTATAATTCTACACAATGCGCGGATCAACTAGCTGGTATATCACATCAACAAGGAAATTGGTCACAACAACGACAACTGCAATCAGTATGATGACTGCCTCCACAACCGGATAATCCCTATATGAGATAGAGGTCAGCAGAATACGTCCGATTCCTGGTATATTAAACACCTGCTCTATCACAATGCTGCCCACAAGCATGTCCGCAAGCGTCATTCCCCACAATGTTATAACCGGAATCATGGCATTTCTAAGTACATGCCGATACAAAACCTTGTCCGTGTTATTTCCTTTACTATACGCAGTTCGCACATAATCTTTTCCCGATTCATTAATACACGAACTTCTAAGCATCTTCACAGACATCGCTATTTTGGGCAATGCTATGGCAATACACGGAAAAATAATATATGCAAGAAAACCGCCAAAATCTGTCTCATAGGACACAAAGCTCCCAGGTGTAAAAAGTTTTAATACTAGTCCAAAGAAGTAAGTTATCAGAATTCCCATAAAAAAATGAGGCACAGACATCACAACCTGATTGACAGCCATAATCACACGATCCGCCCGCTTTCCACAATGTTTTGCCGTGTAAATCCCTATAGGAAGCGATATCACTGTCATTATCAGGAAGGAAAAAACAGCCATCATCACTGTTATTGGAAGTTTTGACAAAATCATGTTGGCAACGGGCAGATTATATTTGTAAGAAGTACCAAAATCACCACTGACAAAACTGATCAGCCACTTAAAATACCTTTCCAGAAAAGGCCTGTCCAGACCAAGCTGCTCTCTTAAAGCTGCAAGACTTTCCGGCGTGGCATCCGTTCCAAGCGCTGCCAGCGCTGCGTCTCCTGGTATCATATCAAAAGCAAGATAGACGAGAAATGAAATACACAAAAGCGTCATTATCATTGTTGTCAGCTTTTTACCGATATATTTCATGTTCCCGTCTCCTTCCGAGCTCTTTTTCATTCTGTCTTATATGCTACTCCACAATAGAAAGTTTTGAAAAATCCTGAATATAAAGTGGATAGAATGTATAACCTGTATAGCCTTTTCTGACTGCCACCAGCTCACACATATCCTGAATATAAATATTTGCGGCAGTCTCTGCAAGGATTGTCTCACATTTCTTGTAAGCTTCTGTTGCCCTGTCATCATCCATCACCGCCTCTGCCGCAAGCGCATCAGCATATGCAGCATCATACATTTTGTTGTTATAATTCACAAAATTGTTGTGTGCATCTGAACGGAAGCGGCTAAGCATCGCTCCTGCTGTCAGTGTCGACGCATCCACACCGACAAGCGTCGCCTCAAAATCACGTCCCTGATACACATCGCTCAGCCATGTTTCCCACTCAATCAGTTCAATATTGGCTATGACACCAATCTGCTTAAACTGTTCTGCCACAACCTGAGCTGTGTCAATATGCTGCTGATAATTTGATGGTACTTTCATTGTAAAACTGAAACCGTCAGGATACCCCGCCTCTGTCAAAAATGCCTTTGCTTTCTCAATATCTGTCGTATAGGTACTGTTCAGCTCTTCAATATAATATTTCCCAAAGGCCGGAAACATACTACTTCCTACTGGTGTCCCTTTTCCTTCTGAAACAAAATCAAGTATCTCCTGTTTGTCCACCGCATAACTGAGTGCCTGCCGTACTTTTTCGTTGTTGAACGGCTCCACTGCATTGTTGAGATATACAGCCTGTACAAGATTCATCGTGCCCTCAAGTATCTCAAAATCATCTCCAAGTTCTGCCGCCTGCGCCGTCGAAACCCTTGCAACCAAATCAACTGCACCTCCCTCAAGATTCATCACAATCGAATCCGCATCAGCAAGAACCTTTAATGTGACATCTTTGATATGCGCTGGTTCTCCCCAGTAATCGTCAAACCGTTCAAGCACTACATTCTCCTGCAGAGAACGCGAAACAAATTTGTATGGTCCTGTTCCGACGGGATTCGTCTGAAGGTCGCCAGCATCAGCTGGCACAATGGCAGCTTCAACAGTTGACAAAATTGCCATAAAGGAACTGCTCGACTCTTTCAATGTAATAACAATCGTATTCTCATCAGGTGTATCCACGCTCACAATGTTAGAAAACGCTGATATAACCGGTTCTCCCCCATTCAGACCAGCGCATGTATCAATCGAATACTTCACATCCGCAGCAGTAACGGATTTTCCATTGTGAAACTTTATTCCGTCTCTCAATGTAAACATATATACAAGTCCATCTTCCGACATTGTGTAATCGCTTGCCACGGCAGGGATCAGATTACCCTCGCTGTCCGGTTTATATAGTCCTTCATAGATATTATAAAGAATCTCCTGTGTACCCGCCCCCTGTGACAAGCTCGGCACCAGACTGTCCAAATCCTGTGGAATGCCTATGGTAATATGCGATGCGACAGCAGTATCTGCAACCTTTACAGAGTCTCCATCCTCCTTATCACCCGAGCATCCACCCAGTGCAACAGTCAATGTAAGCAACATACTTGCAAAAAGAACCTTTACAAATCTTTGTCCTCTTTTCGTCATGTCTTTTACTCCTTTTCATTCATATTTATTTGTTATTTTACCCCAAAAAGTATAGTCAATATTATTTTCCTATGTACCATCTTTTTGGGTAACAGTTCAGCCTTCAGCTTCCTGTTGCCGGCATCAAGCCATGCAAAATCGCTTCGCGATGGCCTGATGTATCTCAACCACTACGCTATTTCACGGACTTTGCAATAAATGCAAAGTCCTAAAACGTGTTTGGTTCTGTTAGATTTTAAACAAATATAATAAAAAATGCAAGGCATTTTAAAGACAATCTTGTTTTTTATTATATACAAATTATTTATCCAATACCTTTTTCAGTTCATCCATAAATGTATTGATATCCTTAAACTCACGGTACACCGACGCAAATCTGACATACGCCACTGCATCTAAATCCTTAAGCTTATTCATGACAAGCTCCCCGACAACACGGCTGCTGATTTCTTTTTCCTCGCGATTCAGGATATCTGCCTCCACCTCATCAACCAGCACATCAATACTGTCCATACTAACAGGACGCTTATGACACGCCCTTAATACCCCTGTCTCAATCTTTGACCGATCATATGCCTCCCTGTTATCATCTTTCTTGATAATAATAAGGGGAATTGCCTCAACTTTTTCATATGTGGTAAAGCGTTTATTACACACGTCACACACACGTCTCCGGCGTATGGAACTGTTATCCTCAGCTGGTCTTGAATCAATTACCCTGGTATTATCATGACTGCAAAACGGACATTTCATTCTAACCCTCCATTCTGCCGGCAGCCCGCAAGTTTGGACGCCAGCACAAATTTCATCCAAATTCAGTATAATTTATGTTTTCGCCGATGTCAATCAGGCGGGGCAGGCTGTTTTCCTTTTAGATATCTACTAAAATCAAGTCTGGTCCAATCTGTCTGATACAGTTATATGGAATGGCAATCACAGAATCATCTGTAATCATTGACCAGAATCCTTTGCAGCCTGGCACAATAATTTTGCAGATACATCCCTTACACTCGTCAATCTCCAAATCACAGACATGCCCAAGCCTTCTACAGTCTTTGATACATATTACTTCTTTTCTCTTTAACTCCTTATAAGTCATCATAAAAAATCCCCTTTTCAGCAAGGTGCATTTATATATTATATGCGTCTCGCCAAAAACGGGGAATCTTTACCAGACAATCCCTATGAAGCCTTAAACTCTATCTCTGTTATGTCAACAACCTCGTCTGCATTCTTTGCAAGCAGCAGCATGTAACTGCCTGCATCTGCTTTAAAACTGTGCGCCCCCTCATCAAAATACATAAAGGCATCCCGCTCAAGTATGAGTGAAATTTCCCGCGCCTCGCCTGCTTCAAGAAAAATCTTCTCAAATGCTTTTAATTCCTTTGCAGCTTTTCTAACCTTTGGACACTTATCCGCCACATAAATCTGTGCAACTGCCGCACCAGCACGGCTTCCAATATTGGAAACGTCAAAGCTTACTTTCACACTTTTACTATCTGCCGTATCTTCAAGTACTTCTGCTCTGATACCAGTCATCACAAAATCTGTATATGACAGTCCATAGCCAAACGGAAATGCTGTCGCAACGTCATAAGTATCATAATACCTGTAGCCTACAAAAATATCCTCTCCGTAATTTACCTTGTCCCCTCCCGGAAACTCGCCAAGCACTGCTACCGGGCAGTCTTTTTCACTGACAGGGAAAGTTTCCGGCAAATGACCTGATGGATTGACATCCCCAAACAGTACCTCTGCAAGTGCAATTCCTCCCTCCATGCCTGCATACCAGCTATATACCAATGTGTCGGCATTGTCAAGCCATGCACTCATATCAACTGGTGAACCTGCGACAAGTGTTATGACTGCATCCGGTCTTACATGCAGAAGTTCGGAAATCAGTCTGTCCTGTTCATATGGCAGCTTCATATCCACCCTGTCCTGCCCCTCTGTGTCATAGTCATGTGTCAGACCGCCCACATAGATGACCGCATCTGCATCTTGTGCCGCCTCCAGGGCTTCTTTCAAATATTTCTCATTCATTTCTTTCTGGCGCTGCTTCTTTTCCTCAGACTCTGTTTTTGTACCCGGTTCCTGTGAAACCTGTGTCGTATTGTTATCCTGATTCAGGCTGTCTGCCTGACCATTCTCACTGTCGCCAGTATTTGCCCAGATATTGCCGATATCCTCATTGCAATATCCCGGCTTATATATAATCTCAGTATTTCCCCCAAGAAGCATATTCAGTCCCATAAGTGGTGTTATCTCGTACAATGCCTTAATTTCTGCACTTCCTCCGCCAGGTGCATGCTGTCTGTTGGCATTCTCCCCCACAACCAGAAGCTTTTTAATCTTCTTTCTGTCAAGTGGAAGAATTTCTTTATTATTTTTCAGGAGTACAACAGATTCCCTTGCCGTCTGCCTCAATACAGCTTTATCCTCATAATCATTGTACCCGCCGGCGCTGCGCTCACCGTCAAGCATATGAAGCTTGTTCATAACATTTAATATATGGCGGACTTTCTCATCTATCTTCGCATATATAGTCTTTTTATCCACTTCTCCGCCCTCAATCATCCGAATGATCGGTTCTGCCATATAATATTCATCAAAATTATCTGTAACGGACATTTCCATGTCAAGTCCATTCAGCAGAGCTTCCTTCGTATCATGTACACCCCCCCAGTCCGATACCGTGATTCCTTCAAATCCCCATTCCTTGCGAAGAATATCATTCAGCAGGTAATCATGATGACAGCAGTGCGTACCGCGGAGCTTATTGTAAGCCCCCATAACGCCTTTTGCCTTGCCTTTCTTGACTGCCGCCTCAAATCCTGGCAGATAGATTTCGCGTAATGCGCGTTCGCTAACTTCTACATCCACATCAAGCCGCCTGGTTTCCTGATTATTGACAGCAAAGTGCTTCACACATGAGGAAACATCATTTTCCTCAATACCTTGCACCACCGGCACAACCATCTCTGATACGAGATAGGGATCCTCCCCCATATATTCAAAACTTCTTCCGCACATCGGCGTTCGCATGATATTGATTCCCGGCGCAAGAATCATATCCTTGCCGCGTCCTCTTGCCTCCTTGCCAAGCAGTCTGCCTGCAGAGTATGCAAGCGCCCTATTCCATGTCGCTGCAAGAGCTGTATTACAAGGAAGATATGATACGTAATCATAGCTTAGACCAATGTCTTTCCACACTGCATTTTCAAAATCTTTCCGAACCCCTCTTGGACCGTCTGAAGTCTTAAAAGGAGGTATTCCAAGACGCTCTACCCCTTTTGTCGTAAAGAAACCATCTCCATGAATCATGCCTATTTTTTCCTGCAATGTAAGCTTTGCTATCAGTTTCTCAATTTTTTCTTTGGTCATAATTCCCTGTCCCCCTTCTCTATTCTGTTAGATGTTTTCAATATACGATACCTTACAAACGCATTCATTCCCACTGCAAAGACAAACATTGCCAGTCCGAGCACTTGTGACACTGCAACCTGCGTTCCAGGAATCAAAAGCCGGTCAGTACGAATTCCCTCTATGACAAAGCGTCCTATTCCATATCCTCCAAGATAAAATAGACACATTTGCCCATGGTACTTTTTCCTTTTATGATATAAGAGCATAGCAGCCAAAACACCCATGTTCCAGATACCTTCATACAAAAACGTAGGATGTACCTGTATGAAATTTACATCACCCATCGCAGTCATCCCATCAATATGCGACTGTGCAATATCCCACGGCCGTACTGCGTCAACGGGAAGCCGCATGGCAAAAACAGAGTTTGTATAACCGCCAAACACCTCTCTGTTAAAGAAATTTCCCCACCTGCCAATAATCTGTCCAAGCACAAGCCCATAAACCCCGCAATCCCCAATCTGATAAGGTGAAATCTTTCTGAGCCGGCTATATATAAAAAGAGTAATAAACGCTGCAATCACCGCGCCATATATCGCAAGTCCGCCCTGTCTGAGATTAAAAATACCAAGAAAATTGTCCTTATATAAATCCCACGAAAAAATCACATAGTAGATTCTTGCCCCAATGACCGAAAAAATTACTGCATAGATGCCAAAATCCCATATAACATCCGTGTCCATTTCCTCTTTTTTTGCTATCTGTACTGCCGTCAACACTCCGAGCATAACCCCAATGCCGATTATCAATCCGTAAAATGCAATCTCAAAGCCAAACACTGAAAAACTTTTGGGAAGATTTTTCAGATAAATTCCAAGATGCGGAAAGGCTATATCATTTACTCCCATTATATCAGGCATATATTTTACCTCGCTTAAATATTATCATATCATTCTAAACATTAAACCGGAACAAAATCACATCCCCGTCTTTTACCACATACTCCTTGCCCTCGAGACCGACAAGTCCTTTATCCCTTGCTGCCGCAAGAGAACCATTTTCCAGTAAATCCCTGTAATTCACAACCTCTGCACGAATAAAACCTCGCTCAAAATCTGTGTGAATCTTTCCTGCCGCCTGCGGCGCCTTGGTGCCGACCTTAATCGTCCATGCGCGGCATTCATCCTCTCCCGCCGTCAGGAAGCTGATTAATCCCAGCAGCCTGTAGCTTGCTGATATCAGCTTGTCCAGTCCGGATTCCTTTAATCCTAAATCTTCAAGGAACATTATTTTTTCATCATCATCAAGCTCTGCAATTTCCTGTTCAATCTGGGCACAAATTACAAATACCTCAAAATCTTCTCCTGCAGCATACTCACGGACTTCCTTCACCCCCTCATTGCCTGCACCATCATTTGCGAGATCGTCTTCCGCCACATTTGCAGCAAAGATAACAGGTTTATCTGTCAATAGATTGTAACCATTTCTCCATAGAATTTCCTCATCATCTTCTGTCACAAAGCTTTTTGCCATTTTCCCTTCCTCAAGGTGTGCCTTGAGCCGCTCTGCAAGTGCAAGCTCCTTTGCCTGAGTCTTGTCATTTTTGGCGCCCCTTGTAACCTTTGCAATGCGTCTCTCAAGTATCTCAATATCAGAGAAAATAAGCTCTAAGTTTATCGTCTCAATATCTCTTAATGGATTAATGTTTCCGTCAACATGGACGATATTGGAATCCTCAAAGCATCTTACCACATGGACTATCGCATCAACCTCACGGATATTGGCAAGAAACTGATTTCCAAGTCCTTCTCCCTTTGATGCACCCTTTACCAGTCCCGCTATATCAACAAATTCAATCACTGCGGGTGTTACTTTTTTCGTGTGGTAAAGCTCGCCAAGAAGCCTGATTCTCTCATCAGGCACCGTTACCACGCCCACGTTCGGATCAATTGTACAAAACGGGTAGTTTGCAGACTCTGCACCTGCCTTTGTCAAAGAATTGAATAATGTACTCTTTCCTACGTTTGGAAGTCCGACGATTCCTAGTTTCATATCTTGTTATACCTGCTCAGAAATCCTTTATTTTCAAGGGTTTCTGCCTTTCTCTATATTTTTACTACACAAATTACTACACAATTTTTAAGGCACTTTCATTTTTTCAACTTCTTTGACCATTTCATCTCCGGTTACATGGACGTATAAATTCATCGTAATACCTACATTGGCCTGATCTAAAATCACCCGTAAAGTCTTAGGGCGTGTTTGAAAAATGCTCCTTGCCTTTTAAGTCTTTACCCATAAAATCAACTCCCTTCTGCTGTTTTCCAGCAAAAAGAGTCTGATACAAGCCTATATTATAGCATATTGTCCTTCATTTTGGAATAATCAAATTGAATTTTATACTTAAATCTTATCTTAAATTTCCTAACTACTTGATATGTATGGGAGTTTGACAGCTGAACATTAGAAAAAGTACTTGCAGGACACAAAAGCAGAGCCGCTCAGATCACATTCCATGCTGACAGACAGATCGACTAGAGCGTGTTTGAAAAATGCTTTCTGCCAGGTGTGCGTCACAGTTTGCGGGAGATTCAATCATCTAACAGATGACTGGCCAAATGAAGGAGACGTAGGAGGCAAAGGCATAAAGGGCAATGCCTTATGTCGACTGAATTTGGTGCAAAAATCACACAAAGCAGGAATACGACGCTTTGGCATCGTTATGCAGGTGGCAGGAATGATTTTTCAATTCTATTCTGCCTGCAACGGCAATTTTACTGCTGCCGGAACTGTCTCCTCACGATTTTTATGATGCGTTCCATATCCTCTTTTGTATTCTTGATATCACTTGGCAGACAAAGTCCTCTGTGAAAAATATCCTCACTTACGCTTATCCCATCCTCTATCTGAATAAAATCGTACGCTTCAAATATAGGCTGCAAATGCATCGGTTTCCATATCGGTCTTGTTTCAATGCCTTCCACCTTTAAGGCATCCATAACCTGCGTTGGCGTTACACTGCTGTCCTGCGAAATCGTCATGCAGGAAAGCCAGTTGTTGTCAAAAGCCTCCCTGTTCAACGGATTCATTTCTATTTCTTCTATATCCGAAAAGGCTTCTTTATACGCTTGATAAATTTCGTGTTTCTTCTGTATATGCTCCTCAATATGCTGCATCTGCCCGCATCCTATCCCGGCAACAACATTTGACATCCTATAATTGTAACCAATTGTAGAATGCTGATAGTGCCTGGCAGGATCACGAGCCTGTCTTGATAAAAACCGGGCTTTATCCACATTCTTTTCCTGTTTAGCGACCAGTATGCCGCCGCCCGAAGTAGTAATAATCTTGTTTCCATTAAATGAGTAAATTCCATAATCCCCGAAAGTACCTGTCATTTTCCCCTTGTATGTCGTACCTAACGATTCAGCCGCATCTTCAATTAAGGGAACATCATGCTCTTTACAAAGAGCGCATATTTCGTCCATATTCGCTGATGTGCCGTACAAATGCACAGCCATGACAGCCTTCGGGTGAGGATATTTTTCAAACGCTTTCCTTAATGCCGCTGCATCTATATTCCAAGTGTCACGTTCTGAATCAATAAAAACAGGAGTTGCATATTCGTATCTAATTGGATTAACACTTGCTGCAAAGGTCAGGGAAGGAACGAATACAATATCATTCTCCTTCACACCCGCTAAAATAACCGAAAGATGCAGTGCCGCAGTTCCAGATGAAAGGGCAGCGGAAGAAGATGCTCCTACATAAGCCGCCACTGTATCCTCAAATTCATCTACATTCGGTTCTAACGGTGAAATCCAGTTCGTTTCAAACGCCTTCTGAACATACTGCTGCTCCTCCGTATGCATGGTAGGAGTAGCTAAAGGAATTTTCTTCATCATTGACACAAATTCCTTTTCACGAGGACAAATATCTGGTACAACCTGCGCCATTTTTTCGGTATCTGTTGTTGTGGAACCGGAATTTAAAGGAACATTTCTCTTTATCTGCATATTTGTAACACCCCTTTCGCTATTTCAACATGCTATACACACACTCTGATAACGTTAATGCAAGAATAATGTTAATTACCCTGTAATATTTTTGGTATGCTCTCTGTATCAGGACACCCATACCAATCCATGTAAGAGTTGCAATCGTTCCAATCGTGGCTATGATAATCTCAAATAAGAGCAAAACCCATAAAGAGGCACTATATTCCATGATATATCCTGTTAATGCAGTAATTCCAAATAAATAAATTTTCACGTTGACAAACTGCAACAAAAATCCTTTTAGAAATGATGCTGACTTTTCTACAGTGCTTGTAGTTGGTTTGCTTAACGCAATATGGACTGCCAGCCACAGAATATAAGCAGCGCCTATGTATTTCATAATACCAAGCACATCTGGTAAAAAAGTGCTTACTCCAAACACAAAAACAGCACATATTATCTGCACAACATAATATCCTGCAAATATCCCCCAATAAAGCGGTTTCCCTTTTTTGTACCCATAGTTCGTTACCGTATTCAGTGCCAAGATATTTCCCGGTCCCGGTGTGAAAGCATTGATCACAGAATAAATAAAAAAATTACCTAATACATAAACCGGCATTTTTATGCCTCCTTTCCGCTTCTATATCTTAGCACGGAATGTCATGTAATAGGTAATATCTGTTTTATATGCTGTTACATAGGTTGAGCCTATGTTTTGTTTATGTTTGGTACTGTTTCAAAGCCTCAACATAAATCTCTCCTAATTCTGATAACTCTTTATCCTTGTTCAGTATGTATCCAATATGCATCACTTCATCTTCCTCCAAAGGAATAGAAACGATAGATTCACCTTGCAGATATTTAGGGAAAATACCGCTTGAAATCGTATATCCATCCAACCCAATCATTAGATTTACAATAGCCGCACGGTCACTCACCTTGATACTTCTCTCAGCAGGTTCGTTGCTGAAAAGCTCCTCTGAAAAATTAGAAGATTCATACGTTCCCTGTACAAAACTAAGCCGGGGATATGGTTCTAAATCATCCAGCCTGACAGATGTGCATTTTGCCAACGGGTGGTCTTTGCATATAAAAATATGCGGCGTTGCGGTAAACAATTCAAAAAAATTCAGATTATATTCTTCAAACAGCTTTCTCAGCACATTTTCATTACTGTTACAAAGATAAAGGATTCCCAAGTCGCTAAATCTGTTCCGTACATCTTCTACAATCTGATGCGTCTGCGTTTCATTCAGAATAAATTCAAATCTTTCCTGTCCAAAATGTTGTATCAGTTCCACAAACGCATTTGTTGTAAAGGTATAGTGCTGTGTAGAAACACAAAACCTCTGTTTTGCAGGCTTTTTATCAATATATTTTGATTCCAGAAGTTCCATCTGCTGAACTACCTGCCTTGCATATCCTAAAAACTCCATTCCCTCCTTTGTCAGTGCCACTCCTGCCCGACAACGGCTGAAAATTGTTATCCCAGCTTCCTTTTCCACCTCTTTGATAGCACCGGAAAGACTCGGCTGAGAAATATACAGCTCTTTTGCTGCCTCTGTAATAGAACCTCTTTCTGCAACGGTTATCACATATTTTAATTGTTGTAGTGTCATATGCGTATCCTCCAACTATGAATCCTTAAGCATAAAATTTTTATGATATTTCAACTCTGCATTAAATACCGCAATAAATACTTCCTCTTAATTTCATATCTGTTTCTCCTTTCCATCATTAAGCGGCTTTTGTCTATTTTCATTGTTTGGGCATGGATTAGGTCTTACTATATTAAAAAAGGACTGCTGTCTGCAATCCTTCCTCTATTCTACTGATATATGCCATTACATCCTTTTCAAAAAATCTTTGACGTTTGCCTCAATGTCCCCATGAAATATTGCAGAACCAGCAACAATCACATTCGCTCCTGCATCAAGATTTGTTACAAGATTCTCAAGTGTCACGCCGCCGTCAATCTCAAGCTTTACATCTGGATATTTCTCGTCAATCACCCCACGCAGCATCTTAATTTTATCCATGCACTCCAGAATATATTTCTGGCCGCCAAATCCAGGACGCACAGTCATCACAAGTACCATATCCACCATTGCGATATATGGAAGCACTGCGCTTACAGGTGTCTCGGGATTGATGGCTATGCCGCACTTTGCCCCTAACTGTTTAATCCTTGCCAACGTTTCTGGTATGCAGTCACACGCTTCGACATGAATGGTTATTCCGTCCGCTCCAAGCCTAATCAGTTCCTCGATATACCGCTGTGGCTGCTCCACCATCATATGTACATCCATAAAAAGTCCAGAATGCTTTTTTACACACGCAAGCACTGGCATCCCAAAGGATATGGAAGGAACAAACATTCCGTCCATAACATCTATGTGCAGAAAAGGTGCGCCTGCTTTTTCCACAAGTTCAATTTCTTTTCCAAGTTCACAAAAATCCGCTGCCAATATTGAAGGACATAAATAATTCATACTAATATTTCCTCTTTTCCTTTTCTCTCAATTCATCGTAGAATGCTGTATAATTGTCATATCTGACTTGATTGATTTGACCTTCCTCCAAAGCTTTCTTCACTCCGCAAACAGGTTCATGGATATGCACACATGTCATAAACCTGCACTGCTGTTCATATGGATCAAACTCTGGATAAAATGTCTTTAACGCTTCTTTCTCCATATCAAATAACGATAGTGAACTAAATCCTGGCGTATCCATGATGTACGTATCGTCAGAAATGGTAAGAAGCTCTGAATGCCTGGTGGTATGCTTTCCACGCGCAATCTTTTCACTGATAGCCCCGGTCTCCATTTTTTTTGTCCCTTGAAGGCAGTTCACAATAGAGGATTTGCCGACTCCGCTTGGCCCTGCAACTGCAGTGGTTTTGCCGCGCAGCCTCTCTGTAAGCTCATCCATTCCTTCCCTTGTCACAGCGCTTACATACAATGTTCTGCAGCCACTCTTTTCATATATTTTTTCAACAGCTTCTCTTTCCGCCCTGTTTGAGAGATCCCTTTTGTTAAAGCAAAGAATACATTCGAGTCCCTGCTGCCGCATCATAATAAGAAACCGGTCAAGCAGGTTATAGTTAGGTTCTGGTTTTGTCATTGCAAATATCAACAGTGCCTGATCAATATTGGCAACAGCAGGGCGTATGAGTTCACTTTTTCTCGGAAGAATCCCCACAATATTTCCCTCCGAGTCTTTTTCATGCGTGATTTCAATTTCCACATTGTCACCCACAAGCGGCTTCCTATTTTCTTTACGGAATATACCTTTTGCCTTACATTCATATATGCCTTTTCCAGCTATATGCACATAATAGAAGCCGGCTATTCCCTTTACAATTTTTCCTTCCATCGCTAATTCCTTGTAAATTGAACATTTTGCTTTATCTGCGCTGGTACCGGACTTACCTGTGTTGTCAGATTTCCATCAGCGTCTGTCACAGTTTCCTCCTGATTTCTCAAATAGGTAATAATGATGATTCCATAAGCTGACGGACTTTCAAAATTATTTAAATTGATAGATACAGGAAAAGCAGTTACATTGGATGAAGCCCACAACTGCCGGCTTCCATCCGCCGTAACAAGTATGACTTCTGCATTTCCACCGATGTAGTCCTCCGGTGCCTGCACCATCAAACTGCAGTTATATGTTGTAACCTCGCTTCCAATACTTACTTTCAGGTCAACTGTTGTCCCTGCACTGACCGTTGTTCCCGCCTCATAGCTCTGGTAACATACCTGCCCTTCAGGATATTCCGCACTATAGGAATCCTCTACAGATCCCACTACAAGACCTGCTGCTTCCAGAACACTGACTGCGGCATCTTTAGAATTTCCTACTACCTCCGGCATACGTACCTCGACGTTATCAGTGCCTTTGCTAATAACAATTGTAATCTCTGATTCAATCGGCGCTATACTATTTCCTTCAGGTGACTGTGATATAATTGTTCCTTTGGCATACTCCGCCGAATACTCATCCGATTTTATCACCTTGAATCCTGCTGTTGTCAGTGTTGCTGTTCCCTCTGCCTCCGTCATTCCCTCCACTGCAGGCACATTGATTCCATCCGCACCTGCACTGACTGTAAGAACAATTGTCGTATTCATAAGTATCTTGTCGTTTGGAAGAACCGTCTGACCATCCTCCAGCGCTGCTGATATTACTTTATTTTTAGCATATTGTGCAGACTCTATAAATGTAGTTTTACAACCAAGTCCGACAGCATTGAGTGATTCTTTGACTTCACTGATGTCCAAATCCACAAATTCCGGCATCACCGCCCGTTCTGCACTATTACTGCTGTTTGTCAATCCGGCGCCTGAACCGCTAATCTGCTCAAAAATCCCTGTTGCCTGACCTGCAAAATATAAAAGAATGCAGCCAATAACTACCGCCGCGATCACAGTCAGTATTGTCGTAAAGCGCTCTGCCTTCGGATTATAATCATATTCATTTCTACCATAACTGTTCTGATAATCGTCTTCATACGCAAAGTCACCAGAACGCACATTCTGCCGATTTACAGTCTCCTGGGCATAGTCATTCTCATAGTAATCATACTCTTTATTGTAATTCTCCTGATTGTATTTCTCTTTCTTCTGCTTTCCTTTTGTATTCTGTTTATTCTTACTTTCCGATTTATTTCCTGTTTTCTTCCCTGCGGAATTTTTCGTCTTATCACTTCTGGCGCTGTCAGCAGCCTTCGAAGACTTTTTCATGCCACCCTTGGCAGGCTGTTCCATGACAACCTCACCATAATATGTGTCCTCCGCATAATACGACTCATTATAGGAATCATTACTGTAATAATCATCCTGATAAATGTCATTGCTATAATTTGAACTATTTTTTCTTTTTCTCGGTTTTACCTGATTCGGTATCGCATCAAGTTCCTCCTCATCAGCGTATGTCTCCTTGCGCGGAACCCTGTCCTCCCAGACTGTATCAAGCACCGCTGGCATTGAAATGGGTGCGGATATTTGTGCTGCTGCCTGATTCCCCACAGCATTTCCCTGACTGCCAATCGGCGTCACAATTTTCGTCTTTCCTGCCTCGTCCGCTGTATCTACCTGAGCTATCACCGCATCCGGATTAATCAGGGAATGTTTCAAATCCGCTATCATCTCACTCATACTCTGATATCTTCTGTCGGGGCTTTTCTGTGTGCACTTCATCACAATATTTTCCACGCTCATCGGTATCTCCGGCACAAAATCTTTCATGGACGGCATCGGATCCTGTATGTGTCTGATAGCAATGGACACTGTTGTATCACCATTATACGGTACACGTCCTGTCAGCATCTCAAACATGGTGATTCCCATTGAATAAATATCACTTTTTTCATCCGAAAATCCACCTCTTGCCTGTTCTGGTGATGTATAGTGGACGGATCCCATCACATTAGAAGTAATTGTGTTACTTGATGCTGCTTTTGCAATGCCAAAATCCGTTACTTTTACTTTTCCCTCTTTGGATATAATGATATTCTGCGGTTTGATATCCCTATGTATAATATGATTGTTATGTGCTGCCTCTATTCCCATTGCCACCTGTATTGCTATACTGATGGCTTCTTTCGTTGTAAGTCTGACCTTTTTTTCGATATATTTCTTAAGTGTGATACCTTCTACAAGTTCCATTACAATATAATGAATGCCGTTTTCCTCGCCTACATCATACACATTTACGATATTCGGATGCATGAGTCCGGCAGCTGCCTGTGCCTCCACACGGAATTTTGAAACAAAATTCTTATTTTCGGAAAACTCCTGTTTTAATATCTTGACCGCTACAAACCGATTCAGCTTCTGATCCTTCGCCTTATATACATCCGACATACCGCCAGTGCCGATTTTTTCAAGCACCTCATAGCGTTCCCCTATCAGCATTCCTAACTTAATCATCCTGACCTCCAAACGGTTCCACAAGAACCACAGCTATATTATCACGTCCGCCGTTTTCGTTGGCTGCCTGTATAAGACGTCTTCCCGCATCCTCAAGGCTGCTGCTTCCAACGATAATCTTGTGTATTTCTTCGTCCTTTAGCATATTTGTAAGCCCGTCTGTGCAGAGCAGCAATTTTTCTGTTCGTCCTATATGTACATCAAAAAAATCCACAAGCACATACTCTTTTACACCAACCGCTCTTGTGATAATATTTTTGTCTGGATGTTTTCTTGCAGCCTCACGATCAATTCCTCCCATATCAATCATTTCTTCCACAAGTGAATGATCCTTGGTAATCTGCGTGATAAAATCATTGATAACATACAGTCTGCTGTCACCCACATTTGCCACAGTCACATGATTTTCCTCAAATGTAGCTGCCACAAATGTTGTTCCCATTCCTTTCAGACTCCGGTTCTGTCTTGAAATTTTATTGATATGCGTATTGGCATCATCAATCGCTTTCTGCAATATATTTTCCGCATCATATTCCTCCGTGAAATCCCGAATTGACATAACCGCTTTCTCCACGGCGTGCTGTGACGCATAATCGCCTGCATTGTGTCCTCCCATACCATCGGCAACAATAAAAAGGTTGGGAAGATTTCCCACCGGCTCATCTGAAGTAAATAAATAGTCCTCGTTTATTTCCCTTCTCCTGCCCACATCCGTTATAGAAAATAACTTCACTTTTTCTCCTCCAATCAGTGAAAAATCACGCATTTTGCAATCATTTCTAATCCCTGTAATTTCCACATTCCTTATATATTAGCACAAATGGCACCTTAATTCAAGAATGAATCTTTTACCCATGCAATTGTGTGTAACAGTTCATCCCTCGGCTTCCTTGATGCATCTCAGCCACTGCTCTAGGACTCCATCTGGTCAGAAACTGGACTCGTGAGCCGAAGCCGTCTGCGCAGCTGTCCGCATGCACCGTCGATATCCCTTCCCATCTCTCTGCGAATAGTAACATTGATGTGTTTTTTCTCCAGTTTGTTTTTAAAATTTAGGATATCCCTGCGCTCCGATGCAATATAATCCCGTTCCTGAATTGGGTTGACAGGAATCAGGTTAATATGACAGTTAAGATCGCCGACCAGACTGCACAGATTATCCGCATCCTCATCTGTATCGTTGACCCCGCCAACAAGACTATATTCAAACGTGACACGCCTGCCTGTCTGTTCATAGTAATAGCGGCAGGCAGCAATAACTTCGTTAATATCGTATTTATTTGCAACTGGCATTAGCTCGCGCCTTTTCTCCTGTGTAGAACCATGCAGTGACAGAGCCAGCGTAATCTGAAGTTTTTCATCCGCAAGACGCCGCATATTCTCCACAATACCGCATGTCGAAACCGTAATACTTCGCTGACTGATATTCAATCCATTCTCATCCGTTACCATATGTATAAAACGGAGCAGGTTGTCATAATTGTCAAGTGGCTCCCCTGTCCCCATAACAACAATATTCGACACACGTTCTCCTGTGCTTTTTGATATGGCATATATCTGATCCAACATCTCCGACGGTGTCAAATTTCTCTCTAACCCTTCAAGCGTTGATGCGCAGAACCTGCAGCCCATACGGCAGCCAACCTGTGATGAAATGCAGACAGAGTTGCCATGATGGTACTGCATCCATACACTTTCCACATAATTACCATCCGGAAGCGCAAAAAGGTACTTTCTTGTTCCGTCAATCTTCGATATCTGGACTGTAACCTCCTTCAGTGATATATACGGATAATCCCGCGCCAGACATTCCCTTAGTTTTTTTGGTATATTTGTCATTACATCATAGTTCCGCGCCATTTTTACGTGCATCCATTCATATAACTGTTTCGCGCGAAATGCTTTCTCACCCATCTTTTCTACTTCAAGCGTTAATTCATCCAGTGAGAGTGATTTTATATCCATATCCTTATTCATTTCAAATCCTACACCTCCGAAGCTTCGAATATGCTGATAAAAAATCCGTCTGTTTCATGTATTCCCGGCAGTAACTGCAAATATCCGTCTCTGGTGGTATCTGTATGTAAACTCTTTGGCAATGTATCATCAAGTGACACAGGTGTCAATTTCATTTCATTTTTCAGCCACATAAAGTTCTTTTCATTCTCGTCACTGTTTATCGTACACGTACTAAAAAGCAGCCTGCCTCCTGGTTTCACATAGGACACTGCCACCTGTAATATTTTCCTCTGAAGTTTTATGATGTCCGTGGCTGCCTCCGGCGTGATATTGTACTTGATATCCCTTTTCCTGCCAATCACGCCAAGCCCTGAGCAGGGAACATCCGCAATTACAATATCTGCTGTACCGACCAGCTCATCCTCTTTCAGACATGCATCCCCTACAGCTGCCACTGCATGTTTCAGTCCGCACCTGTCAAAGTTCTGCTGCATCAGCATTATCTTATTCTGTGAGATATCTCTTGAGACAACAGCATAATTGACACCACATTTCTCCAGCATATCCGCAGCAAGCATTGATTTGCCACCTGGTGCCGCACAAAGGTCAAGAACACGCATAGGTTTTGCACTATCGCCACAAGCAATTTTTTCGATTCCGAGGGCAGTAACTGCAAGCATTGAACTGACATCCTGTATCACAAATGCCCCGTTTTCATAATAGGGCAGTCTTGTGATGTCATCCGTTCCTGACACATTGTATGCATAAGGCAGGTACGGATGTCCTTCCATCTTACCCCCCTGCCTCACAATTGCCTCCTGTACAGCGTGCACGGCACTGTCGATATCTACCTCTGTTATCTCAGGAACATCCCTGAACCGAAGCGTTACAGGTTTTTCCCTGAGCAATCCCGCCAGCACAAGCTCTGTCCTTTCCTGTCCAAGCTGTGCCGTCCACATATCCACAATCCATTCCGGCATGGAATACTTTACAGACAGGTTTGTGTACTCGATACTTTCCTTATTGCGTGCGATGTTTCTCAGCACACCGTTCACAAAACCTTTCAGTGTGGCGAATCCCTTTTTCTGGGCAAGTTTCACCGCCTCGTTACATGCTGCCGCATCCGGCACTGCATCCATATACAATATCTGGTAAGCACCCATCCGCATAATGACGCGTATCACTTTTTTCATTTTATGAACTTTTACCTTGGAAAACTCGTTTATCACATAGTCAAGCTCGATCTGCCGCTCTAAAATTCCCTCATACAGGCGTTTTATAAATGACTTCTCCTGCTGCGCCAGATAATTGTATTTGTTAAGCACATCCCTCACAATCACATGGGAATAAACGTTCTCCGTCAGAAGCATCTCCATCACAAGCATGCGCAGGTTCACATTTCCATCCATCATCAATCATTCCTTTTCCCAAACAGCATCACGAGCCGCAGAAGCTGTAATATAGAGGCTGCTGCTGCCGCTACATACGTATATGCCGCCGCCTTTAATACCTTTGCACTTTTTCTGCGCTCGTCACTTGTCACGATGCCATACTGTTCAATGCAGACAAGTGCCCTTTTGGAAGCATCAAATTCTACCGGAAGCGTCACAATCTGAAAAAGCACCGCTATTGAAAACACCCAGATACCAATGTTTACAAGCACTGGATTGCTGCCTAGTATCAATCCCAAAATAATAATGGGAATTCCAAGTCTTGAACCAATATTCGCCGCCGGGACAAGTGCTGTCCTGATATTTAGCGGCGCATATCCCTCATGATGCTGCATGACATGTCCGCATTCATGGGCAGCCACACCGATCGCTGCTACTGAACTGGAAGAATATACACTGTCAGACAGCCGCACTACTTTCTTTGACGGGTCATAATGGTCGGTCAGATTTCCCCTGATATGCTCCACACGCACATCATGAATCCCCTTACTTCTCAGAATCGCTTCAGCAGTCTGTGCCCCAGTCATGCCTGACATACTACGCTCCCTTGCATATTTATGAAATGTAGAATTCACTCTCGCCGACGCAATCATGCTGAGAACTGCCCCTATCAGTACCAATATATAGGTTGGGTCGAAATAATATCTAAAATACGGCATAAATCCTCCTTTCCTGTCCATAGACAGACAATATGCCAGAACGTGTTTAGAAAATGTTTTTTAACAGATGTTCATCGTACTTTGTGGGAAATTTGTGCCAAATGAAGGAGACATAGGGGTCAAAGGCATAAAGGGCAATGCCTTATGTTGACTGAATTTGGCGCAAATATCACGCAAAGTGGTGAATACGACGCTTTGGCGTCGCTATGCAGGTGGCAGGAATGATTTTTCAAACACGCTCTAGCACCCAAGGCACATTCCCGCCTTCCATTGGTTTCCGAGCAGAAAACTTTTTGTGTCCATACGCTTTTTGCCTGCAAGCTGCAATTCGTTAATCCTCAAAATTCCGTTCCCGCATACCACATCAAAAGAGTCCTTTGCAACTGATACAATTGTTCCCGGCTTTTCTGTTCCATTGCTGCCCTCATATTCTAAAACAACATCACTGTCCCAGATTTTCACCGTTTTTCCCTGATAAGAAGTGTACGCGCTTGGCCACGCGTTCAGTCCCCTGACAAGCCTTTCAATGACAGCCGCATCCTGTGTCCAGTCTATTCTCCCCATAGATTTATCCATCATTTTTACATGGGTCGCAAAACTCTCATCCTGTTTTACCGGAGTTATCTCACCCCGTTCAAGCATCGGAAGCGTTTCCACAATCAGCTCCGCCCCTGCCTTTGAAAGCTTGTCAAAAAGACTTTCTGCCGTCTCCTTATCCTCTATTATAACCTTTTTCTGCGTAAGTATGTCCCCCGTATCAACGCCTGCGTCCATCTGCATGATCGTGATACCTGTTTCCTTCTCACCGTCAATGATACACTGGTTTATCGGTGCGGCGCCCCTGTATTTTGGCAAGAGAGACGCATGAATATTGATGCACCCAAATTTCGGCATTTCAAGAATCTGCTTTGACAAAATCTGTCCGAAAGCCGCCACAACATAGACATCCGCCTCATATGTTTTCAATTTGTCTATCGCTTCCGGTGTCTTTATTTTATCAGGCTGAAACACCGGAATATTATATCTAAGGGCGCATGCCTTTACTGGTGAGAACTGTACCTGGCCGCTTCTTCCCTTTGGCTTGTCAGGCTGTGTCACAGCTGCCGTCACTTCATGGCCTGCCTTTATCAACGCCTCAAGCGCTCCCACCGAAAAATCAGGTGTTCCCATATAAACTATCTTCATTTTCCTGCTCCTTTAATCCTCATCCTCAGGCGGCTCAACATCCATAAGCTCACCTTCCACTTTCTCGACATAGAGATGTCCGTCAAGATGCTCAAGCTCATGACAAAATGCCCTTGCAAGAAGCTCCTCTCCTTCTATCTCAAATTCATTCAGTTCCTCATCCTGCGCCACCACTTTCACATAATTCGGTCGTATCACTGATCCTGTTTTTCCTGGCACGCTAAGGCATGCCTCGTTTCCTTCCTGCTCCCCGCTCATCTCCACGATACGGGGATTGATCAGCAGAATCGGATCTTCCCCTGTCGCATCAATCACGACAATTCTCTTGAGCACGCCTACCTGCACTGCCGCAAGCCCAACACCATTTGCCTCGTACATCGTCTCAAACATGTCATCTATCAGATCCTGAACCCTCGGTGTTATCTCCTTAACCTCCTTCGAAACCTTGTTTAAAACGGGATCTCCTATTTCTCTGATTGTTCTGATTGCCATAGCTATTTCCTTACCTTTCCTTATCCAATTTATTTTTCAAAATTAATAATTCCTCATAGGATCGAAATCAAACTGCACACTTTCCGTATTCCACCGCATAGTATCAATATACGCCTCAAGTGCATCCTTGATCTCCGTAAGCACATGATAATCCCTGTGCTTGATATAAAAAATGTATCGAAATACATCATTTATCTTTCCAATTGATGCCTCTGTAGGTCCGATAATCAAAGGTCTCGCATCACCGGACATCCTTTTTGCCTGCTCTGCAAGCTCCTGCGCGTGCCCTGCCCCTGTAAGCGCATCGGATGAAAGTATAAGCACCGCCATCATATGTGCTGCTGGCGGGTACATCATCAAATCACGGTAGGACATCTCCTCCTCATAAAACCCCTCGTAATCCTGGTTTGCCGCATGTATAATCGCATAGTGCTCCGGCTGGTAGGTCTGTATGACTACCTCACCCGAAAGTGCACTTCTGCCTGCCCTGCCTGCCGCCTGCGTGAGGAGCTGAAACGTGCGCTCCCCTGCTCTATAATCACCTGCATGCAGTGACATGTCCGCTGCCAGAATCCCCACCAGTGTCACTTTCGCAAAGTCATGTCCTTTCACAATCATCTGTGTGCCCACAAGGATATCTGCCTCCTCATTGGCAAACTGTGACAAAATCTGTTCATAGCTGTCCTTGTTTCTAGTCGTGTCTGCATCCATCCGAAGTACCCTTGCAGCTGGAAACTCCTTATGTAAAAGCTCCTCGATCTGCTGTGTTCCCGCCCTGAAACCCAGAATATACTTCGAGCTGCACTGTGGACAGTTTGTCACACCCGGCGTCTCATAGCCGCAGTAATGGCAGACCAGTTTACTTATCCTTTTATAACGGTCTGTGTGCTCTGACAGCGACACATCACAGTGCGGACATTTCATAACATACCCGCACGCCCTGCATGATACAAACCCGGCATATCCCCTGCGGTTAAGAAAAAGCATCGTCTGCTCTCCCTTCTCAAGCCTGTCACCAATGAGCGCGTGCAGCCGCCTGCTAAATATCGAACGGTTTCCAGATTTCAATTCCTGCCTTAAGTCCTCCACATATACCTGCGGAAGCTGACCGCCAGCAAGCCGTTCTTTCAGTGCAAAGAGTTTTATCTCACCTTTCTTTGCTTTAAAATACGACTCAAGAGATGGTGTCGCCGACCCTAGTACCAGAATAGCGTCTTTCATACGGCAGAGTTCCCCTGCCGTCTCTCTTGCATGATACTTTGGCATATTTTCGCTTTTATAGCTGCCCTCATGCTCCTCGTCTATAATCACGAGTCCGAGCCTTTCAAACGGCGTAAACAACGCCGATCGTGGACCTATCATAATATCAATTTCCCCTTTTGCTGCGCGCTCACACTGATCCGATCGCTCACCCGCAGAAAGCCGTGAATTCATGACAGATACTCTTTCACCAAAACGCTGATAAAAACGCACAAGTGTCTGATACGTGAGTGCGATCTCCGGTATCAGTACAATCGCCTGTCTGCCCTCCGCGATTACTCTGTCTATCAGTTCCATATACACTTCCGTCTTCCCGCTTCCTGTCACCCCGTGAATCAGATAAGTCTGACGAACACCAGCTTTGAAGTCTGTGAGAATACTGTCTACAATCCTTCCCTGATTTTCAGACAGCGGCTTTCCTTTCTTTTTCTGCCATCCCTCCGCAACATTTTCAGGCAGTGTACTCCGGTAAGTTTCCTCTGACTGAACTTCTATAAGTTTTGCCTTTTTCAAAGCCTGAATTGTCTGTACTGTGATGTTGAGTTTTCCTGTGACCAGCGTATATGGCAGTGCTGACTGAACCGAAAGCTCCTGCATCAGCCTTGCCTTCGCCGTCTGGTGCTTCCGCCCAAACTCTTCTGCCATTCTTGCTGCCGTGTTCCCGTCTGCCATACAAATAATTGTCTTCCTGACAAGCCGCTTTCGCTTCTGTTTCACGGGAAGTACTGTTTTCAACGCGGAAATCATGGTAGAACCGTAATTTTGCTTTATCCACCAGGCAAGCCTGATAGAATCGCCCTGTGCGCTGACCCCGTCCTTCACAATAGAGTCAACTTCCTTTAACCGGCTTTCGTCATACTCTGCTTTGTCTGTAATTTCCATCACATAGCCATTCATCAGTTTGTTTCCCCGGCCAAAGGGGATTGTCACTGCCATTCCAACAGCTATTTTCCCCATTAATCGTTCAGGTATGCGATACTGAAATGGTCTGTCAACATTCTCATGGGATATATCTACGATAATATTCGCAAATCTGTCTGTCATTTGTCTGTCAATTCTTTCTGTTCTTTCTGTCATTTGTCACTTTTTATCTCATCCAGTATTTCCTGAATGAGTACTCTCTCATCCATCGGATACTTCACACCCTTAATCTCCTGATAGTCCTCATGCCCTTTTCCTGCAAGCACGATGATATCTCCCTTCTGCCCATGCGTGATGGCATACCGGATTGCCTCTTTTCGGTCACATATCTCCACATACTTTCCGTCTGTTTTACCGATTCCGGTCCTGATATCCTCAATAATGTCCTGTGGTTCCTCGTCACGCGGATTGTCAGAGGTAATAATCGTGAGGTCGGCAAGCTTTCCGCTGACCTCGCCCATCTCATACCGCCTAAGTCTGGAACGGTTTCCGCCGCACCCGAACAGGCAGACTAGCCGTTTCGGGTGATATTCCCTTAATGTAGTAAGCAGGCTTTCCAGAGCCATAGCGTTGTGCGCATAGTCAATCATCAGTGTAAAAGCATCCGATACCCTGACCATCTCAATCCTTCCTTTTACAGTCGCTCCCACAAGCGCCGTTTTGATATCCTCCTCCTTCACACCAAAGTGCCTGCATATCGCAATCGCTGTAAGCGCATTGTATGCACTGAATTTTCCGGGAATATCGGTCTCTATTTCCATATCCAGAAGTCCAGATACCCTGAACTTAATCCCAAGAAACCCTGTGCCTGTCACAAGTTCCAGATTACTTCCGCGCAAATCTGCACGCTTGTCAAATCCATACGTCTCAAGCGCGCAGGTATGATCTGCTGTCACCTGCTTCCAATGCTTGTCATCACAATTTACAATACCGACTCTGCACTGCCGGAAAAGCATCGCCTTGCACGCGAGATATTCCTCAAAGGAAGCGTGCTCGTTTGGTCCGATATGATCTGGTTCAATATTGGTGAAAATACCATAGTCAAAGAGAAATCCCTGCGTACGGTGCATCATAAACCCCTGCGAAGACGCTTCCATAACAACTGCATCACACCCCGCATCCTCCATCTCCCTGAAATATTTCTGCAGAATAAAAGATTCGGGTGTCGTATTGGATGCCGGAATAACCCTGGCTCCTGTATTAATCTCTATTGTCCCCACAAGTCCTACTTTGTACCCCGCTTTTTCCAGTATGTATTTGACAAAATATGCCGTTGTTGTCTTGCCTTTTGTTCCAGTCACCCCAATAATTTTCATGCTGTCAGCCGGATTACCGAAAAAATTGGCAGATATAAATGCCATGGCATATCTGGTATCTTCAACCTGAATCACGGTAACCTCTCTATCCTCCGGAAGATCTACTACGTGACTGACTACAAGTGCTGCCGCTCCCTGGCGCACTGCCTCCGCTGCCGCCGTGTGTCCGTCAAAATTTGCACCCTTTATGCATATAAAAAGACAGTCCTTTGTAATTTTTCTGGAGTCGTTTACCACCTCAGATATCTCCACATCCGTACTGCCCTCGATGCACTGGTATTCAAAGCCGCTTAATAACTCTCTGCACTGATACATATTCATCTCACACCCCTTTGCTAGAGCGTGTTTGAAAAATCATTCCTGCCACCTGCATAACGACGCTAAAGCGTCGTATTCACCACTTTGTGTGATATTTGCGCCAAATTCAGTCAACATAAGGCATTGCCCTTTATGCCTTTGCCCCCTATGCCTCCTTCATTTGGCTAATCATCTGTAAGATGATTTAATCTCCCACAAACTGTGACGCACATCTGGCAGAAAGCATTTTTCAAACACGCTCTAGGCTGTTCAATCCTAATGCTTTATATAAATTTATGAACTCTATTCTAAAGAATACCATATCCCCCTTTAATTATCAAGAAAAGAAAACGTTTCGCGTATAAATACAATAAGAGCCAGGATAGACCTGACTCTTACCGTATATTTTCTTATGAGGGGGGAGATAGTGAGTGCTTCAACTATCTGTATATTACTATACCCATTAAATGTGTCAAAAATGTGTTTAAATCATAAAAATAGAATAATTTTTCTTAACAAACAATAAATCATGTTAATTTTTAACCTCAAAACTGTTAAAAACAGCTTGTTATACCCCATAGAAGTTATTGATAGTATTTCATTACCATCTGCAATGACACATTGCCCCTATACTCATTTATATCTGGGTAATATACCACTGATAAAATAATATCCTCTGCTCCCGTCTGTGTTCCCATATTGTACAGACTCGCCACTGCCGCTGCACTATATTTTTCCCCTATATACTCATGGAACGCTTCAATGTCGCCAAAATATATCATTTCATATCTTCTGCCTTTTTCATCCTCCACTGTATACTTTCCCACACTGCGATTCGCACCGAGTACTCTTCCGCTCACAAAACGGATATTCTTCTGGGCAAACTGCGGCTTCGGATTTCCGTTTCCAAAAGGCTCCAGCTTAGAAATCTCCGCAACAAATGCAAGGCTTGCATACTCCATCGGCATGGGCACATCAATCAATATCTTCTCCTCAAAATCTGCGTCAGTAAGCGTGCAGTTTTCGTTGAGCCTGCGCCGGAAAACATCTACATTTTCCTCTGGAAGAGACAAACCTGCCGCCAGCTTATGTCCCCCATACTTGGTAAAAAGCTCCTTGCATTTTGTCATCTCGTCATACATATGAAACGCTTCTATGGAACGACCCGAACCTTTTACACCTTCCTCCGCCCTTGTGAGTACAAAGACTGGTTTACTATACTTCTCACGGATTCTGCCTGCAATAATACCAGCAAGACTTTCATGTACTTGGGGAAGATACACGACAAGCACCCTGTCCCTGACAAGCCCGTTGCTCTCAATCTGCCTTATGGCTTCCTCCACGCCTTTTAACGTGAGTTCTTTTCTGCTGTCATTCATGGACTTCAAATCTCCGGCAAGTACTGCTGCCACATCCACATCTGCCGCCTTAAAGAGCTCCAGCGCATTGACTGCCGTGTCCAACCTTCCCGTGGCGTTAAGACAAGGACCAAGTACGAATCCTATCGTATAAGGCTTTATGTGCATCGGATCCGTTCCCGTCGCCTGCATCAACGCTTTCAATCCAATATTTCTTGTATGCTTCATCAAGTCAATGCCGCTTTTTACGATAATGCGGTTTTCATCTTTCAGCTCCATCACATCCCCAATTGTCGCAAAAGCTGCAAGTTCCAACAGTTCCAGTCCGATTTCTGACTCCATGACCTCCTGCCAGTTGCTGCCTTCTTTCTGTGCTATCAGTGCAAGCACAAGCTTGTATGCCACAACCGCGCCGCAAATCTCCGGAAACGGATAACCGCAGTCCTCCTGTTTGGGATCCACAACCGCTCTTGCCTCTGGCACTCTGTACCGCCTCACTCCGTCATTTTCGTCATAGGGAACCTCATGGTGATCTGTCACAATTACCGTCATACCAAGGGAATTTGCAAATGCAATCTGTTCATACGCCGCAATACCGTTGTCACAGGTAAGTACTGTATCCGTACCTGCATTATATGCCTCCTGTATCAGGTTCTCATTCAATCCGTAACCATCCCGTATTCTGTGCGGAATGGCTGTATCTACATCCGCACCGCACTCTGAAAGTCCCCTGTATAATATGTATGTAGAACAGATGCCGTCAATATCATAGTCCCCTATAATGCGTATATGTTTTCCCTGTTTAATCTTTTCCAGAAGAATGTCCACTGCCTTATTCATGTCTTTTAAAAGCTCTGGGGCGTACAGATGCTTCCTTGTGCCATTTAAAAATCTGTCAATATCCTTATCCTCTACCACATCCCTATTCCTGATAATGCGCGCAAGTACAGGACTAATATGATATTTCCTGGAAATGGCATCAAAATCAGCCTTTTTTGTCGCTACCATCCATTTACTCATAACAATAACCAAACCTTTCCAGTCTGTTCAACCGTTATTAAAACTTAAATTCAACCACCGCATACGTGTCGCCCGCCCCGTCATTCAATGCTACCTGATGCTGCTTTTGCGCCTTCCTGACAGATGCCGTCAACCTATCGCCATAGACGGCAGGTTTCCTGTATTCTACCCGCAATTCCCTAATTTCCGCGCTCCCTGACAGTGTCTCCATTGCAAGCCTTACATATTCCACATTATTCATATGCCTGTTAGAATCAATCTGATACTTTCTTACCTGAAATTCTTCCTGAAACGCCGCATTGTCCTCATCTGCAAGCAGCACAATCTTTCGCGGTGCGTAGTCCATATTCAGTTTGTCTGCCAGTTCATACCCTGCTATCATCTCCTGAGTAGGTTTTACAGGACGAAGTTTTGCCGTGTCAATTAATGTCCATATTGACGACGCTCTGACAATACTGTCCCCCACTGTATCTGACACCATAAAATTACGGTAACCCAAAAAACCCCTGAAATCATATGGCGATGTTGTAATCTTTATTTTCTCATTCAATACTGGACGTCTGTCTATCACAATCTGCCACGAACTGAGAAGCCATGCGATATTTCTGCTATACAGATAATCAACCGTAATACTGCCATTCTCAGCCTCAAAAATCGCCGCATCCTGAAAACAATCTAATATGGCAGGTACTGTCATGTGTAGTGACTCATCCAGAACACTGTAACCCACATTTATCTCATATGTATACATCCCATCCCTCTTTCCTGTCTCTATCCTCTTTTACCCCAGTATCCTGCCCAAATTGAGTCTTATCAGCCCAAACAACAGCAGGTGAACCGGATAAATCGCATAAAACAAATATTTCATCTGTCTGCCGCGCATCCCATTGTAAAAATGAATTGGTATAAAAGCAAGCGGCGCTGTAATTTCATACGCAAATGCACATACTCCCACAAAATTGCGAATCCACTCTTTCATATCCCTTACGTAGTAAAACATGATGATAAACAGCACACCCTTCCAATGATAATCCACATCTAACACTTCGCCTGCATATGCGAACAGAAAAACAACAGCCGCCTTAAGTATAATATATTTTTCTTCATATTTGTATCGAAACTTTTCCAGAACCATCATCGCGCACAGTCCAATACATAACGTAAAATAAATATTCTGCCCACGAAGATAGACAGCCTTCCCAAAAATAGCCATATCAAACGGAATCTCTGAAATTATGGCAAACAACAAACAGTTCCGCAGATACTTTGCAGTACTCCTCGTATGAAAAAAACCTTCCACAAGCAGAAAACAATATATCGGAAAAGCTATCCTCCCGATTTTTCTCATAATATTATAGACATCATAATCATAATATGGCAGCAGCCAGTAAATAGATGCCGCAAAATGGTCAATAACCATAGTCACAACTGCTATCCATTTGAGCACAGCCGCCGAAATTCCGCACTTCTGATGCACTGTCACATCCATCTCCTGCATATTTGCTTCCCCTGCACAAATGGCAGGGCATACAGCCCTGCCATGCAAATCCAGACAATTATTACTTTTTCAATTTCGTTTTAAGAACATACCATAATGCACCTGTAATACACACAGAAGAATACGTGCCACATACAATACCTACCATAAGCGGAAGGGCAAACTCTCTGATGGAAGTAACACCTAGTACATACAGTGCAGCAACCATGATAAATGTTGTCAGTGAAGTAAAAATACTTCTGGAAAGTGTCTGGCTAATACTTCTGTTGACAAGCTCGTCAAGCGTGTCCTTTTTCAGCATCGATCCGAGATTCTCTCTGATACGGTCAAATATTACAATTGTCGCATTGATAGAATAGCCGACAATCGTAAGCATACATGCAATAAAGGTACTGCCTACAGATACTTTCGCAACCGCATAGAATGTAAGGACAACAAGTACGTCATGCAGCAGCGCCGCAACAGAACTTGCTGCAAACCGGATATCCTTAAACCGGAACCAAATATAAATCAACATACAAATTGTGGATATAATGACCGCAATAACAGCGTCGCTCTTCATCTCGGAACTAATGGTGGAACTAATCGTCTCAGCGGTGATAAGCTCCTTGTTTACGCTGAACTTGTCAACCAGAGCTGTTTCCAGTTCCTGCCTCTCATCCACATTGAGCTCCCTTGTCTTGAAAATAACCTCATTGGAACCCGCAACCTTCTGCACCTGAATCGCACCATCACCTGTCACACCGCTGAATACTGGAACAACATTTGCGTCAATTGCAGCAAGATCCATGTCCTCGTTGAATGTAACATTCGTGGAAGTACCACCCACAAAGTCAAGACTATAGTTCAATACCTTTCCTGTCGATGCACTGTTGATACCCATAAATACAAATCCCAGAACAATCACAGCAATGGAACATACAAAGAAAATATTTTTCTTTCCAAGGAAATTAACAATGCCTTTCTCCTTATTCGTACCATAAAACTTAACGTCCTTCAGCCCAACTGCGAAAAATGCCCTGAGAATCATTCTTGTCACAAAAAGCGCCGTAAACATAGACAGAACAATACCAAGACCAAGTGTGTATGCGAATCCCTTAACCGTTCCAGAGCCCTTGATGCCAAGCACAAAAGCCGCAATCAGTGTTGTCACATTGCCGTCAATAATTGCAGAAAGCGCTTTCTGGAATCCGGTGTCTATTGCATTCCTGACAGTCTTACCTGCTGTGAGCTCCTCCCGGATACGCGCAAATATGATAACGTTTGCGTCAACTGCCATACCAATAGACAGAATAATACCCGCAATGCCCGGAAGTGTCAGTGTAATCTCAAACATATTCAAGCACAATACAATCAGACATGTATAAATAATTAACGCAAGTACAGACGAAAAACCCGGAATACGGTATACAATAATCATGAACAACGCAATAATAATCAGTCCAATGATGGCTGCCTGTAAACTTGTATTGACAGCCTCTTCTCCAAGTTGTGCACCTACCACGTTGGAGCGCAGCTCCTCAAGCTCAAGCTTCAGCCCGCCGATACGAATCTGACTTGCAAGTTTCTCCGCCTCCTCAAAGCTTCCCATACCTGAAATCTGTGCCTTGCCATCCCTGAGCGCTGCCTGCACTCTTGGCACACTGATAAAGTCGCCATCATAATAGATACCGATGGTCTCTCCCTTTGAAAACGCCTTTGTCGTAGCATCGGCAAACTTTGTCGTGCCTTCACTTGTGAACGTAAGGTCTACCACAAACTGGCTGTTTCCCAGTTCGTCATTTGCAGATCCCCCCTGTGCCGCACTGACATCCGTACCCTCCAGGACAATACCACCATCGGCTTGCAGCTCCTCAATTGTCTTGTCCAGCGAATACCCAGTAGCACCAGAACCTGTATACGAATAGTTTTGGTTACCATCATCATCCGTCTGTGCTATAAAGTACAATGCACCTGGTCTTCCCAAATCCTCAAGAATCGAATTGGCATCCGATACGCCGGGAATCTCGATATTGATACGGTCAGATCCTTCCTGATATACCTGTGCCTCTGTACTGTATACCTCCACGCGTTTCTGCAGCTTATAGATTGTATCACTCATATCTGCGGCGGAGGGCGTCTCATCCCCCACTACTTGATAAGTAATGCTCACACCGCCAGCAAGGTCAAGCCCCTGCTTGATTCCGGATGCGGCACCCGCTTTTTCTGTGCCAATACCCCATATTGCCACATATCCTAAAGCCGCCATGATCAGCACTGTCAGGATTAAAGTAATAATGCCTTTATTTTTTTTCATTGCCTGTATACTCCTTTACTTTCTTTTGCTTATGCCCATAACGTAATTTTTCATAACAATTCAGTACCCTCATAGACATGAGCATCAAACCATGCAAAACTCACTTCGTAATTGCTTGATGCGTTGCTGCCACTATGCTTTCATATGGATTTTGCATCGCAGTGCAAAATCCGTGCGCTGAACAATTACTATAATTCTATGTTTCTTGGGCAAGAGCAGCCTTTATCATGATTGCACATTCAACACGTTTCCTCTGAAGCTCACAGCCCAAGTCGTAAGCATCATTGATGTTTCCATGAAAATTGTAGGAATTTGCCGCACATCCTCCGCTGCAATAGAATTTTGCGAAACAGTTCTTACATTTTTCCTTTGAATATACATTGCATGCCTTAAATTGTTCACGGATATCCATATTGGTTATCCCCTCGTCCACATTTCCCATAAGAAACGATTCCTGACCAACAAACTGGTGACATGGGTAAAAATCCCCCCACGGCGTCACAGCCAGATATTCTGTCCCCGAACCACAGCCCGACAGTCTCTTGTAGACACACGGACCACCTTTCAAGTCTATCATAAAATGAAAGAAATTAAAACCCCTTCCTTCCTTATGTCTTCGAATCATCTCGGCAGCAAGCTTGTCATACTCTGCAAGAATTTCAGGAATATCCTCCGGTACAAGTGCATAGTCCTCACTCTCGGGCGCCACAACCGGTTCCACGGATATCTGCTGAAATCCCAAATCAGCCAGATGGCACACATCCGATGCAAAATCTTTATTAAAATGCGTGAAAGTACCTCGCACATAATAGTTTGTCTGATTTCTGCTCTCTGCCACCTTTTTAAACTTCGGAATCACCAAATCATAACTGCCCTGTCCGCCGGCAAGCGGACGCATTTTGTCATGAACTTCTTTCCTTCCGTCTACACTCAACACAATATTTGCCATCTCCCTGTTTGCAAAATCTATTATGTCGTCATTCAGCAACACACCATTTGTCGTCAGTGTAAAGCGAAACTTCTTGTGATTCGGTTCCTCAAGGCTTCTGCCATATGCGACCAAATCCTTTACAACCTGCCAGTTCATCAGGGGTTCTCCGCCGAAAAAATCCACTTCAAGGTTTACGCGGCTGCCTGAATTTGCTACAAGAAAATCCAGCGCCTTTTTGCCGACCTCATAACTCATAACGGCTCGTCTGCCATGGTACTCCCCCTCCTCCGCAAAGCAGTATTTGCACTTAAGGTTGCAATCATGCGCTATATGCAGGCAGAGTGCTTTCACTACTGTCTCGCGGTTTCTAAAGGCGTCAATGCTCTTTTCATAAATATCCTCTGTGAAAAGCATTCCGTCCGCTTTCAATTCATATATTTCATCGACAAGCTCACGCAGCTCCTCCGTCTTATCCACAAATTTTTTTTCTAATGTGTCTAGTGCTGTTTCCTTATCCACACCTTCAAGTTGGTTCTCCACCATGCAGGCAATCACGTCATAGACACTGTCATCAACAACATGTACAGAACCGCTGTTGACATCCAGGACAATATTGTATCCATTATTTTTATACTGATGTATCAATTTCTTTTCCTTCCTATTCTCCATATAAACGAATCCACATGCAATATGGCATTGCTTCATATAACTTATCATATTCGAATGATTACACACATAATAAGCAGCGATTAAAATAAAAACCGCTGCTTACTTATAAGTCTACTTTATAAGTGTTCTGTTATAAATCTTCTGTTGTAAAATCCTTTAGCAAAATACACTGTAACATCTGTATATATACTTATTTTGTATGCTCACAGCTCTGATTTCCAACAGTGCAGGATGTCTTACATGCCGACTGGCAGGATGTCTGACACTCACCGCATCCACCTTTCTTTACAGACTCTTTATAGTCTCTAGTCGTTAATGTCTTA
Organism: Lachnospiraceae bacterium; assembly: GCA_029068555.1. Classification (GTDB taxonomy): domain Bacteria; phylum Bacillota; class Clostridia; order Lachnospirales; family Lachnospiraceae; genus COE1. The sequence continues at coordinate 34,442 of JAIECJ010000029.1, forward strand.
ATGTGCTTCATACCAATTGCCTCCTTAAAAGTTATTTCGTTATATGTTGTTTTAGTCTAAAGTAGTATATCACATATTTTTATATCCGAAAAGTATTTTTTTTAATTCTCTACACTTTTCTACATAACTTTCTGAAGGTAAGATGTATATGCAAACAGTGTTTGACCATTTAGCACCACCCTTGACCATCCATTATTCCCAATACCTGTGCGGAATATCATGTCTCCGGGATTAATCGGTACAACAATCGTTTCCGGATTGTCTGTGCTGGGTACAGTGCGCAGATTCACTGTTGTTGTGGCAGTCACAACCTCATTTACCTCAATATACTGCACATTTGCTGCATTTTCAGCACTTACCAAGGCAGCCCCGCTCGGATCTTTCGGTTCGGCGATTCCGTCATAATTAAAATAAGAGACATTCATGTCCACATTGCCTGGGATTCCGGGAATAACTGCCTTGCTTGTATACTGCCACATCGCCTGAACACCTGCATAACTGCTTGCTGGTGTGATCGGAAACGGCTCTGCCGGATACTGTGAAACCCACACCTTATATTTGTTCAGAATATCCATATTCCAATCCTTATTGTCTGTCATCTCGTTTCTCGATGCATAAAACATTGGCGTGTACCCTCTTGCTGCAATTGTGTCAAGAAATTTGACTGCCAGCGCTGTCCTTACATCCCTGCCAAGTGTGTATTGCCTGCTTGAGGCATTTCTAAATCCCTCACAATCAAACGCTACCGGAAATGTAATTTTGTACTTGTCAAGAATATTTGCAGTAAAAATTGCTTCCTCAACCGCCTCCGCCTCGTTGACTGCCGCGGAAAAAAAGTATGCTCCAACCTTCAAGCCTACCCTCTGAGCTTCCTGCAGGTTATACCGCGCATACGGGTCCTCATTCAGGACGCCTGTACTTTGTGTGCGGTACCCGACCCTGATTATCGCAAACTGCACCCCGGAAGCAGCTACCTGATCCCAGTTTATCAGCCCCTGATAGCGTGATACATCAACGCCCAGCGCCGCCTGCGCAACTTCGTTTGGCGCTGCCTGTGCTGTCATTTGTGGAACCGCTATTGATAAAAAGATGATTATCGACATCAGAAGTGCCTTTACCCTTGCTGTCCTCTTACGTACTATTTGCCTCATAAATACTCCTCTCCTTGTACTTTGCGTAACTATTTTGCTTTTTAAACAGAACATGTTTGAAAATCATTCCTGCCATCTAGAGCATGTTTGAAAATCATTCCTGTCATCTATATAACGACGCGTATGCGTCGTATTCACCACTTTGCGTGATATTTGCACCAAATTCAGTCAACGTAAGGCATTGCCCCTTATGCCTTTGACCCCTATGCCTCCTTCATTTGGCACAAATCTCCCACAAACTGTGACGCACATCTGCCAGAAAGCATTTTTCAAACACACTCTAGCAGAAAGTATTTTTCAGACACGCTCGTACAGTGAATATTAAGCAATTGGCAGTTTGGCTTTCCTATTTTCCTGATAGCACTGCCCCCAAGCCTCGACGCAGCCACTGCTACGCCTGCGTTTGTGAAGCAGCACTCTCTGAAAAATATTCTGTGTCAAACTATCCAAAACTTAATTTTCACTGTACAGTATAACATAAACAGACAAAAAATAAAGTTTTTTTACAAAATATTTACGTTTCCACATTATGTTAGCCCACACACTTTATCTGAGTACTCACCCAAGCATTCCGCCAAGCATCCCGCTGCCAAGGCAAATCAGGAGTGTTGTAATACAGGAATTACTTATCAGTGTAAATCCGGGATCTGCAAAAGCCGATACTGCACAAATAATGGCAAAGTATGCTGCTCCTGCCGCCATTCCCCATATAAATCTCCGACTTGCCGCTCCCTTTGAAAAAAAGAGTCCCGCCAAAAGAGAAGATATGCAATAAATAACGATAATACTAATGTCAACTACATTCTCGCCAAGCGAAAACTTGTACAGTAGCCCTGCCACCGCCAGGAGCAAGACCCCTGTTATCAGATATGCCGCCATAAGGCACTTAAATAATGCAATCAGCCTTTCCGTACCCCACGTATTTTTCACACTACTCTACCTCCATTTTTCATATTAATCTTCATGCATCAGTCAAATTCCTGCAAATCTGTGCCTCTGCACAAAATTGTCGTGCAAAAATTATTCACACTATCTTGTATTATTTCATTAACACTGTTATAATCTATGCTGATACGTTAAATAATATGACCTGCCAGTTTTTTGTTTTCCTTTCGGCAGATCATAGAAAACATTCTTATATATATAAAAGGAGTGATTTTTTTGGATACCCCTGGTGCCATACAACTTGTAATTCTTGTAGTACTTATAGTACTGTCAGCTTTCTTCTCGTCAGCAGAGACTGCACTCACCACACTGAGCGATGTGAAGGTACGTGCCATGGCAGATGCCAGTCCCACCAGACGAGTTCTCACACTTCAAAAAATTCTTGACAACAGGAGTAAGCTTATCAGTGCGATTCTGATAGGAAACAATGTTGTAAATATCAGTGCCTCCTCTCTTATGACCTCACTTGTCATACGCATATGGGGGAATGCCGCTGTCGGCATAGGTACCGGCGTACTTACTCTGGTGGTTCTTATTTTTGGAGAAATTGTTCCCAAGACATGGGCTATGTGCAACAATGAAAAGCTGTCACTTGCCTATGCAAGAGTCATTTATTTCCTTATGCAGCTGCTGACTCCTGTAATTTTTATCATTGACAAGATCGCAGGATTTTTCCTTGGAATAATGCATATTGACTCGACAGCACGTGCCACCATGACAGAAACCGAGCTCAAAACTTATGTGGATGTGAGTCATGAGGACGGTGTCATTGAACAGGAAGAGAAAAAGCTTATCTATAACGTGTTCGAGTTCGGCGACTCTGTGGCAAAGGACATTATGATTCCACGTATTGATATGACCACAATAGATGTCAATTCCACTTATGACGAGCTGCTGTGTTTATTTCGGGAATCTATGTATACCCGTATCCCTGTCTATGAAAATGACACTGATAATATCATTGGTATTGTAATTGTAAAAGACTTCCTTTTGGTTGAGGACAAAGAACATTTCAGGATTCAAGACATTATGCGCGAGGGATACTACACATACGAATACAAAAAAACTGCCGATTTGCTTTTGGAAATGCGTCTGAGTACTACCAACATCTCACTGGTGCTAAACGAGTACGGCGCAACAGTCGGAATGATTACTGTTGAAGATTTGCTTGAAGAGATTGTAGGCGAAATCCGGGACGAATTTGATGCTGATGAGGAAGAATTATTGAAAAAAACTGGTGACAACGAATATGAAGTCGGCGGAAGCATGAAACTTGACGATATCAATGATGTTCTTGACACTAAGTTTGGCTCTGAAGATTACGACTCTATCGGCGGTATCATGATTGAGCTCTTAGACCGCTTTCCGACAGAAGGCGAATCCGTCACAACGGATAACGGCATCACACTCACTGCCAAAAAAGTGGATAACAACCGCATTGAAACCGTTATAATCCTTCTTCCTGAACCTGAGATCCCGTCAGAAGAAGGTAACAATACTCTGGATTCCGAAGAACACCAGCAATAATAGTCAATCCAATTAAATTGGGGATATGCATAAAAAATTGAGTGCTTTCGCACTCAATTTTTTACATATCAGAATAAAACTTGTATGTATTCATCATCTCATCCGGCACCTCTGGCGTAACCTTCTGTAGTGCCTTTATTTTCAGCTCAAACTCCTGCTTCTTCTTCTGGGCATTCCGAAAACTTCGCGCCTGTGCCAATTCATATGGTCTCTGAACATTCAGTTTCATTCTAAGCTCTTTTGCAAACGGACAATATGTCGCAAGTATCTCCCTTGCCACCTTATTCATCTTCATGGAACCGTTTGCCTCATTCTTAATCCAGGACTCATAGTCTATCAGAAATGTCTCTCTTGAATTATTTCTTGACTTCTGAATCTGAAGCTTAACCTTGTCGCGCGCTTCGTCTGACAAATCCCTATTTTTCCTGTAAAACTGGATATAGTCCATGTACTCTGAAGTAAGTGATTTTACTTTTACATCATTCCATGCCATACCCTGTATACAACGGCAGAGTTCCCAGCGGAAACGTCCAAATAACTTAACCATCATATCATCTATGTTGGAATTTGTCATAATAGGGAAGCAGAAACGGCCTGGCGTTCCTTTATTTTTTCCGCCAATTTCCTGCCACATGGACGCGTTAGTCCCAAACAGCGGGAACAAAATCACATCAGGATATACATTCCGCATGACAGTTTCATTTATAATTTTCAATTCTGTATTGGAATAAATAACTTCCCTATAAAATACAGAATAATCAACCTGCGTAAGTTTCTGCACACTTTCGTTTATTTTCTTTTTGGTGATAAGTATTTTATCCAGATATCCAAATATTGCTTCCTTGTATAGAATCGGCATGTAAGAGGACGGCTGACCATAAAGAGTACGTGTATTGCTCATCTGCATATTCATAACCTCATACTCCACGCGCTTATCCATATTCTGAAGCAATGCTTTTTGTTCATTCTCCGTAATTTCCCCCTGTTTCTTGAGTGAACGGAGATTCTCAACATAATCCTCATCAAACTCACTCTTTGATGGATCACGCTTACCTTCATGTATCATGTCAAGCCATTCCATCATTGTAACCACTTTACATGGTCCCTCATTTTTATCTGGCTCAATGCTACACAAAAATCTTAAATGTTCCTCGTCAAGCAGCCGTTCATCAAGCATGCCATAATTCATAAAAAGCTCCACTGATTTTGGTGGATGCATCAGCCCTTCTTTTATCTTTCGATAGCATGACAAATATAGTCTAAATACCAGCGGCGTAATTGTCTTTTTCGCCTTCTTGACATCATCCTCCACTGACATCCTGTCCGGCACCTCTACAAGATGATTCACATTTTTTCTGAGTGTATCATTATCTTCATCGCTAAGTGTTGCGAATTTAAGAATCTGTTCCATGGAACCTTTCAGCGAAGCGACATCGCGCCTAATATCCTCTTCTTTCTCTTCCTGGGACTTCTGTTCCACAACAGGTGCCTCACCAGAACTCAACCCGTCAATTTTTCCTCTCAGATGCGCTGCATCAAAGTCGAACACACTCTCTGTCTGGTTTTTAACCTCCTTATACTGGAATGCCATCTCGTCCGCTATCCCGCTCAGCAGCACAATCATTTCATTTGGGATATCATCCTTTTCCTTAATCTCCTGCGCTGTATCGCAGATACAGTCAAACAGGCTGTTTCTTGGTCTCAGGCAGACTACTTCTATCAGATTTTTAATATATTCCGTTACCTCGGCACAGTCTTCAAGAAGCGCAGATGAGAGCTCTATAATCTCATTAACCTGAAAGTTTGCCATCTCCTCGCGGTATGAAAAGTAAACTTTGTTGGCACTCAGCGGAATCTTTGCCGCCTCCTCATAATATGCAATCCTGTATTCGTTGACCCCCTGTGTATCTTCGTAGGGCTGAAGTTCCTCAAGCTCCTCAATGCCAATTGCCGGAACTTCAAATGCCTTACAAATATTTTTATATTCTGCATAGCTTCCCTGAACAAATGAACATAAACGCTCCGCGCGCTCAATAAGACTTGATTTCAATCGGTATATATCTATCGCTGTCCGAAATTGTGAAGAAACCATAATCGCACGATAATCCGCATTTTTCGAAACAATATTTTTTATCGTCTGCTCTCCTTGCGTTGGAAGCGCATATATCACAGAATCCTCCAGCGCAGTATAGGTTGCATGGTATGTCTGATCGTTATATCCATTCAGGGCAAGATAGTTTCCTTGCGACCTTATCATTTTTACATACTCCCCCTGCATAATTACCTTACCGGAAAGAATAATTCCTATCTGGGTTAATTCCTCACCTTTCTCAAAAATGACCTCACCTTTTTTTACAATATTTTTTCCGCTGACCTTTAACATCTGTCTCCCTCCATTTGGCTATGCTCATAAGTTACTGACTTCATAACTATTCAGCGCCCTCATAGTTACAAACATCAAGCTATGCTCGTGATTGGCTTGATGTGTTGCTGTCACAATGCTTTCATACAGATTTTGCAATGTAGTGCAAAATCCTGTGCTGAGTAGTTACCTAATATCTATTATACTCAGTTTTTCAGGAAAATTACCCGTCCTGCTGCATACGCAAGTCATATATCCCTCAAGCTCATCATAAAGCCTTATATTGATCATCTGCATGTCATTTACATCATATACCCGGCTGTAGTCCTGCGCAGTTACATACCCGCCTATTCCAGCCCCGATTCCCCGTCCGCTCAGCTTCACGACACTTTCTTTTGCCGTCCATATGCTGTAAAATTCCTTCGTTCTTCTATCTAAATCATACTCCTTTATCGCAAGAAGTCTGTCGTATTCATCCACATCGTAAAATCTTTTTGCCAACTGCATTTTCCAGCTTTTCATCTCCTGAATATCTGCGCCTACTGGCATTTCATCCACTGCACATACAATCCACTCTCCTGAATGCGACAGCGAATACTGAAAATCATTATACCCTTTGATATATGGTTTTCCGTATAAACCTTTTTCTATTTCAACCTCATGCCACTCTTTTGTGCCATATCCTGCTTCCAGAAATGCGTGCCGGAGCAAAAGTCCCGCATAAATACTCTGCTCTATCGCTTTTCTATTTTTCAGTGACAATACCTTTCTCTGCCTGTCCCTGTCAAGAAGACCACACATCACCTCTGACTCCGGCAGCTGTATGGCACTAATTCTTGTAGCATATAATTTCAACTTATCACTCTAACTCCCATCTGCCCGCTATAGCGGGCGTACAAATCAAAATGGTGAAATTCCATATTTCACGCCACTTTCAACACTACCCCGGCATTTTGCTGCCGGGGTAGAAGATAACACGTTATTTTATCTTTAATATTTTCCAAAGTCTGAATCCAGTGAAATAATGCTCTCATTATCAACATAATCACTCTCAACACTAGACGACATATCATCATAATCAGACTTTACATTTCTTCCGGCAAGAAGTCTGTATTTGCCGACTGCATTCTGAAGCTGTCCTGCAAGACTTGAAAGCTCAGCGCTTGCAGCCGCACATTCTTCAGATGTTGCAGAATTTGTCTGTACTACATCCGCTATCTGTGTAATACCTGCATTTACCTGCCCTACGGAACTTGCCTGATTTACTGAAGCCTCTGCTATGTTGCTCACAATTGAGGCAATATTCTCAACAGATGACAAAATTTCCTCGAGCGCTGCCGCAGTCTCCACAGCAAGCTTCGAACCAACTTCCACTTTTTTGATGGAGTCTTCAATCATCACTGCAGAATCCTTTGCAGCCTCAGCCGACTTGTTCGCAAGACTTCTGACTTCATCTGCAACCACTGCAAATCCCTTGCCATGCACGCCTGCCCTTGCAGCTTCTACAGAAGCATTCAATGCAAGAATGTTTGTCTGGAATGAGATATCGTCGATTACCTTCATAATCTTTGAAATATTTTCAGAAGACTCATTGATATCCTGCATTGCAGCAATCATCTGCTTCATCTGCTCATTGCCGCGTATTGCCCCATCCTTTGTATTCTGTACCAGCTCATTTGCCCTGTTTGCGTCATCTGCATTTACCTTTGCGCCATTTGCTATCTCTTCTATAGAAACTGTAATCTCCTCAATAGCGCTTGCCTGCTGCGTCGTACCCTGTGCCAGAGAATTGCTTGCACTGGCAACCTCGTTTGCACCTGATGTCATTCTTGCTGCCGCATCACGTATTGTAGACAGGTTCCTGTTATTGTCGCGAAGCATTTTCACAATTGCTGTTCCGAGTGCATCGTCCTCGCTCGCTTTCTTGTAAGTTGCGGTAAGATCACCCTCTGCAACCTGTTCTGTAATGCGAACCTGATCCCCGATTGTCTTGATCATTAAAATGAAATCATCTGTCAAATCACCAAACTCATCATTTGATGTCTTTTCTATATGGACATTAATATCCCCTTTTGCCATTCTCCTTGCAACTGTTGAAAGCGTATTCAGCGGATACTGAATCTTTCTCTTTGTGACAACTGTCGCAAAGAAAATACAAACAACATAAATGACAATTGCCATACCGACAATAAAGGTCTGTCTAATCGAGATGTAATCATTGATTGTATCTCTTTCCTTTGATGCACAGACCATTCCGACAATCTGATTTGAGCTGTCTGTCACAGGAACATAAAAACCATAATAAAGCGATCCATTAATCTCAAAATCATTTCTGGAATACACGTTTCCAGCGTTCAAAACCTCTGCTGCAACTTTAGGGTCTGCCTTTGTTCCCACAATCGGGTTTCCCTGCGAATCCCTTATCGTTGTCGCACGCCTTACATCCCCAAAAAACAATGTAATCTCACTGTTGTTCGCATTCGCGTAATTGTCTACCAATGCGCCCATCTGCTGGGAAAGATTTACATCGCCCTTATACAGGTCATCACCCTGCATGGAATACTCTCCCGACGATACTCCGTCAAGTGCAAGCATCGTACCTCTTGACAAAGCTTCCAATGTCTTAAATGTCTCTGACTCCATACCCTGCCTGAGTGTCATTGTTGAAACAGTCACAATAACAATACATGCCAACATCATCGGCAGCGATACCAATAAAATCACCAGCCACTTAATGCTAAATCTGCGCCCTAATTTGTTTTGTTCATTCATAAGTAACATCCTTTCACACAATATACTATTAAAATTTATATTAAGGCTACCATTCACAATTATTCTGATATCCTTAACTACTTAATCTCTATTTTAAATTGTTTCTACGATTAAGTCAATAGTATATATTGTCTGTCACTTAATTTTTTTCAATATTATTACTGTCTCCCGCTCCAGTAACAGGTAAAACTCATGCAAAATATGCTTCACAAAAGGATTTTACTTCCAGGCGGCATATTTTTACAATACTCAGAATACCAAATATTTTTTCATAGTTCGCAGCGCGTTCTTCTCGAGTCTTGACACCTGTGCCTGTGAAATACCAATATATTCAGCCACCTCCATCTGCGTCTTTCCTTCAAAAAAGCGCAGATTAATAATTTCATTCTCTCTCTCGTCTAGTCTTTTCATTGCTTCGCTCAGGGATATATTTTCAACCCAGTTGTCCTCCTTGCACTTTTTATCGCTTATCTGGTCCATCACATAAAGCGTGTCTCCGCCTTCTGTGTAAACCGGCTCGTACAGACTCATCGGATTTTGTATCGCATCTAGTGCATACACAATATCCTCCTTTGGTATACCAATTTCCTCCGATATCTCCATAATGGTCGGTTCCCGGAGATTTTTTTTTGTCAGATTTTCCTTCGCATAAATTGCCTTGTACGCAGTGTCCTTCAAGGAGCGACTCACCCTTATCGGATTGCTGGAATCACGTAGGAACCGCCTAATTTCACCGATAATCATAGGAACCGCATAGGTAGAAAACTTCACATCCAGGCTGGAATCAAAGTTGTCTATCGCCTTTATAAGTCCGATACACCCTATTTGAAACAAATCATCAACATTTTCATTAGACTGTGAAAATCTTTTTATCACACTCAATACCAGCCTTAGGTTTCCCCTGATATACTCCTCCCTTGCTGACAAATCCCCCTGCTCTATCCTGGCAAAGAGCGCCTGTTTCTCCTCATTTTTCAATACGGGAAGCTTTGACGTATTTACACCGCATATCTCAACTTTTCCAAGTGCCATATTCTAATCCTCCTATATATCTATGCCCTGCTGATAATCAATTTCTGCCGGACATATGTAAAGAGGTGTAAATACGTTTTCATTGTAACGTGCTGAATATTTCGTCAGCCTGTGAGTCTCAGAAGCGCTGCACAGCGGCAGTCTCGGTGTACACTAGCTCACCATTTCTTTTTTCAGGCGTTTCATAATCTTCTTTTCAAGTCTTGATATATAGGACTGTGAAATTCCCAGATAGTCTGCTACTTCTTTCTGTGTCATTTCCATATCGTCGGGATTGTTTAGTCCAAAACGCAGCATAATAATGGTTCGCTCACGCTCCCCTAATTTCGATATCGCACGCTTGAGCTGGCTTCGTTCCACCTCATTCTCAAGATCTTTATATATCACATCCTCGTCCGTTCCAAGGATATCTGACAAAAGCAGTTCATTTCCGTCCCAGTCCACATTTAATGGTTCATCAATGGAAACTTCAAGCCTTGTCTTATTGTTCCTTCTCAGATACATCAGAATTTCGTTTTCAATGCATCTTGACGCATATGTTGCAAGCTTTATGTTTTTGCTGCGATTAAAGGTGTTAATTGCCTTTATCAAGCCTATCGTTCCTATGGAAATCAAATCTTCCACGCCCACTCCGGTATTGTCAAATTTTTTTGCAATATACACGACAAGCCTCAAATTATGTTCTATCAAAAGCGCTCTTGCCTCGTTTGCGTATTCCGTCTCGAGTCCGTTTATTGCCCTGTTCTCTTCTTCTCCTTCCAGTGGAGGCGGCAGTACCTCAGAACCTCCTATATAATGAATCTCGTTCCCAGCAGTGCCTTTATTGCTGTTCTTGCCCAGAGACAGCCTCATTCTTCCCGGTAAATACAACTTTATAATCATAATACTACTCCTCCATTTCTTTTTTATAAAAGATGTCTTTCATGCTGATATCAGACTGTGGTTCAATATCATCTGAAACGTGCCATCTTTTGAAAGTTTCCCCTTATACAGCGCCACAATTGTCTCCTTTTTCACTACTTGCCCTTCTTCCTTTTGTATCATCATCCGATCCACCACAATCCCCTCCAGAATACCGTGTTCATTTCCTACACTCTGATAAGGAATAATTCTGTATTTCTGTGGATATTTTGCCAGCCACTGCCTGATTTCATCTGTCTCCTCCATCACTGATACTGGTTTTCCCGACACAGGATCGCACAATAAATTACCGGTGTCAAACAGTGCCCTGAGTGCGATATTCTCTCCATTCTCTGTCAACGTCACATCATAGATATTCTGACCCGCTATTCTGCGATATAACACCAAAAATGCCACAATGCCTGTGATTACAACTGTAACTACAATCCTGGAAAAACGCACTCCCACGAGTCTTATCACGCACTCCATAAGTTTTACGTAGGCAGACGTCATGCCATGCAGGTAGATTATACCCATAGCAGGACGGCGAAAAAAAATCCTGTGATGTTCTGTCGGATGGTATGTGCATATAAAAACCATCACGCCATCCAGAAAAAGCACGCTAAGCACATATATAACACTAAATCTTATTCCTGACACCAATAGCAATACAGCTCCCACACCTCCGGCCAGCGTTGCCGCAAGCAGTCTTTTCCATCGTATTTTTTCCTTCAAAAGCAGTAAGACCAATATCAATAGCTGTACATCCATCATCACATTTTCTATAAAATAAATATCAATATATACCTCATAAATCCGTATCACCTCCGTTTCGGCAGGCTATAGTATTTCTGGACAATGCCACCGCATCGCCGTCATTTTTCACCTAGAGCGTGTTTGAAAAATGCTTTCTGCCAGATGTGCGTCACAGTTTGTGGGAGATTTGCACCAAATAACACGCAAAGCGGGGCGTATAGATGACAGGAATGATTTTTCAAACACGCTCTAGCACTGGCACGAACCATGCAGCCTTTCCTTATGTGCCTATGGGCATTATAACAAAACAGTCCCATGCTTTTTGTCAAAGCATGGGACTGTTTTATGTTTATTTTTCGACTTTATTCTTATTACATATGTTTCTTTCAAGCATTTTTACCGTTTTAAGAAATTCGGTATGTTCAGGGTCTGCTCCTTCACATTGCTTCTCAAATCCGTGGGCGGCTTGATACCATTAACCGGCCTTTGCTGCGCATTCTGCGGCTGACCGTTCGGCTGAATCACATTTACCCCTGCCGGTGCCTGCGGTCTTGGTCTCACTGATGTATTCGGAACATTGCTGGGCTTTACAGAAAAGTTACTGTTTATTTTGCCCATATTATTAATCGGAGAATTGTAATTTGACTCCACAATACCTGTTGCAATTACTGTAACGGTACAAGAATCCGCCATATCCTCATTATACATTGCACCAAAGATAACATTAATATCTTCGCCTGCAAGCTGCTGAACATAGCTTGCCGCATCATTCGCGTCAAAGATTGAAATATCACCCGAAATATTAAGAATGACATCCGTCGCACCGCTGAGCGTTGTCTCAAGGAGTGGTGACTCAACCGCCATCTTAATTGCCTCGGCAGCTTTATCTTCGCCCTTGCCGTAACCGATGCCAATATGCGCGATACCTTTCTCTTTCATAACAGTCTGAACATCGGCAAAGTCAAGGTTTATGACAGAAGGAACGTTAATCAAATCTGTAATCCCCTGTACTGACTGCTGAAGGACTTCATCGGCTTTCTTGAGCGCATCAGGCATGGTTGTCCGCCTGTCGACAATTTCAAGCAGCTTGTCATTCGGAATCACAATCAGCGTATCAACATGCTCCTTTAATTTCTCAATACCAGTCAGTGCATTGGTCATACGTGTGCGTGCTTCAAACTTAAATGGCTTGGTGACAACACCAACTGTAAGGATACCCATTTCCTTAGCAATCGCCGCTACAATAGGGGCTGCACCTGTACCAGTACCTCCACCCATACCACAAGTAACAAATACCATATCAGCGCCCTTTAGCGCCTCTTTTATATCCTCTGAACTCTCCTCAGCTGCCTTCTCACCCACTTCAGGTTTCGCACCTGCACCAAGTCCCTTTGTAAGCTTCTCACCAATCTGCAAAAGCTTCGGTGCCTTGCAAAGCTGTAAAGCCTGCTTGTCCGTATTGACTCCTATAAATTCAACACCTGTAATCGTCTCATCTATCATTCGGTTCACGGCATTATTGCCTGCACCGCCTACTCCTACTACAATTATCCTTGCTGCTGCATCTGTTTCATTTGATCTAATTTCGAGCAAGTTTCCTTCCTCCTTCACAATTCCTATTAAAATCCATCTAACTTATCATATAATTTTTTTGGCAATTAATCAACCTATTTTTTATTTTATTGTGACCTTTTTTTATTTTTCCCCTTCAAAAGTGATGCTTTTGCGGTCAGAAGTATAGTTCTGTAAATCAAGTGTTCCTCTCCTGCCCTCCAGTGATGGCAGAATCTGAGGCAGCTGCATCAGCTTTTCATCAAGGTTTTCCAGTGCGCCAATATTAACTTTTACACCTTCATATCCCAATGTAACATTAAAATTACTGTCAAACTGCATTTTGTCACAAAGAACATTATATTTGTTTAAAAGCTTTGTGATTGTCAGTATATTCTGGAAAACCGCATTATTCTCAACCGGAAGCTTCTCATGCAGCACTACATGATCTATGTCAAGCCCTACGACCTGCGGAATCCCCTTCGTTGCAACCTTTGATGCTTCAACTACAACACCCTCATTATCAAAGTACATATACCTTCCAAGATACTGCACATATCCCGCAAGCGCTTTTTCATATACATTAATTCTGATGGTATCATTGGACTGGACTACTACATCCATCGTCTCCACGAAAGGAATTCCCTCTATATCTTTATTTTTGTACTTCATAGACAAATAGAGGGAATTGTCACCAAAATACCCTGTCATAATCATAGTCTTTATCTCTTCAGCAGAATAATGTTTATTGCCGTCTACCTGGACATTCTTAACTGCATAATATGTAAGCACAAAATACGATGCTGCAAGAAATATGTTTATGATGCCCAATGCTATGATAACACGTACTTTTGCTCTTGTATCAGGCATTTTCGTTATGATACTGTCCTTTTTTACAATTGTTCCCTTCGTCCTCATAATGACTTTCCCCGTATCTGCAATTCGTCAGCCTTACGGCTAATCTACATAGCCAATCCGCGCACCAAGACCCGTAAAATCTCTCACTATATCCTGATAGCCTCTTCTGATATACCCGGAATCCGCCACTGTTGTAATGCCAGACGCACACAATCCAGCTATAACCAAGGCCGCCCCGCCTCTCAATTCCCTCGCTATGACATTTCTTCCCTCCAGTCCTCCGCCGCCTGTCACAACAGCCATGTCGCCATCCACATCAATCCGGGCTCCCATCCGTTGCAGCTCCTCCACTATGCGGAATCTGCTTGAGAATATCCTTTCTCTTACTTTTAATGTTCCTTTTGCCATACAGGCTGCTACCAGCAAAGGTGACTGCAAATCTGTCGGAAACGCTGGGTAGATATCTGTTTCTATGTATGGAATGTTCACTATCCGGTCTCTGTCAGCTGCAGTGACTGTAATCTCACTTTTATCTGCGTCCGCCATAATCCCGGCGCCCATCTTTGATATTATATCACACACACTCCCAAGTTGTCTGATGGGAACATTTTCCAGTATCACTGACCCACCGGCCGCCAGCGCCGCAAACATATATGTTCCTGCGACAATCCTATCCGATATAATGTGATATTCCACCTCGTGAAGTCTCGAAAGCTCTACACCATGTATCACAATTCTCCTATCAGGCATATAAACCTTCGAAAAATCAATATTTGCCCCCGCCTGATTCAGGAATCTGCACAGTTCAGTAACTTCCGGCTCTCCTGCAGCATTTCTGATAACTGTTGTTCCCCGTGCCGTCACTGCTGCCAATATGACATTCTGTGTAGCACCTACACTGGGAAACGGAAAGTCAATCACAGCCCCTTTCAGCTCATCGGCATATGCGCGAATATGATTTCCCTCTGTCCAAATCTGTGCCCCAAGTTTTTCCAGCCCATACAGATGCAGATCAATCGGTCTTTCCCCAATCACACATCCCCCCGGATAATTGACATGTACCTCCCCAAGCCTTCCAAGCATGGCACCCATCATGACAACCGAAGATCGCATGGCTGACACATATTTTTCCGGCAGCCTGTGTTCCCTTACATGCCTGGTATCGACTTCCAGCTGTATTTCCGTTTCTGTATCGGTAATGCACACCTCGGCGCCAGCGCTTTTCAGGAGACTGCACATATATCCTATGTCCGTTATATCCGGGCAGCCCTTCAGTGTACACTTTCCAGGTATCAGCATACATGCTGCCAATACAGGAAGTGCTGCATTTTTCGACCCCTGTATCTGTATTCTGCCATCAAGCGCTCTTTTTCCCTCCATCCGTATAGACTCATTATTTCTGCCAAAATGGGTCATAGGCTTCACCACGTAATAAATTGAATTATAATATTATATGCGAAAGCCTGCTTAAAATTACATCCGAACCTCCATGTGGCAGCCAAATTACTACGAATTTGTGTCTTCGCCGCACAATTCCCTGCGAAAAACGCCGTTCCTCTGGTTTTTTTTAATATTAGCGACAGTGTTTACTGACATTTAGTACAATTCCAATCTCCATCAGCAAAAATAGTGATGATGTACCGCCATAGCTTATAAAGGGAAGTGTAATGCCTGTATTTGGAATTGTGTTTGTTACAACAGCAATGTTTAATATTACCTGTATGGCATAGTGTGCCATAACCCCAACTACCAAAAGTGAGCCGAATCTGTCCATTGTCTTGTTGGCTATCACCATACAGCTCCATATCAGCACAATAAACAACAAAATGATTGTCATCGCGCCAAACAATCCGAGTTCCTCACATAGAATAGAAAAAATCATATCATTCTGCGCTTCTGGAAGGAAATTTCTTTTTTGCATACTCTGACCAAGTCCTTTTCCCCATATGCCGCCTGAACCAATTGCATACAATGCCTGAAGTGTCTGAAATGCCTTATCCGTACTAAATGATTCCGGATCCAGCCATGCCTTTACACGCTCCAGGCGGAAACTCGAACCAGACATATCTGTATTTGACACATACATTACCAGGGCAGCGACTGCTGCAATCCCCGATATACCTACTCCTACAAACCATTTGTAATCCGGAACCGCCACAAACAACATCGCAACCGCGATCCCCATTATGATAGCCGCTGAACTTAGATTTTTTGTCAGCACATAAATCATACCCGCTATAATCGTAGGAGGCACCAATATGATTGCAAGTCCCTTCGGCGTTCGTACCACATTCTTTCCCAAGCTTTCAAGTCTCTGGATAATGCTTGCCAGATAAACAATTACGCCGATCTTAGCGACCTCCGCAGGCTGAAATGTTGTAAATCCCACATTAATCCAGCGGCTCGCACCGTTTCTGGTGATGCCAATAGGTGTTTTAACCAACATAATCAATACTGCAGATACTACAATCGCAATCACATCAAATCTCTGTAATGCCTTATATGGAAACTTTATCATCACAAAAAGTCCGGCAAAACCAATTATTGTAGATTGTGCCTGCTTTTTTAGATAATAACCGGAATCATTGTAATCTATACCAGCTTCATATGAGCTCGCTGAATATATCATCAAAAGCCCAAATCCAACCAGAAACAGCACAACTGTCAAAAGTATGTAATCCATATTATGTTTACTGCTCCGAAATTTAACCAGTTGTCTCGCCACGCTATCACCCCTCTATACGATTTACATATTCTTTGAACTGATTTCCCCGCACTTCATAATTTGGAAACATTCCCCAGCTTGCGCAGGCAGGGGATAACAGGACTGCATCCCCAGGCACCGATTCGTCCACACATACATCAAGTGCTGCCTCAAAGGAATCCCTATAGATAATATCCTCTTTTGGAAAACCGCATTTTACCGCACACTCTGCTATTTTCTCCCTTGTCTGCCCAATGAGAACCAGTTTTTTGACTTTTCCGTCAAAGCAGCGAATCCAGTCTTCGTACTCACTGCCTTTGTCATAGCCGCCTCCTATCAATATTGTTGGCCGTTCCATCGCCTTAATACCCTGTATAGCTGCATCTGTATTGGTTGCTTTAGAATCATTGTAATACATAACACCCTTTTTCGTCGCAACGTACTCTATCCTGTGCTCCACGGCAACAAACCTTCTAATTGTTGCAAGTATATTTTCCATCGGCACTCCGGCACTGACACTTATTCCTATTGCCGCCATCACATTCTCTATGTTGCAGATGCCTACCAGATTCATATCGTTCTTTACGTTCATTAATCTATGCGGCACACCATGCTCAGCCATATATATATCATCACCCTCAAGATACAAACCATCCTCAAGCTTTCTCACAGATGAGAAATAGACAACCGTTGCCGGACATCTGCTGCCAAAGTCCCTTGTATACTCATTTTCATAGTTTAATATACAGAAATCATCCCTTGTCTGATTTCGTGTCACCGCTTCCTTTGCCGCCACATAATTCTCCATCTTGTGATGGCGGTTCAGATGATCTGGCGTGATGTTTAATATTGCCGACACCTGCGGGTGAAAGTCTTCGATTGTTTCAAGCTGAAAGCTTGATATCTCTGCAACGGACACTGTATTTTCTGTCATATCAGATGCTGCATCCGTATATGGGTTTCCGATATTTCCGACAATATATACACTATCATAATACTCTTTCATTATCTGTCCTACAAGCGTTGTTGTCGTTGTCTTCCCATTCGTTCCAGTTATCGCAATTACCCTGCCTTTTGCAAAGTGGTAAGCAAGCTCAATCTCGCCCCATATCGGAATCCCCTGTTCTTTCATATACACCACAAAATCAGCATCCACGGGAATCCCAGGACTTAACACCGCAAGCTCCGCGGCGTTTACTATTTCCTTTGGGAATTCTCCCAGATATAGTTCCGCCTTGCTGTCACACCCAAGCTTTTCCCTGATTGATGCCCTTACCGCCTTCTTGTCAGTCTGTTCATTACTGTCATATATAACTGGCAAGGCACCATTTTTTTCAAGCAATACGGCCGACCCAATTCCACTCTTGCCAGTTCCGGCTACAATTACTTTTTTGTCCCTAAGTTGTATCATTTTTACTGCCATACCCTTTCTTTTTGAAAAATAATTGATACTTTAAGTCATTCATCATATCCTATTTCTTCCAAATATGGAAGAATATTTTCAAACAACTGTCTCACAACAGGTGCCGCAATCTGTCCTCCATAGTAGGTTCCCTGCGGTGTGTCAATAATTGCCAGTGCCATAATCTTTGGATTATCTGCAGGTGCAAAGCCCAGAAACGATGCAATATATCTCCCGCTTCCTCTGGGAAGCGTCTGGCTTGTAGCCGTTTTGCCACCTACCCGGAAGCCCTCCACATAACCATTTTTGCCGCCGCCGTTCTCCACAACCTGTTCCAGAACATATTTCAATTTTTCTGTCGTATTCTCCGAAACAATCTCATCCGACACGGGATATACAAACTCATCCACTACAGTTCCATCCTCGTTCACCGCCTTCACGCCAAAATGCGGCGTCACCAGCTTCCCTCCATTGATGAGACCAGAAACCGTCGTCATCAGCCTGATTGGTGTAATCTGAAAAGACTGTCCAAACGAGATTGTCGCAAGCTCTACCTCACCTATCTTATCAGGCTGATGCATAATAGTGCCTGCCTCACCCGGAAGGTCAATACCCGTCTTCTGCTTTAAACCAAATCTGGTAAAATAATTGTAATAACGCTCTGCGCCAAGGCGAAGTCCTACTGTAATAAACACTGGATTGCAGGAATTCATAACTGCATGTGTAAAGTCTTCAGCGCCATGCCCCGCTATCTTGTGGCAGCGTATTTTCCTGTCATCTACAATGATAAAACCTGGACATGAGAAGTTATCCTCCAACCGCACTGCACCGCTCTCAAGACCTGCGGCAGCCGTTATGATTTTGAACGTGGAACCAGGCTCATACGTGTCATTGATGCAGCCATTTCTCCACATCATATTCAGCAAATCCTGATCGCTGACCTGTTTTACCGCTGTCTGCCCCTCCTCTGGAGTATCATTCTGCTGCACCTTCTCAATCTGAAATTCATCAATCAGTGTAAATGGTTCATTCAGATTAAATTCAGGAACATCTGTCATAGCAAGAATTTCGCCATTATTGACATTCATGACAATTATGGACACCCCTGCTGCCTGTTTTGTTTCATATGCCTGCTTTGCGAGTTGTGTCGCGTACTTCTGTATATTGACATCCAGACTTATGTGCAGATCCTTTCCTGCTACTGGTTCTTTTCTGCGCTCTCCCATGCCGTCAAGTTCGATTCCTTTGGCATCTGTCAGTGTCAGTATCTGTCCCTTCTTGCCAGTCAGGTATTTCTCGTACGTTACTTCCAGTCCGATAATACCCTGATTATCTCCACCAGTAAACCCTAACACTTTAGATGCAAGCTCACCATATGGATAATAGCGCTTATAGTCCTCATCCACCTTCACTCCTGCCAAATCATAATTTCGTATCCTGTCCCCAATCGTTTTATCCACATTGCTTTTGATTCGTTCTCTGGAACTGTACTTTTCGACACGCTTGCGCACATATTCCTCCGAGAGATCCAGTTCACGGCTCAGTATTTCGATAACTTTCTCCGGTTCCCTTACCTGACTGTGTATCACAGATATCGTGCACACAGTCTTGTTATCTGCCAGAATCGTTCCCGTCGAATCAATAATCCTGCCTCTTGCCGCCTTGATATCACGCTCTCTCTCATGAAGCTCAGTTGCACGCTCTGTATAATATTCAGAGCACATTATCATCAGATAACCCACACGCACTTCCAGCAGCAAAAGTGCTATTATAGACATCACACACAGCACAAAAGTCTTCCTTTTCTGCACAGTCATATTTCGTCTGCCTGTGCTGTTTTTAACCATCATTCCTGCCCTCTGTCAATTACTTTATTATTATCATATTATTATGACAAAGAATCAGATATGTTTTAAATCTGTCAAGTATTTCCCTTTTTATCCGTTTCGCTGCCATCTGCTCCGTTCTCTCCAACTGGAGCAGTGTCATCTCCCTCCATACTGTAATCCATCACAGCTTTCTCTCCTGTGACAGCATCTATTAGTTCTCCTGTATCAGGGTCAACTATATAGGCTGGTTTACCACTGTCCTGTGTATCAGTGTTTCCATCTCCGTTCCCTGCTTCTCCTGAAGCAGCCCCGCCACCCTGTCCGTTGTCTCCTTCAACAGGCTCACCGCTATCTCCTGCCCCCTCAGGATTGTTAGCCTGCACGATATTCCCCAGCACCCTGTCAACTTCTTCCTGCTCTGCTATTGTCATCTCCTCTGTCCTGCCAATATGCAGATACGGGAGTACCTCTGTGAGAATATTTTTGACAATCCCTGTCGCATAAGACGCATGCGGCTGATCTGCTACATTTGGTCTGTCCACTACACAGTAAATCACAATCTGCGGGTTGTCAGCCGGCGCATACCCGATAAAGGATACAACGTAATTTTTATGGTCTCGCGGCACCATCTCTGCAGTACCTGTCTTGCCACCGATCGCATACCCTGCCGGACGTGCTGACTTGCCTGTTCCCTCTGCAACAGCAGCATATAGATACTGCCGCATCTGTTCGGATGTTGTTGATGAGATTGTCTGCTTCAAAACCCTTGGTTCTATATTCTTGACCGTATCACCGTTTGCGTTTGTTATCTTGCTGACCATATGCGGCTCATAATAATATCCCCCATTTATAATAGAAGAAAAAGCTGTCACCATCTCTATCATTGTGACATTATAACCTTGCCCAAAGGATGCCGTCGCAAGCTCTGACGATCCCATCGACTTCTCATTAAACACCACGGAAGCAGTCCTTGCCTCTCCCGCAAGGTCAATGTTTGTTTTCAGTCCGATGTTAAATATCTGTTCAAATTTTATCGTATTCTTGACACCAAGCGCCTCACCCATTTTCATGAATGCCACGTTGCATGACTGTTCCAACGCACCGCTCACATCCAGCGTGTTATGTCCTGTCCTGACATTACACCTGATACGATGATCTGCCACATCCAGCGCACCGCTGCACTCGTAGATCTCATTCCCGACAACCCTTCCTGTCTCTAGTCCGGCAGCCAGAGTAAGTGCCTTTGCTGTGGAGCCTGGCTCATATGTATCTGATATGCAGAAATTTCTCCATAGATTATTCAACGTATCATAATATGTTTCGTCCGTCTCCATCTGGGCAATTTCTTCCTCAGTGTAATAAGCAGATATATCCCTTGGATTATTGAGGTCAAAATTAGGATAACTTGCCATTGACATGATTTCTCCGTTGTTACAATTCTGAATAATAACAGCACTGTTAAACGCACCAAGCCCCTCTCTCGCTTCGTCTGCATGTTCATCATTAAACTGCTTCAGGTATTTCTCACAGATTGCCTGTATATTAGCGTCAATCGTACTCACAAGTGTATTTCCATCTACTGCCGCCACCGTATTGCGCTCCAGCGTGGCATCATCATTGAGATACCCATATTCCCTTCCATTCGTACCATTCAGTACATCATTATAATATTCTTCCAGTCCATACGTACCATTATTGTCCGTGCCTGTAAAACCAATTACATCACATGCAAGTGTATTGTTGGGATAGCGTCTGATATATTCCTCTTCAAACCATACACCGTTAATAATTCCCATTTTCTCATTACCTTTTTTTGACGCTTCCTTATTGTGTTCATTTTTCCGGTCTAAAAAAGGACTCATTTCTTCATACGTAATTCTTTTCTTGAGCACATAGTACTGTGAATTCGGATTATCTTTTACATATTTTTTTAAGTCGGACAAATTTAAATCAAAACACTCTGCCAGCGCTGTGAGTGTCGGCTCCTCATTTATCTCCTTGTCAAGCATAACCTTACAATCAAGAACAACATTGTAAACTTTTTCGCTTGCTGCAAGAATTGTCCCATTCGCATCCAGAATACTCCCCCTTTTAAATGGAAGCGTCTTGGAATCATACCGTTGCTGCGACAATATTCTTTTCTGATAATCATTCCGGTTATCACGCGCGATACAATAGAGTCTCCCCCCCAACCCCGTAAAAGCCAGCAGAATGATTATCATCATCACAGCCAGCTTCATAGATTTTATTTTATTGATATTTATGTTCTCTCTTCTTCTCTTTTTTCTGCTTGCTCTTTTGCTGCCATTTTTATTGCGATTACTACTTTTATATCTGTCTGCCATCGTATCTCCTTATACACTCTTTTGATAAACATTTCATAACCGTTTAGGGACAGCCCATGACATAACACCTTGTCTGTCTGTCCCTGACCACTTTTTCATCATTTTGGTATTTCACTGTACTGGCGCACATAGTCGTTTCCCTCGCCAGTATATTGTACTACCTGCCCCTCCTTCGCATATTTCATCCCTAGCTCATTTACGGCAATTCGTTTTATCTCCTCCAAGTCAATGCTGCTCATGATTTTTGTATACGTCTCATCATTTGCAAGCTTCATTTCATTTAACTGACTCTCAAGCTGTGATATGCTGGTGATATGATTCGTAATATCTGATTGTAACTTAATATAACTTATAAGCACACAACAAACAATAACAAAAGCAACAGCAGCAACAGCAATATATCCCATATTCATAGGAACTGCTTTTACAACATTTCTACGTGCAGACCGCGTCCGAGTCACAAGTCTTGCAGACTCCCGTTTTACAGATGAAGGCTGCAATTTTCTTACCGCGCTTCCGTCTACATAATCATCATATATTCTGTCATGACTGCCCCTGTTTTGTCTGTTCATACCTGCCCTTTCATGCAAACCGTCATGTCTCATTTTTCATACCCTTTCTTTTTCATAATACATTCCTCTAAATTCTCTCAAAAACTCTAAGCTTTGCACTTTTTGACCTTGAATTTTTCTCCTTTTCTTCCTCCGACGGTAATATCGGTTTCCTTGGCACAGTTCTTCCATATGGAATCTTCCCGCATACGCAGACCGGAAATTCTGGCGGACATGTACATGGATTTTCCATATCCCTGAAAAAGTTTTTAACAATCCTGTCCTCAAGTGAGTGAAATGTAATAATGCACAGCTTTCCCTGCGGCTTCAGCATATTCACCAAATCCTCCAAAGAGTTTTTGAGTACATCCAGTTCATGGTTGCATTCAATCCGTATCGCCTGAAATGTCCGTTTGGACGGGTGTCCGCCAGACGCCCGCATTTTTGCAGGTATTGCGGCCTTGATAATCTCATTTAATTCATATGTTGTCTCTATCGGCTTTTTCACCCGAGCCTGCACAATATGCTTCGCAATATTTTTGGCAAACTGATCCTCTCCATAATCCCTTATGACTCTGTACAATGTCTGCTCATCATAATTATTTACAATGTCCCTTGCCGTCAGTTTCTGCCGCTGATCCATGCGCATGTCGAGCGGGGTATCATATTTGTATGTGAATCCCCTCTCCACTGTGTCAAGCTGGTACGAGGATACGCCGAGATCAAGCATAATACCGTCAAAGTGATCCACACCTTTTTGTTTCAGTACTTCCCTCGCATTGCAGTAATTGTTTCTGATAATTGTAACCCTGTCACCAAATTCTTCTAATCGCTTTCCCGCCGCTTCTATGGCAGCCTCATCCTGATCAATTCCATAAAAGCGTCCTTTTTCGCCAAGTCGCCTGCATACCTCATAAGCATGACCGCCACCCCCAAGTGTGCCATCCAGATACACCCCCTCTGGTCTGATATGCAATGCTTCAATTGTCTCATTAAGTAATACTGACGTGTGCTTAAACTCCGTTTTTTCTGGCATACATGGTCTCCTTTCTGGAGTATTCCACCTGACACATATGACCGTTATCCGGCAAGCTGGCGCTTATTATATCATGAGTCCCAGCTCTGACATATGCTCTGCGATATCATCCATATCGTCGTACTCCGAAGCTTCCTCCCACCTTTCTTTGCTCCAGATTTCGATTCGTCCCCCTACTCCTATGAGAACAACTTCCTTATCCAGAGCTGCAAACTCCCTTAACACGGACGGTATCAGTATTCTTCCCTGCTTGTCCACCTCCACATTCGCAGCACCTGCGAGAAAAAAACGGACAAACTTACGAGATTCCTTGTTCATAAGCGGCAAAGCCTTTAGCTTTTCTTCAAAAGCGGACCATTCAGTGTTATCGTACACAAACAGGCAGCCATCCAGTCCCTTCGTCACCACGAAATCATCTCCCAAAACTTCGCGGAACTTTGAGGGAATAATCAGCCTGCCCTTCGCGTCTATTGTATGATTGTATTCACCCATGAACATGCAATCACCCACCACTTCAAACCACTTAGTTCCACTTTCCACCACTTTGATAACTATTTTACATGAAAAACGCAGAAAGTACAAGTCTTTCTTTCGCTTAAAAAAAGCTTAATAAATGATTTCATTCCTTAAAATGGCTAAAATAGCCTCACTTTGTTCAATTACGTAGCATGTTATGTTCTTCTTAAAGTGTGTTTGAAAAATGTTTTCTGTCAGATGTGCGTAACAGTTTGTGGGAGATTCAATAAAAAAAGTGGAGGATATTCCCATAAAGTTAACTAAACTTATGGGAATTATCTCCACTTTAATTTTACACTATATTTCTGTCTTAAAAACTTTAACCGTTACTGTTCAAACGGGGCTTAGAGCGTGTTTGAAAAATCATAGCGCAGCAAAGTAAAAATTCATTTACGCAGCAAATTTTGCATGGATTTTTACCTGCTGCTGAAACGGAGTAAGCAGTAACCATTAACCGACAAGGTCAAACAGGCTAATCTGGTTGGATTCTGGTATGTCACCCAGAAGTCCTAAATCCGCCATCAGGTCAATTACGGTCTTGGACACCTTTGTCCTGCTCCTGAAATCATCCTTTGACAAGAACGGTCCATCCTTCGCCGCCTCCATAATCGCATCTGCTGCCTTCTCACCAAGTCCCTCAATACTGCTCAATGACGGCATGACTTTACCGTTTACAATCTGGAAATTTCTTGAATGTGCCCGAAAAATATCAATTGGCTCAAACTCAAATCCCCTCGCGTACATTTCCTGAACAATACGCATATCCTTTACCGCATCCTGTTCCTTATTGGACAGGCTGTCGCTGCGCTTTTTATAATCCGCCATGACACGCTCTAGATGTTCACGCCCAAGGCACATAATTTCATATGAAAATGCCGATGCCCTGATGCTGAAAAATGCACAGTAATAAGCCAGCGGATAATTTATCTTGCAGTATGCGATACGCCATCCCATCATAACATAAGCCGCCGCATGTGCTTTTGGAAACATATATTGTATTTTTTCACATGACCACACATACCAGTCTGGTACATTGTGTTCAAGCATATCCTTTTTCCATTCCCCCCAGTTTCCGCATTTTCCCTTTGCCACGGTTCCCTTTCGCACTGCCTCCATAATCTTAAACGATTCCTCTGAATCCAGTCCCATACCAATCAGGTAGGTCATGATATCGTCACGTGTACAAATTGCCGTGGAAATTGTCGCCTTTCCCTCCTGAATCAATGTCTGCGCATTACCAAGCCACACATCTGTGCCATGTGACAATCCTGATATTCTGACCAAATCCGAAAAGTACTTTGGCTGTGCATCAATCACCATCTGCATGGCAAAATCCGTGCCAAACTCCGGGATTCCCAGACAGCCAAGCCTGCATCCCCCAATGTCTTCTGGTGTAATCCCCAGCGCAGACGTATTCTGGAAAAGTGACATAACCTCCTTATCGTCAAGCGGTATCTCTGTCGGATCTATCCCTGTCAAATCCTGAAGCATACGAATCATCGTCGGATCGTCGTGTCCGAGAATATCAAGCTTTAACAGGTTGTGATCAATGGAATGATAGTCAAAATGTGTCGTTATGGTATCTGTTGTCATATCATTTGCCGGATGCTGCACCGGCGTAAAAGAGTCAATTTCCTCGCCCACAGGCAAAACGACAATGCCCCCGGGATGCTGCCCTGTTGTCCGTCTGACACCGACACATCCCTCGACAATCCGGTTAATCTCGCTGGTTCGCTTATGTTTTCCGCGTTCTTCATAATAGTTCTTTACATATCCAAATGCTGTCTTATCAGCAAGTGTACCAATTGTTCCGGCGCGGAATGTCTGCCCATAACCGAAGATGACCTCTGTATACTTATGCGCCTTACTCTGATATTCTCCCGAAAAATTCAAGTCAATATCCGGTTCCTTATTTCCCTTGAATCCAAGAAATGTCTCAAATGGTATATCAAAGCCGTCCTTTATCAACTTCTGACCACAGACAGGACAGTTCTTGTCAGGCATATCGCATCCTGCCATGCCTGCAAATTTCTTCACTTCATCCGAGTAAAAATCACTGTAATGGCGGTTTTTACAATAATAGTGCGGACTTAACGGATTGACCTCTGTAATCCCCGCCATAGTCGCCACAAACGAAGATCCTACAGATCCCCGTGAACCTACCAAGTAACCATCCTCCACGGATTTCCACACAAGCTTCTGCGCAATAATGTACATAACAGCAAATCCATTGCTGATAATAGAATCTAACTCCCGCTTAAGCCTTGCCTCCACAATATCAGGCAGTTCGTCACCATACATTTCATGTGCTTTCCTGTAGCAAATATCTGTAAGCTGCTGGTCACTGTTTTCAATGACCGGAGGGCACTTATCCGGGCGCACTGGCGCAATTCTGTCACACATATCTGCAATCATGTTTGTGTTTGTGATCACAATTTCCTCCGCCTTTTCACTACCTAAATAATACGCAAACTCGTCAAGCATTTCCTCTGTAGTACGCAGGTACAGCGGCGCTTGGTCATCGGCATCTTTAAATCCTTTACCAGTCATGATAATTCGTCTGTAAACCTCATCCTCAGGGTCTAAAAAATGGACGTCACAGGTCGCGACAACTGGTTTATGAAACTGCTCCCCGAGCTTCACAACCCTTTTGTTCAGAGCCGTCAAATCCTCCTCCGAATTGATATCCCTGTGTCTCTCCGACTCAATCATGAATCTATTGTTGCCAATCGGCTGTATTTCCAGATAGTCATAAAAACCTACAATGCGGGCAATCTGTTCTTCACTCTGCCCGTCGAGCAACGCCCGGAATAGTTCTCCCGCTTCACAGGCGCTGCCAATAATCAGTCCCTCCCTGTACTTTTCGATCTGGCTCTTTGGTATCAAAGGTCTCTTGTAAAAATACTTCAAATGCGACTGGGAAATCAACCTGTATAAGTTTATGCGACCCGTCTGGTTCTTTGCCAATATAATAATATGATATGAATGAAGCTTTCTGACTGCATCCACGCTCGCTTTTCCCATATCATTTAACTCTGCAAGTGTACTCACATTATCCTTTTTAAGCATTTCAATAAACCGGACAAATATTTGTGCCGTACATTCTGCATCATCAACTGCCCTATGGTGATTTTCAAGGGATATCTTTAAAGTCTTGGCAACTGCATCAAGGGTATATTTTGCCTGCCCCGTCAGAAGTGTCCTTGCAATCGCAACTGTATCGACATATGTAAAGTCAGCAGAAATGTTCTGCCGTCTCGCATTTTCTTTGATAAAACTGACATCAAAACCCGCATTATGTGCCACAAGAACTGCATCACCCACAAATGCCAAAAACTTCGGAAGCACCGCCTCTATCTTCTCCGCTTCAATCACCATGCTGTCATTGATACTGGTAAGCTTCTCAATCTCAAACGGAATCGGCACCTCTGGATTGACAAAGGTAGAAAATCTGTCCACTATCTGTCCATTTACCACCTTTACAGCGCCAATTTCTATTATGCGGTTGGTAACTGGCGAAAAACCTGTTGTCTCAATGTCAAACACCACATATGTTTCATCCAGTGCCTGCCCCCTGCCATCTGTCACGATCTCCTTCAGGTCATCAACCAGATACCCCTCCACACCATAAATGACCTTGAAATCATCACCATGATCCAAAGCATGGTTTGCGTCTGGAAAAGCCTGTACGCATCCGTGGTCAGTGATGGCAATTGCTTTGTGCCCCCATTTTTTTGCGCGCTTAATTATATCCTTTACATCGGAGACACCGTCCATGTCACTCATCTTCGTATGACAATGCAGTTCAACACGTTTTCTGGCACTGTTATCCATACGGGCTGTCGTGAAGTCAGGAATTTTCATCACACCAATCACGGATCCTATTGTAAGTTCCCTGTCAAACGTATCGTTAACCGTGACACCTTTCAGCTTTAAAAATGCCCCGACCTTTAAATCCGCCGTAAGCTCGGAAAGCTGCTCATTGTGCACAAACATCTTCACCTTAATCGTATCTGTGAAATCTGTTATCTCAAAACTCACTATTGTCCGTTCGTTTCTGATTTCGCGCGTCTCAAGGGCACGTACCTTCCCCCGGATAGTGACTTCTCCCATCTCGCCCCAGATTTCTTCTATATTGATGCTCCCATCCTCAAAGTCGCGTCCAAAGATGACATTTGGATTATCTGAACGCTTAAGCGCTCTTTTTTGCATTCCTCTTTCACGCAACCCCTTCTCCCCTGCTCTTTCGGGTCTGCTATATGATTTCTTCTCCATCCCTGAAGAAACTGATGCCTCATTTTTCTTTTCTGGCACCTGTGATTCTGTCTCCCCTGATGTTTTTACTTTTTTTGCCATCACTTCAGGCGTCGCCAGAGTGATATTTCCCTGTCCGGATTCTTCACTGACTTTCCCTTCCAGACGACTGCTGATTCCTGCAACTATTTTTTTAATACGAAGTTCATCATCTTCTTTATATTTTCCTGTCTTTGCTTCTTTATAGGAAGTCTGAAACTTTACCCTGAATCCGCATCTCTCGTTCAAAACCTTGTCCAGAATCCCAACAATCTCCTCCTCTTTTGACTTTGCAATTACACTGTCCTCGAGGATTAGCTCCATCACATTGTCTTCCGGAAAACTAATATCCGCCTGTCTGAACATGGTATAGAGCATATGCTCACATTCCTTCAGTTCCATCAAAATGCTCTCCCGGTAAACACCCATCAGTTTCTCCGGCGTATATTGTTCCGACAAAAAAAACTTTTCATATATTTTAATAACAAGATACTCCCTTGGAAAAAACTGTCTTTTTATCTCATTTTCCACGGAATAAATGATTTCCTTTTCAATTAATCTCTCACTCCGAATATAGATGCGCAGCAAATCTTTTCGCTTTGTAGCTGTAATTTTTTCTACAACCACCTGGTCAAAAAAATCCTTATGCACCCCTTCGAGCTTAAGATTGGGAAACGCTTCAAAAAATTTCTTTTCCATCCATCCTACTTCCAATTGTCCAACTCATGCTTCAATGTATTTAAAAGCTCACGCTCTGGGACTTTTTTTATAATCTCTCCCTTTTTAATAAGAAGTCCTTCATCAATCCCTCCGGCAATTCCAATATCTGCTTCCTTTGCTTCCCCAGGACCATTTACGGCACATCCCATAACTGCCACTTTAATGTCAAGATCATACCCCTGTACCATATTTTCCACCTGATTCGCCAGTCCGATCAAGTCTATATTGGTTCTTCCACAGGTAGGGCATGACACAACTTCGATACCGCCTTTTCTTAACCCGAGTGTGCGCAATATCAGTTTGGCGGACTTGATTTCCTCCACCGGATCGCCTGTAAGAGACACTCTGATTGTATCACCAATCCCCTGATTCAGTATTATTCCAAGCCCGACCGCTGACTTGATGTTGCCGCTTGTAACCGTTCCCGATTCCGTAATGCCCACATGAAGCGGGTACTGCGTCCTGCCTGCCAGCAGCTCATGTGCTCTCACGCACATCATAACATCGGAGGACTTGATACTGATAACCATGTTGTCATATCCCAAATCCTCTATGATATGCACCTTGTCAAGTGCACTCTCCACGATTCCCTCGGCAGTGACACCATGATACCGCTCCACCAGTTCCTTTTCAAGCGAGCCACTATTTACACCCACTCGTATTGGTATAGCTCTCTCCTTTGCCACTTTTACAACCTCAGCAACCTTCTCCCTGCTTCCGATATTTCCCGGATTGATACGTATCTTATCTGCACCGTTTTCCATTGCCGCAATCGCCATCTTATAGTCGAAATGAATGTCCGCAACCAGCGGAATTACTATCTCTTTCTTAATCAAGGCAATCGCCTGCGCAGCCTCCATATCCGGCACTGTACAACGGATAATTTCACAACCAGCCGCCTCAAGACGTTTTATTTGTGCTATTGTAGCTGCCGCATTCTGTGTCTTTGTATTCGTCATAGACTGTATTAAAATGGGATTTCCCCCGCCAATCACCACATCCCCAATGCGAACTACTTTTGTCTTGTCCCTGTGCATAATTACCTCCATTTAAATTAAAACAAACGCACCCTTTGCATATTTCAAGCAAAAATCCTAGCAATATCATTGTACAACACAAACACCATCAATATCATCAGTGCCACAAAGCCAACAAAATGAACCAGACCTTCCTTGTCCGGTGACACAGGTTTCCCACGTACCACCTCGACAAGTAAGAACAAAAGTCTTCCACCATCCAGAGCCGGCAAAGGCAGCAGATTCATTACACCAAGATTTACACTCAGAAGAACTGCAAAATTAATCATTGTAAGAACAACTGTCGGAATACCATACGGCTTTGCTACTTCCAGTGTCTCATCAATTGTTACAGCAATTCCAACCGGACCCGAGAGGTCATTTGCTGAAAGTCTTCCCTGCACCAGCATCAGCAGACTTTTTATCGTGGTTTTGAGCCAATAACGCACCTCATATACACTGTACTTTATCAGATCCAGTCCCTTACATTTTATGGTTTCCCCAATTGTAAATCCGATATAATACCGGTTATCCTGTTCATCGAACTTCGGCACAACCACTGTCGTAAATTTATCGCCATCACGCTTATACTCAATCTCAATTGGTTCTCCCCTGCTAAACGCCGATGCAAATGTAACCTCCCCTTGCAGATATATTCGCTCGCCATCCATTTTTGTGATAATATCCCCCTCTTGAAGCCCTGCTTCCATCGCAGGATACCCTTCTGTCAACACATTAATCATCGGAATAACCTCACCTGAAAAACCAACCACAATCAGGGACAGCAAAAAAGCAAGAATAATATTAAAAAACGGTCCGGCAAAAACAGTTGCAATTCTCGCCCAGACATTTGCATCATTAAATGCCCCCTCCATCTTTTCGGATATTTTTTGATTGTCGTCACTATCTTTCGAGTAAATACCATCCTCACCCTCAAACATACAGGCTCCACCGATTGGCAGCAGCTTCAGCACATACTTCGTTCCGTTCTTTGTAAACTTGATAATATCTGGTCCCATACCAATGGAAAACTGCAATACTCTGATGCCATTTGACTTCGCCATCAAAAAATGACCAAGCTCATGTGCTATCACAACTACTCCAAATATCAGCACAAATACTATAATCGTAACAACCATCCCTTAATTTTTCCTCCCTTTTAGTTGTTGTTATGCCCTTTACATTATACAATCCAGCCTTAAAATCTGGAATCTAAAATTTCGAATGGATAAGATCATATGTCTCCTGCTCTGTCTTTAGAATTTCCTCCACATCAGGATTTTCTATTTTCCTATGGACATCCATACACATCTCAATTATCTCCGGAATCTGCATAAACGCAATTTTTCTGTTCAAAAACAGACTTACTGCTTTTTCGTTAGCCGCGTTAAACACAGTTGGCACACTTCCACCTTGCGCTGCTGCCCTCAATGCAAGTTTTAATCCTGTAAAAGTTTCCATATCCGGCTTTTCAAACGTTATGCTTTCAAGTTCATAGAAATCCACTCTTTTTCCTGCCATCGGACGTCTGTCTGGATAAAACAATGCATACTGAATGGGCAGCTTCATATCTGGCGTACCAAGCTGTGCCATAATCCCTCCATCCACATACTCCACCATGGAATGTATAATGCTCTGCGGATGCACGACCACCTGTATATGATCCAAATCCATATCAAAAAGCCATTTCGCCTCCATAACCTCAAGCCCTTTATTTACAAGTGTCGCAGAATCTATTGTGATTTTGTGTCCCATCGACCAGTTGGGATGCTTTAATGCGTCCTCAAGCTGTACATTTTCTAGTTCCTTTCTGGTTTTTCCTCGAAAAGGTCCTCCTGATGCAGTAATCAGCAGCTTGCTGACACGTTCCCTGTTCTCTCCTTGCATACACTGAAAGATAGCGCTGTGTTCACTGTCAACAGGCAGGATTGAAACACCCATTTTTGCTGCAAGCGGCATGATAATATGTCCTGCCGTCACAAGTGTCTCCTTATTTGCAAGTGCAATGTCCTTATGCTTATTAATGGCAGCAATTGTAGGCCGGATTCCTATCATGCCTACAATTGCTGTCACCAGGATCTCTGATTCTTCCATCTCTGCTATGCATAGCAATCCCTCCATGCCATGTACAATTTCCACGTCCATATCGGCAAGTCTGACCTTTAACTCTTTGCATACCACCTCATCCTGGAGAGACACCAGCCTCGGTTTAAACTCCCTTACCTGCTTTTCAAACAAATCAATATTAGCGCCTGCTGCCAGCCCCACTACTTCCAAATCCGGATTTTTGCGGACTATTTCCAATGTCTGTGTCCCTATCGAACCAGTGGAGCCAAGTATTGCTATCTTCTTCATGAAATTGACCTCCGTTTTATTATATTAGTATCAAATCATAACTATTCAAAATATACTCTCAAACGAGAAATCCAAATAACATCCCTCACAAAAGCAGTATCCAAATGCAGCCTAACGAAACAACAGGATTAAGAAGTAGGTAATCGGTGCTGTAAATATCACACTGTCAAATCGATCCATAATGCCACCATGTCCTGGTATCAGTTTACCATAATCCTTAATGCCGTGATTTCTCTTAATGGCAGAAGCTGCCAAATCACCAACCTGCGATATAACAGATCCCACACCTCCGACAACAGCAAGGAGCATGGCAAAATTTTCTTCTCCGATTGTGTGCTCCATATAAATTCCAAAGACTGCCCCAAACAATGCTGCACCCACAATGCCTCCCAAAGAACCTTCAATTGATTTTTTCGGGCTAAGCACAGGTGCAAGCTTGTGCTTTCCAAACATTACTCCTGTAAGGTATGCAAAGGTGTCCGATATCCATGAGCCGATAAAAATCATCCACACCAGATAAATCCCATGCTCAAGCTGTCTTGTCAGAAACACAAATGATAACATCACAGGTGCATATATCAGCGAAAAATAAGTAGCCATTACCTGACTGGCATGGAACTTTGGAAACCCAAATACGTATACAAACATTATTGCGATTAATGCCATTATGATGACCATCACCGACCATGATGTGTTCCTCACAAAATAAATCGCAGCATAGTAGCACATAATGATGGCACATCCCATCTTCTCAAGACCATTTATCCTCCCATACTGTCCTGAAGCCTCTTTTGCCCGGACACCACACGCCTTTGTCAACTCCAAAAAACCGATAATTGATATGACTAACAGCACAGCTGCCAGTACAATACCTCCCGGAAGAATAGATGCCAGTGCCGCAATCACAATAACAACCGCACTAATCGTCCTCTCCTTGCTTATTTTTCCAAGAATATTAGAAGCCATCCCCTACTCCTCCTTCACAAGTCCATATCTCCGGTCCCTGTTCTGATAAGCTTCCACTGCCTTGGCAAGCTCATTTTTATCAAAGTCAGGCCATGGAACAGATGTAAAATAAAGCTCAGCGTAAGCAAGCTGCCACAACAGGAAATTTGATATTCTCTGCTCTCCCGATGTCCTTATCAGCAAATCAGGATCCGGAAGCCCTGCCGTATCAAGCTCCGCCTCTATTTTCGCATCGTCAACCTCATCTGGCTTCAGCGCTCCAACTGCCACTTTATCCACAAGCCTTGCAATCGCCCTTCTAAGCTCATCACGCCCGCCGTAATTAATCGCTATCTGAAAATGAAGTCCCGTATTATTTCTTGTGGCCTGTTCCAGCTCCTCAATACTCTCCCGTAAGTCCTGTGCAAGTCCTGATTTGTCCCCGAGCACCCGGACGCACATATTGTTCTTCTGCGCCCGCTTGATACTATTTTTCATATAATTTCTGAGCAGGTTCATCAGTGTTGTCACTTCACTGTCTGGTCTGCTCCAGTTTTCAGTCGAAAACGCATATACTGTCAGATAATTAATTCCCATGTCATAGGCATCCTCACATATCTGTTCAACCGTCTTCGCTCCCTGCACATGACCAGCAGTACGCGGAAGTCCTTTTGCCTTTGCCCAGCGTCCATTTCCATCAAGAATGATTGCTACATGGTTTGGTACATTCATAACACATCCTCCATTTATTATTCATATCTATTGAGCAGACTTTATTCCACTCCCAGTCTCCCAGTCTCACAGCCTACACACTACTTTAGCAGCATATTTCTTCTTCACAGGTCTGCGCAATCGAGTAGGGAAATGGTCTTCTTCCCCACTCGTGCACCGGGCACCTGTCTGCTTCAGCTGACATTTTCTTCAAGGTGCCCGTGTGCATAAAAAAGATGAGGGCATTACATCCTCCATGCACGCCCCCATGTTTTCGCCGTCCCTTTACCGGAAAACAAATACCCGATAAACTATACCGTAAGAATTTCCTTAGACTTCTCATCAACTGCCTTATCAACATCCTTGATGTACTTATCTGTGAGTTTCTGTACGGAATCCTCCAAATCCTTAATCTCATCTTCAGACACTTCCGTCTTTGCAAGTTTCTTAAAAGAGTCATTTGCATCACGCCTGATGTTGCGGATTGCAACCTTACACTCTTCACCTTTTTTCTTTACATCCTTAACCAATTCTTTTCTGCGTTCTTCTGTAAGCTCAGGAAATACAAGACGAATTACTGCTCCATCATTATTCGGTGTAATACCAATGTCCGATGCCATGATTGCCTTCTCAATATCCTTGATAAGACTCTTTTCCCACGGCGCTATCTGAATCATTCTCGCTTCAGGAACCGTAATATTTCCAACCTGCTGAATGGGTGTTGGTGTTCCGTAATAGTCCACTTTTAACTTGTCAAGCACATGCGGATTAGCACGCCCCGCACGTATTGTCTGATAATCTGATAAAAGGAAATCAAGTGCTTTCTGCATTTTATCGTCATATGTTTTAACTCTCTCATCCATTATATATGTCCTCCTGATTTTTTATTCTTCGCTGTCTTCTTTGGATAATCAGACCGTAATTACTGTACCGCTTGATTTTCCTTTTACCGTATTAATGATACTGTTTTCTTCATTTAATCCAAATATCGTCATCGGCACCCGGTTTTCCATACAAAGTACTGCCGCCGCAAGATCCATCACTCCAAGCTTCTTATCAACAACCTCCCTGATCGGAATTGTGTCATACTTTTTCGCATCCTTATGAACCTTCGGATCCGCATCATAGACACCATCCACTGCTCTTGCCGCTAATATCATATCCGCCTCAATCTCAATTGCCCTGAGTACAGTTCCCATATCCGTTGAGAAGTATGGATGTCCGATACCGCCTGCAAAAAAAATCACCTTACCAGCCTGAAGTGCTGCTACTGCTTTATCCTTCGAAAAAAGCTCTGTGAAAGCCGCACATTGAAACGGTGTAAAAATTTCTGTATCCATACCCACAAACCGGAAAATTTCAGAAACATAAATGCAATTCATTACAGTGGCAAGCATACCAATCTGGTCTGCCTTTGTCCGGTCAATTGTCTCACTTGTCCTTCCCCGCCAAAAGTTGCCGCCGCCAATCAATATCCCTACCTGCACACCGCTGTCGGCGATTTCCTTTACCTGTTTCGCCACAGTCGTCACCGTAGGCTCGTCAAAGCCTGTTTTCTTATCGCCGGCAAGTGCCTCTCCGCTCAGTTTCAATAAAATTCTGTTCATATCAACACGGCTCCTACTCTTTTCACTTTATTTATCCTTACTATTTCCCCTGTTCTTCTTAACATCATTGAAGAAAGATGTAGGACTGACATCGGCATAGCACTGTGAACACATACCCTCAATAACTGCACCGTTGTTAATCTGAACCGATTTCGATTTAATATTGCCCATAACAATTGCAGATGTATCAAGAATAACAGGTCCATGCACATCAATATCACCTTTCACAGCACCTGCAATCACCGCACTTGTTGCAAAAATATTACCAATTACCACAGAGCTCTGACCAATCTTTACGCTTCCCTTACTTTTCACCTCTCCGTTAATCTGTGCCGACTCAGCATAGATTTCTGCAGCAGCAGAATTTCCTGAAATGCTTCCTGTAACATTCAGCTTGCCAAGAATCTCTATATTCCCCGTAATACTTCCGATCAAATCCATATTTCCGCTACTTGTAATATCACCTGTAATACTCATTCCCGCTGTGATAACTGCCGTGTCTGTCGAAGCCGCCTCACTCGCCGCAAAGTCATCCTGTGCCGCTGTCGGAGCTGCATCCATATATGCCGGCTCCTGTATATTCTGTTCTACTTCATTCAATAGCTGTTCCATCTCTGCGTCTGCCTCACTCTTATTATTTTGTTCTACTGCTGATGTTTCAGCACCCATTTCAGGCGCTGTCCCTGAATTACTCTCCGCTGCCGGATCCTGCGCAAAACCGGCATCGTTTCCTGCTGACTCCGCTGCATCATCCACAGCGCTCAACATAGTCTCCAGATCAGGTACCTTTGTCTCTTCAGACTCCTGTTGTGTAACAGAGTCTACTGGTGCATCCCCAAGGGCAGCGACTCCCTTTTCAAGCATAGCTTCAAGATCTGCAAAATCAGTATCAGAAGATTCCCCAAACAAATCCTCGGAAGCTGTCACCCCTTCCTCATCAAGACCAAAATCACCAACGGTCTCCTCTGTTCCCAAATCATTTACTGTCTGCGACAAATCCTGTTTTAAATCCTGAAAAAAACCCATATTAAACTATCCTCCAATTTTATTTTGTATCTCGCTAATAAAGCCCATAGCCTTGATTAACTTTTGTTTGTTATTTATGCAAATGCTGTACACGCACTGTATCTTCAGATATCGGTAAAATTACTGTATCGTCAGACTCAAGTATTGCTTCTATAATCGCAGGCAGCGCATCAACAGTAGAATCCTTGCCTGCAGCATCATGAAAAAGAATCACTGAATTATTGTATTTACTAACATTATCAAGCACATTTCTGGCAATCTGACTTGCATTTATATATCCCCCAGCGGCATCTCCGCTTGACACATTCCAGTCAAAATACACCATTCCTTCCTCGTCAAGGTAATCAATAAGCTCCCACATGTCCACTTTGCTTATTGTGTTGCTGCTTCCTCCCGGAAATCTCACAATACTACAGTCAACGCCAGTCAATTCATACAGGAAATCATGAAGTTGTGTCAGGTCATGTTTGTATGCATCCAGCGAATCATAAATTTCATTATATTTGTGACTGTAGGAGTGCATTCCCAGTGTATGACCGTCTGCCACAATGCGTTTGTACTGTTCTGGATATTTCTCTTTTCCAACAACAAAAAAAGTTGCCTTCACCCCATACTGATCCAGTATATCAAGTATTCTGTCAGTATTTGCACTTGGTCCGTCATCAAAGGTAAAATATACTCTCTTAATGCCTGCACTACTCTCATCTCTGCCATTCCACACATGATTATTTTCATATGCAGCCGCCTCCGCTATATCCACTGCCTCTGTTGCGTCCACAGTGTTTCCGTTGATATCCGTACTAGTCATGGCGGAAACTTCCTGATATGGTTCATCCACATCACTACTTTGAATCGCCAGCAGTCTCTGTTCAAGTCCATTTACCTTTTTACCAATATTTACCACCAATACAAGTATCACAATACAATTGACAATCGTCATAAGTGTAAGCACCGGAATTAAAATTTCAATAAAGCTTAATTTCTTTACCTTTTTGAATTTATCCCCTGTTTCCCCGTTATTGTCAGTTTCTATATTATTCTGTGACATTTGTTACCCTTTCAAACTATACCAAGCTGCTGCAAATCCCATAGCAATTCTATCCTTTACCGCCATGAGCAAAATTATAGACATACCGATTATAACATAAAACTACCACATTAGAAAAGACATTTTATAAAGTTTATTCAAAAGTTTATGAAATCGTTACTGTTCACACCTACGCCAAAGTAGTGGGAATCATGCGCCAAAATGCTTGCCTTTTAGCATTTTGTGTGCAAAATCTGTTATAATTCACACCTCATTAACTTATAAGCTGATGAAAACTGGCGTTGGTGTGAATTGTAACATGAAATCGTTAGTTACTGTTCACACCTACACCAAAGTAGTGGGAATCGTGCGCCAAAATGCTTGCCTTTTAGCATTTTGTGTGCA
>JAIECJ010000003.1 GCA_029068555.1 Lachnospiraceae bacterium
TTTTGCACACAAAATGCTAAAAGGCAAGCATTTTGGCGCATGATTCCCACTACTTTGGTGTAGGTGTGAACAGTAACCTATAAAATTCATTCTTTTTTTATTTTTATGCGCTTGTTATGTTACTCCATTTAAAGTATAATATTTAATGAGACATAATATAAAATGAGATAATATAATAAGAAAGGGTGTTGTGAATGGGATTAAAGAGTGACGAGAGCATAAAGGAGTTTACGCATAAGTATTCAAAAGTATGTGTGGACAACAACGCCATTGATCCGGATTTGTTTGATGAATACGGCGTAAAGAGAGGTCTGCGTGATAAAAACGGAAAGGGAGTGCTTTCTGGTCTTACCAATATTTCGCTTATAAAATCGTCAGAAGAGGTGGATGGAAAGAGTGTTCCATGTGATGGTCAGCTTTATTACAGGGGTTATAATATTTTTGATTTGGTAAGAGGCTTTCAGAGTGAGGACAGGTTTGGTTTTGATGAGTGCGCATATCTATTGTTGTTTGGAAATCTTCCAAATACGGCACAGCTAAAAGAATTTAAGAAAACATTGGGTTACAGCATGACACTTCCGACCAATTTTGTCAGGGATGTCATTATGAAAGCGCCAAGTCATGACATTATGAATTCACTGACAAAGAGTGTACTGACGCTTGCATCATATGATGATAGTGTTACAGACATGTCGCTTGACAATGTGCTTCGGCAGAGTCTGATGCTGATAAGTGTGTTTCCGATGCTTTCCGTATATGGATATCACGCGTATAATCATTACGAGTGTGATGACAGCTTATACATACACAGACCAGATCCGAGACTTTCTACGGCAGAGAATCTGTTAAGACTGTTAAGACCGGATATGTCCTATACACCAATAGAGGCTAAGGTGTTGGATGCAGCGCTTGTACTGCATATGGAACACGGCGGCGGTAACAATTCGACTTTTACGACAAGGGTTGTTACAAGCGCGGGGTCAGATACATACTCTGTTATTGCGGCGGCATTGTCATCGCTCAAGGGTCCAAAACATGGTGGGGCGAACATCAAGGTTGTACAGATGATGGAGGATTTGCGCAGAAACGTGGATGATGTCACTGACGAGAGCCAGGTGCGTGAGTATTTGTACCGCCTTCTGAATAAAGAGGCATTTGACAGAAGTGGTCTCATATATGGAATGGGACATGCGGTTTACTCTATTTCAGATCCGAGAGCAAAAGTGTTCAAATCATTTGTGGAGAGACTTGCAAACGAAAAAAACCGTCATAAGGATTTTGAGCTGTATTCCATGATTGAGCGTCTGGCACCGGAGGTTATTGCCGAGAAATGCAGGATTTACAAAGGCGTGAGCGCGAACGTCGATTTCTACAGTGGATTTGTGTACAGCATGCTTGATATTCCACTGGAGCTGTATACGCCGATATTTGCCATTGCACGTATTGTGGGATGGAGTGCGCATCGTATGGAGGAGCTGATTAATGTTGACAAGATTATCAGACCAGCATACAAGAGCATACTGGATCTTAGACCGTATGAGACGCTCAAGGACAGGTCAACGCCGAAACTTGACGGACATAGCGAGAAAGTATATAAACTTCCTATGAATTAAAAAGAAAAAAATCTAAAAATCTATTGATTTTTATGAAGTAAGGTGTTAAACTAGTTATAGTTAAATGAATGCTAGATGATAAGGAGTGGGCTTGTGAGTCCACTCTTTCTATATGTTCTATAGGAACTGACAGTGCAGTGGCAGTTTGACGTTGTTGCAGCATATCAGTGATGTAGTCTTATTATTTTGACAAGAGGTGGAGGAATGGCAAAAAAAGATTCGTATGAACAACGCGCAGAAGCGCTGCTGGAGCCCATTGTGGCTGCGAATGAATGTGAAATTTATGATGTAGAGTATGTGAAGGAAGGGAGCAGCTGGTATCTGCGTGTTTTTATCGACAAAGCAGACGGCGTGAGTATTGCTGACTGTGAAAATGTCAGCCGTGCTTTTTCTGAAAAACTGGATGAGGAGGATTTTATCTCTGATGCGTATATTCTTGAGGTTTCAAGTCCGGGGCTGGGCAGGGCATTAAAGAAAGACAGACATCTTGAAAAAAGTCTTGGCGAGGAAGTGGAGATAAAAACATACAAGCCAATAGATCGGCAGAAAGAATTTATTGGTGTTCTGAAAGCATATGATAAAGATACAGTTACGATAGAAACAGAAAAAGATTCAGAGACAAAGGATATGGTCTTTGCCAAGTCTGACATAGCAATTATCAGATTGACGCTGGATTTTTAACTTTAGGAGGGTAAAGGAAAAATGAATAAAGAATTAATGGAAGCGCTTAATATTCTTGAGAAAGAGAAAGAAATCAGCAAGGAGACTCTTCTTGAGGCGATTGAGAATTCCCTTTTGACAGCTTGCAAAAATCACTTTGGAAAAGCAGACAACATTACTGTTCAGATAGACAGGGAAACCTGTGATTTCTTGGTATATGCCACAAAAGATGTCGTAGCGGCGTATGAGGATGTCGAGGATGATGTCACGCAGATATGTATAGATGATGCGATACAGATTTCAAAAGATGCGGTGATTGGAGATACCATCAATATTGAAATCAAGTCAAAAGAATTTGGGCGTATTGCAACACAAAACGCCAAAAACGTAATTTTGCAAAAAATCCGTGAGGAAGAGAGAAGCGTTGTTTACAATCAGTTTTTTGAGAAGGAGAAAGATGTTGTCACAGGTATTGTGCAGCGTTATATCGGCAGAAATATCAGCATTAATCTTGGCAAGGCGGACGCGGTGCTCAACGAGACGGAGCAGGTAAAGGGTGAAGAGTTTAAGCCTACAGAGCGTATTAAAGTATATATTTTGGAAGTGAAAAATACACCGAAAGGACCAAGGATTCTTGTCAGTAGAACACACCCGGAACTTGTAAAGAGACTTTTTGAAGCAGAGGTAACAGAAATTAAGGACGGAACAGTGGAAGTTATGAGTATTGCCCGTGAGGCGGGAAGCCGTACAAAGCTTGCGGTGCGAACAAACAATCCAAATGTTGATGCAGTGGGTGCCTGTGTGGGAATGAACGGCGCACGCGTAAATGCGATTGTCGAGGAACTTCGAGGAGAGAAGATAGATATTGTCAATTGGGATGAGAATCCGGGTAATTTTATACAAAATGCGCTGTCACCTGCTAAAATTGTTGCTGTATTCGCGGATCCTGATGAGAAGACAGCGAAGGTTGTCGTTCCAGACTACCAGCTTTCGCTGGCTATCGGAAAAGAGGGGCAGAATGCAAGACTTGCGGCAAGGCTTACGGGGTATAAAATTGACATCAAGTCGGAAACACAGGCGAAGGATGCAGAAGGTTTCCGTTATGAGGATTATATGTATGACGAGGATGGAGATGTATATTACGAGGAAGAGTATGAGGAAGGTGAGTATGAGGAGTCTGAATCCGAGGATATTGAGTACGTAGAGGAGGCCGAATCAGAATTGGAAGTGGTTGAATCTCAAGAGGAAGATTATGAGGAGGAGATTGAGGAATAGATGGCGAAAAAGATTCCATTAAGACAATGTATCGGCTGTGGTGAGATGAAGGGCAAAAAGGAGATGCTTCGTGTTCTGCGGACAGGAGAAGATAGCATTATTCTGGATGTCACAGGCAGAAAAAACGGCAGAGGCGCATACATATGTCCCAGCCTGGAGTGCATGAAGAAAGCGAGAAAAACAAGAGGTCTTGACAGAGCATTTAAAATGTCAGTGCCCGATGAGATCTACGATAGTCTGACAAAGGAGATAGAGTTATTTGAATGAGACAAATTTAAATAAGGTATATTCTATGCTTGGACTTGCGATGAAAGCAGGGAAGCTGGTAAGTGGGGAATTTGCAACTGACAAGAGTGTTAAGAGCGGCAAGGCATGGCTCGTTATCGTGTCAGAAGATGCATCAGATAATACGAAGAAGATGTTTTCTAATATGTGTGAGTTTTACGAGGTGACAAAGTATTTTTTTGGAACAAAGGAGGAACTTGGGCATGCGATAGGCAAAGCTATGCGTTCATCTCTTGCAATTACAGATGAAAACTTCGCAAAAACAATCATAAAGAATCTTGAACAATCTGTTAAATGTGAGGGTGAGTAGTGTGGAGTTTTTGATTTCACACAGCAAATTTGTGCTGACGTCCAAATTCGCGGACTGTCGGCAGCATGGAGGAATAATATGGCAAAAATGAAAGTGTATGAACTGGCGCAGGAAATCGGCGTGAAGAGTGCAGATATCCTTGCAATATTAAAAAATAAAGGTATAGAGGTAAAAAGCCACATGAGTGTATTAGAAGACGGACAGGCAGAAGATGTGAAAAAAACATTAAAGGCACCTGCGAAGTCGGAGGAGGCACCTAAGACGACAGAAACGGCAGAGACATCAAAAGCTGCGGCATCAAAGGAAGCAAAGGCACCTGCGAAGACTGGCGAGGGAACAGTAAAAAAGAAAAAGAGTATTATTTTTGTGAGCAATCCGCAAAATTCCAAGATGCCGGGGGGAACACAGATACCAAGAAAGCCTGCGCATTCTGAGAAGAAAGCGGCGCCACCTGCAAAGGTGGAGATGACAGAAACAAAGAAAACGGCGGTTCCTGTAAAAACGGAAACGGCAGAGACTGTGAAGCCGGTACCGGTTAAAGCAGAAAAGGTAGTTGAGAAAACTGTGCAAAAACCGGAGAGTGCAGATGTAAAACCGGTGGAGACTGTAAAGACAGAGATGCCTGTCAGGTTACCGGAATCTGTGAAGGTGGATGCGCCGAAAGCGGCAGTGCAAAAAACAGATAATCGCGACAATAGCCGTGATAATAATAATAGAAACGACGGACAACGCCGTGACAATAATAACAGAAATGACGGGCAGCGCCGTGACAATAATAACAGAAATGACGGGCCGCGCCTTTAAAATAATAACAGAAATGACCGGCAGCGCCGTGACAATAACAGAAATGACGGGCAGCGCCGCGACAGGCAAAATTTTGACGGGCAGCGCCGCGACGGACAGGGAGGAAGACCTGGTTTTGACGGACAACGCCGTGACGGACAGGGAGGAAGACCTGGTTTTGACGGACAACGCCGTGACGGACAGGGAGGAAGACCCGGACAGGGATTTGGCGGCGGACGTGATAACGACCGTGGACGCGACAACAGAAATGGCTTTGGTGGTAAGAGTGCGAATAAGGGCAGCGGTTTTGTGCCAGAAAGCCCTATAAAGGACGCAGAGAAGCATAGAGACGAGGAAAAGCGCCGTATCAGTCAGGAAAAAGATAAGAGAAACCGCAAGGATCTTATGTATGAAGATGATGGTGACGGCATCAAGAACATCAAAGGCAAGAATAAGGCAGGAAAATTCATCAAGCCGGAGAAGAAAGCAGTGGAAACTGTCGAAGAACAGATTAAGGTTATTACACTTCCGGATACCCTTACGATTAAAGAGCTTGCGGATAAGATGAAGATACAGCCGTCTGCGATTGTCAAGAAGCTTTTTCTGCAGGGACAGATTGTGACAGTCAACCAGGAGATTTCTTATGAAACAGCAGAGAATATTGCAATTGAGTATGACATTATTTGCGAACAGGAAGTAAAGGTTGACGTGATAGAGGAGCTTTTGAAGGAGGACGAAGAAAATCCTGCGGATATGGTTCCAAGGTCGCCCGTAATCTGTGTAATGGGGCATGTAGATCATGGTAAGACATCACTCCTTGATGCTATCCGAAAGACGAATGTGACGGATAAAGAGGCTGGTGGTATTACGCAGCATATTGGTGCATATACAGTTAATGCAAACGGACAGAAAATTACATTTCTTGATACGCCGGGTCATGAGGCATTTACAGCCATGCGTATGAGAGGAGCCAATTCAACAGATATTGCGATTCTTGTGGTAGCTGCCGATGATGGAGTTATGCCACAGACAGTGGAGGCGATTAATCATGCCAAGGCTGCGGGTATAGAAATTATTGTCGCTGTAAACAAGATTGATAAGCCAGGCGCCAACATTGAGAGAGTAAAGCAGGAACTGACAGAGCATGGTCTTATCGCTGAAGACTGGGGCGGAAGTACGGTATTTGTACCAGTATCTGCCAAGAGCGGGGAAGGCATTGAGCAGCTTCTTGAAATGATACTTTTGACAGCAGAAGTACTTGAACTGAAAGCAAATCCCAACAGACGGGCAAGAGGGCTTGTCATTGAGGCAGAACTTGACAAGGGGCGCGGTCCGGTTGCCACGATTCTTGTGCAAAAGGGTACATTAAAGGTTGGTGATTTTGTTTCAGCAGGTGCTGCTAGCGGCAAAGTACGAGCCATGATAGACGATAAGGGAAGGCGTGTTAAAGAAGCAGGACCTTCTACTCCTGTAGAGATACTTGGTCTTGGCGATGTGCCAAATGCCGGAGAGATATTTATTGCACATGAAAACGATAAAGAAGCAAAATATTATGCTGAAACATTTGTG
The DNA here is from genome assembly GCA_029068555.1 of Lachnospiraceae bacterium. GTDB lineage: Bacteria > Bacillota > Clostridia > Lachnospirales > Lachnospiraceae > COE1. Next base: position 6,496 of record JAIECJ010000003.1, read on the forward strand.
GCGCAGAATAAAGAAAAACTTCTTGAGGATACTAAGGCTAAGATGTCTCTTGATGATTTGTTCTCCCAGATTCAGGCAGGAAGCCTGAAGGAGCTTAACCTTATCATAAAGGCAGATGTACAAGGAAGTGTGGAAGCTGTCAAGCAGAGCCTGATGAAGCTTTCCAATGAGGAGGTTGTAGTGAAGTGTATTCATGGTGGTGTTGGTGCCATCAATGAGTCGGATGTCAGTCTTGCATCCGCTTCCAAGGCAATTATTATTGGATTTAATGTACGTCCTGACGCACAGGCAAAAACAGTTGCGGAGCGCGAGGGTGTTGACGTTAGACTTTATAGGGTAATTTATCAGGCAATTGAGGATGTTGAGGCAGCCATGAAAGGCATGCTGGATCCGGTATTTGAGGAAAAAGTTATCGGTCATGCTGAAGTCAGGCAGATATTTAAGGCATCTGCGGTTGGTAACATTGCAGGATCATATGTTCTCGACGGTATCTTTCAGAGAGGATGTAAGATTCGTATTTCTCGTGAGGGTGAGCAGATTTATGAGGGTGAGCTTGCATCACTCAAGAGATTTAAGGACGATGTCAAGGAAGTGAAGTCAGGATTTGAATGCGGTCTCGTATTTGAGGGTTTTGACAGTATGCAGGAGCTTGATATTGTCGAGGCATATATCATGGTAGAGGTGCCAAGATAAAATGACTGAATAAGAAGTGTGAGAAGAAAGACCAAAGATGTCCTGCAAGTTTTTGGGTGTATAGTGGAGAGTAGGAAAAATGAGAAAGAACAGTGTCAAAAACACTCGTGTGAACGGGGAGGTTCATCGTGTTCTTGCCGAAGTCATAAGGAGTGAGATAAAAGATCCGAGAATCAATCCAATGACCTCGGTGGTGGCTGTGGAGGTGGCGCCTGATCTCAAGACCTGTAAGGCATGGATTAGCGTTCTGGGAAATGAGGATTCTCAGAATGACACCATTGCAGGCCTGAAGAGTGCGGAGGGCTATATCAGAAATCTTTTGGCGAAAAAGATAAATCTGAGGAATACACCAGAGATTAAGTTTATCCTTGACCAGTCAATTGCTTACGGCGTGTCCATGTCGAAAAAAATAGACGAGATCAATCGTGCAGATGATGAAAGACATGTGGACGACAGAGGAAACGATGGAAATATATGTGAATAAAAAATAAAAGTATCTGGGAATCATTTGACTTCCCAGATACTTTTGTGTATGATGTATGATGTACATAGACGCATAAAAAGTTTTTATTAATATAGATTTTTCATGTAATTTTGTGCCTGTGGAGGGATGTTTGCAGGCTGTGAGAAAGGCGTGGTTATTCATTATGGATAAGATAAAGTTATTGGATGAGTGTAAAAAGGCAAAGAATATTGTTATATCAGGTCATGTCAGACCGGATGGGGACTGTGTTGGCTCCTGCCTGGCTATGTACCTGTATCTGAAAAAGGCTCTGCCGGGAACCTGCATAAAAGTGTTTTTGGAGGAGCCATCCAAAGTGTTTGAATGCATTAAAGGATTTGATGAGATTGATTGCACATATACGGTGGAAGGCAAGGTAGATGTGTTTATAGCATTGGATTGTGAAAAATCGAGACTAGGTGAGGCTGAAGAAATATTTGACAATGCCGCAAAACGTATTAATATTGATCATCACATCAGTAATGAAAGAGGCAGCGGGGATATCAACTATGTCATATCAGGTATTAGCTCGACAGCGGAGCTTGTGTACGATTTGATTGACAAGAAGTATATGGATGTGGAGATCGCCAAGGCGGTTTATATAGGAATTGTGCATGATACGGGTACCTTTAATTACGCCAATACTTCACCCAGGACGCTTCGGATTGCAGCAGAGCTAATCGAGTATGGCTTTGACTTTCCGGATATTATCGACCAAACATTTTATGAGAAGACTTATACGCAGAATCAGCTTTTGGGAAGAGCGCTTCTTGAGAGTATTGTATTTATGGATGGTAAATGTATTGTCAGCGTTATAAATAAGAAGACGCTTGACTTTTATAATGCGACGTCAAAGGATTTGGATGGAATTGTAAATCAGCTTCGCGTCACGAAAGGTGTTGAGTGTGCAGTATTTATGTATGAGACAGGAAATCTGGAGTACAAGGTGAGTCTGCGTTCCTGCAAATATGTCGATGTGAGTAAAGTTGCTGCCTATTTTGGCGGAGGGGGGCATGTAAGGGCAGCAGGCTGTAACATGAATGGAACATTTTATGATGTGATTAACAATATCTCCAAACAGATAGAGCTTCAGATGAAGTTGTGAGGAGAAGTTTATAAATAATTGTAATGGCGGTGGCGTATTGATAAACGGAATTATGAATATTTATAAGGAAGCAGGGTACACGTCACATGATGTAGTAGCAAAGCTTCGCGGAATAGTGAGACAAAAAAAGATAGGACACACAGGCACTTTGGATCCGGATGCGGTGGGTGTGCTGCCAGTCTGTTTTGGAAGTGCTACGAAGCTGTGTGATATGATGACGGACAAGAGCAAGGAATATGAAGCGCTTATGAGACTGGGTGTGACGACGGACACGCAGGATATGAGTGGCACAATTCTTACACAGTCGCCTGTCGAAGTGGGCGTATCTGATGTGGAACACGCCATTATGTGTTTTGTGGGAGGGTATGATCAGGTTCCGCCTATGTATTCCGCCTTGAAAGTAAATGGCAAAAAACTTTATGAGCTTGCAAGAGAGGGCAAGGAAGTGGAGAGGCAGCCACGACATGTCGATATTTCGTTTATCAGGATTTTGGACATGAAACTGCCAGAGGTGAGATTTTTGGTTGGATGCTCAAAAGGTACATATATCAGAACCCTGTGTGCTGATATTGGCAGCAAAATCGGATGCGGGGCAGCCATGGTGCAGTTGAAGCGCACAAGAGTAGGGAACTTTAAGATAGAAGACGCGATTCGGCTTTCGACAGTTGAGGAACTGGTGCGGTCAGATACATATGGAAACTATGTAATACCACCTGACAGTGTTTTTATGGAATATGACAGTGCAGTTGTAAATCATGATGGACAAAATGCACTTTCAAATGGAAATAAGCTGCACATCGAACAGCTGGACTTTGCACACCATACATTTTTTCGGGATGGTGATATGATTCGGGTGTATGATGGCAGCCATACGTTTAAGGCAGTTTACATATTTGTCAAAAGTGAGGGGATGTTCAGACCCTTTAAAATGTTTTTGGGATAGGGCATAATGAAAATTATAGAGAATACGACAGAATTTAATATTGGTGAGGAAACGGCTGTGGCAATTGGTAAATTTGATGGTTTTCACAGGGGACATCAGAAGCTTTTGACCAATCTCAGACAACAGCAGGAGAAAGGACTGAAGTCGGTGATATTTACATTTGTTCCGTCTCCTGCTGCTTTTTTTAGCAGAAAAACAGTCAGGGAATTGTCTACTTTGTCAGAGAAACGCCGTATTTTTGAGGAGGCAGGAGTGGATTACCTGATAGAGTACCCATTTCACCAGGAAGTTGCTGACATGGAGCCGGAAACTTACATAAAGGAAGTTCTGGTCAACAGGATTCATGCAAGATGTGTGGTTGCCGGAGATGATGTTTCTTATGGAAAGCATGGTGCTGGTGATTACCGACTGCTTCAGAAAATGTCTTCAGAGTATAGATACCGTGTTTTGCTTATAGATAAGGTGTTGTATGAAGGAAGAGAGGTTAGTTCTACGTATGTGCGTGAAGAAGTAGAGAAAGGGAATATGGAACAAGTCACAAAGCTTTTGGGTGCTCCCTACCATATTGGTGGAGAAATCATACATGGAAAAAAACTTGGACGCACGATTGGCATGCCTACTGTAAACCTTGCTCCGCCCAAGGAGAAGCTGCTCCCGCCCAAGGGTGTATATTATTCTTATGTATATCTCCACAGTGAGAAGGGCAATATGCCATACGATGGTTTAAGACTGCCCTCAATAACAAATATTGGAACAAAGCCTACCGTTGACAATCGTTCAGTAATGGGAGTTGAAACATATATTTACAATTTTGACAGTGATGTGTATGGAAATGGTATGGAGGTTTATTTAATAAAAAATAAAAGACCAGAGATACGTTTTGACGGGATTGAATCATTGAAAGCACAGATGTCAGCAGATATTGTAGAAGGAAGGCGTTTTCATAATATTTGAGTGTTTATTATATTTTGGATTATTTTAGAAAAATTTAAGCTGGAAGATTTCATTGACATGTGGTTAAAGGGATGGTATATTAAGTCTGTAATTTATTTGTAATATGTTTGTAACTAATTGATAAAACTGTAAATAACATTTGCAGTGAAAGAGGAATCGGATTAGAAGAATGAAAAAGATAAACAGATTAAAGTATACAGGAGTAATTGCAGGAGTGGGGCTTGCGGTAATACTGTTTGAAAGCGGCGCTTATGCAAACACATGGGAGTCAGAGAAGGAAAAACAGAAAGAAGAAATAGAGGTTATTTCTTTTGATGATATACTGGGGAGCAGCAGCGAGTACAGTTCTGAGGAGGAAAGCACAGAAGATGCAGAATTGTCGGCTGGTGTAGGAGAAGTGTTTGACAATGTGACAGAAGACATAGAAAATGACGAAATGGCTGCAAGAAGCATGAACACAGAGACTGCGACGCAGGAGGATGAGTTGGCAGCGGAAGGGGATGAGACTGTCGATACAGCGGTGAATGAGTCTGAAACATACTGGGGGTATACAAACCTTGGCATTGCCCATGTGGACAATCATCTGAATATCAGACAGGAGCCAAATGAGAGCGGTAAGTTAATCGGTAAGCTGCCAAAGGATGCAGCATGTGAAGTCCTTGACATTGATGAGAATGGATGGGCACATATCAAATCTGGAAAACTGGACGGGTATTGCAGTACGGAATTTTTATACCTTGGAGATGCTGCGATAACCAGAGGGCGTGAAGTTGCTTCCATGATTGCAATTGTAAATACGGAGACGCTTAAGGTAAGGGAAGAACCAAATACAGATTCTGTTGTAATTACATTGATACCTCAGGAGGAAGAACTTGAGGTGGTTGAAGTTATGGAGAATGGCTGGATTAAGTTTTTGCTCGATGATGAGGAAGCATATGTTTCCGGCGAGTATGTGGATGTGGAAGAAAGACTTGAGAAGGCAGTTACACTGACTGAGCTTTTGTATGGACAGGGTGTGTCAAATGTACGTGTTGACTTGGTGCAGTATGCGAAACAGTTTGTCGGGAATCCTTATGTGTGGGGCGGAACGAGCCTGACAAACGGCGCTGATTGTTCCGGATTTACCATGAGCATCTATAAAAAGTACGGGGTCAGTCTGCCACATCATGCAGCCTCGCAGGCTCAGCTGGGAACGAAGATTGAGTATGGTTCTGCACAGCCGGGGGATTTGGTTTTCTATGCGAAGAACGGAAGCATCAATCATGTGGCGATTTACATAGGAAATGGTCAGGTAATCCATGCTTCAAGCCCGAAAACAGGCATCAAGATTTCAAGCTGGAATTATCGTACACCTGCATGCATTAGAAGGTATTTATCAAACTAATTTCTTGTAACAGTTCAGTCTCCGGCGTCCTGCTACAGGCATCAAGCCATGCAAAATCGCTTCGTAATGGCTTGATGTATCCCAACAAACACGCTCTAGGCTGAACTGTAATATTTCTTATTTAATTCAATGAAAATGATGTTGCATAATCCGAGGGCTTGTGATATACTGTTTGAGTGTGTTGTGATTATGGCACATTCAGACGATAGCTGATGCCCAGTGTCGGGACGCTCCGACCCAGACTTGGTATACAGCGGTTTACAGATTGAATAAAATGGAGGATTTTACAATGATTTCGAAGGAAAAAAAGCAGGCAATTATCGCTGAGTACGGAAGAAAACCTGGAGATACAGGTTCACCAGAAGTTCAGATTGCAATTCTGACAGCAAGAATTCAGGAGTTAACTGAGCATTTAAAGAGCAATCAGAAGGATCATCATTCAAGACGTGGTCTTTTGAAGATGGTTGGTCAGAGACGTGGTTTACTTGATTACTTAAAGGAGACTGACATCGAAGGATATCGTGCTCTTATTGAGAAGCTTGGTATCAGAAAGTAATTTTTGAATACTTATGCATTTGGAGGAGCGGAAAAGTCCGCTCCTTTATGTACTTTTTACAAATGCGGAGAGGATTCATCATTTATTTTTCTGCCACATAAATTTTTTGATACGGGACTGGGTTTTGGTTCGAGACCGCTGAAAAGCTTACGGGGATGGAGCATTTTCGTGATTTTTTCAGTAGTTTCGGCATTCCCTGTCCAGTACAGTCAGGTTGCATGGGGTTCGGTAATATTTTAACAAAGTAAAGGAGAATTGTATGGAATACATGACATTTAGTGAAAAGAAAGACAAGTCCTACAAGTCCTACAGCATGGAGCTGGCAGGGCGCACATTGACAATTGACATTGGAAGGGTGGCAGCACAGGCAAACGGGGCAGCTCTTATGCATTATGGGGACACGACAGTGCTCTGTACAGCCACTGCATCAGAAAAGCCTAGGGATGGCATTGATTTTTTCCCGCTTTCTGTGGAGTACGAGGAGAAACTTTATTCAGTGGGAAAAATTCCAGGAGGCTTTAATAAGAGAGAAGGCAAGGCAAGCGAGAATGCAATCCTTACAAGCCGTGTTATCGACAGACCGATGCGTCCGCTGTTTCCAAAGGATTACAGAAATGATGTGACCCTCAATAACATGGTCATGAGCGTTGACCCAGAGTGCCGTCCGGAGCTGGTTGCGATGCTTGGCTCTGCGATTGTCACGTCAATATCGGATATTCCGTTTGACGGGCCGTGTGCGACGACACAGATGGGACTGGTCGATGGGGAGTTCGTGGTAAACCCGAATCAGGAGCAGTGGAAAAACGGTGATTTGCAGCTCACAGTGGCATCCACAAGCCAGAAGGTCATCATGATTGAAGCAGGTGCAGATGAGGTGCCGGAGGACAAGATGATTGAGGCGATATACAAGTGTCATGAGATCAATCAGACAATCATTACATTTATCAATCAGATTGTGGCAGAGGTTGGAAAGGCAAAGCATTCTTATACAAGCTGTGCGATTCCGGAGGAGATGTTTGCAAAGATTAAGGAGATTGTTCCTCCTGAAGAGATGGAAGTTGCTGTCTTTACAGATGAAAAGCAGGTAAGGGAAGAGAATATCCGCAAAATTACCGAGAAGCTTGAGGAAGCATTTGCGGAGAACGAGGAGTGGCTTGCCATTCTAGGTGAGGCAATTTATCAGTATCAGAAAAAGACGGTTCGCAAGATGATTTTAAAAGATCACAAGCGTCCTGACGGTCGTGCAGTTACGCAGATTCGTCCGCTTGCGGCTGAGACAGATATTATTCCAAGAGTACATGGTTCAGCGATGTTCACGCGCGGACAGACACAGATTTGTACTGTCACGACGCTGGCACCGTTGTCAGAAGTTCAGAAGATTGACGGTCTTGACGAGAACGAGACTGCGAAGCGATATATGCATCACTATAACTTCCCGTCTTACTCTGTAGGAGAGACGAAACCATCAAGGGGACCGGGAAGACGTGAAATCGGACATGGTGCTTTGGCTGAAAAGGCGCTCGTGCCCGTGATTCCTTCTGAAGAGGAATTCCCGTATGCAATTCGTACCGTTTCAGAGACCTTTGAGTCAAATGGTTCTACATCGCAGGGCTCCATCTGTGCATCAACCATGTCCCTGATGGCGGCCGGTGTACCGATCAAGAAGCCGGTAGCGGGAATTTCCTGTGGTCTAGTTACAGGCGATACAGATGATGATTACATTGTGCTGACGGATATTCAGGGACTTGAGGACTTCTTCGGAGACATGGACTTTAAGGTTGCCGGTACAAAAGATGGTATCACCGCAATACAGATGGATATCAAGATTCATGGTCTGACCAGACCGATTGTCGAGGAGGCGATTGCCAAGACAAAGGATGCCAGAATGTATATTCTGAATGAGATTATGATTCCCTGCATCAGTCAGCCGAGACCGACTGTCGGTGAGTATGCGCCGAAAATTATTCAGACAAAGATTGACCCGGAGAAGATAGGTGATGTGGTAGGTCAGAGAGGCAAGACTATCAACACGATCATCGAACAGACAGGGGTCAAGATTGATATTGCAGATGACGGCTTTGTGAGCATCTGCGGCACTGACCAGACAATGATGGACAAGGCGTGTGAGATGATCAAGATTATTACGACGGATTTTGAGGCTGGTCAGGTATTTAAGGGTAAGGTAGTCAGCATTAAGGAGTTTGGTGCTTTTCTTGAGTTTGCACCCGGAAAAGAGGGTATGGTTCATATTTCCAAGATTGCGAAGGAACGAATCAACCATGTTGAGGATGTTCTGACTCTTGGTGATGTCGTTACGGTTGTGTGTCTTGGCAGGGACAAGATGGGACGCATCAGTTTCTCGATGAAAGATGTGGCACAGCAGTAGTGAATACGTAACAGTGAAAGTATCTGAACTGTTATGTAAATAATGGGATGGATATTAGGGAGACACTTGTTTGCAAGGGTCTCCCTTTCTGCAAACAAACAGATATATGGAAAACTATGGAGGTTTGGATTATGACAGATCCAGTGTTTGGGAAGTTAGGGCAGGAAGCGTATTTTAGATGAAAAGGCAAGTTATCATTAGACTTTGGCGGAAAATAAAGATATGGCATATTAATGCGTGGGAAATAAAGCTGGTAAAGTGTAGAGATTGTATTATATAATGTGGAGCTACAGATGATTAATATATATTTTATGGGCGGATCGCCTTGCAGCGGCAAAAGTACAACGGCAGAAATTATCTCAGAGAAAAATGTTTTATATTATTTTAAGGTAGATGATTTCATTGATAAGTACACCCGGATGGGTGCAGAGAAAGGGTATGAAATCTGTAAGAAACAAATCAGCATGAGTGCTGAGGAGATATGGATGAGAGAGCCTTCATTACAATGCAGGGAAGAAGTTATGTTTTACAGTAACAAGGAATTGCGGACAGATGCAGTTCCTTTTGTTATGCAGAAATTAGACCCTTCGTGTGTTTCCGCTTTTTCAGATATCGAGTACGCTGAAATCAGCTGGAGCAATAATATCAATATTTATGTTGTGGTTACATTAGAGCGTGTTTGAAAAATCATTCCTGCCACCTGCACGCCCCACTTTGCGTGATATTTGCACCAAATTCAGTCGACATAGCCCGCTATGCCTCCTTCATTTGGCACAAATCTCCCACAAACTGTGACGCACATCTGACAGAAAGCATTTTTCAGACACGCTCTAGGACAGAAATTGGAGAGCTATTCCTTTTCAATAATCCCTGAAACTTTCTGGGCAGCTGTTACCCTATATAAATGAAGGGAGTTAAAAGTCCCTGACCCGGTACGACACAGTGCCATGGATATCCAATAGGTAACGTTTTTGAACGTTTGCCAATGTTTAAATACCGGAGGAGAGCAATGAAACAGGAAGAACTGGAACTTTATATGGATACATACGGCAAGGATTTATATTCGTTTTGCTGCTGTGTGACGCGGAACCGTCAGGAGGCGGATGATTTGTATCAGGACACGTTTCTCAAAGTGTATGAGCTGGGTGAAAAACTGGTTATTAAGACCAATCCGAAAAGTTATCTGATGGGTATCGCGTTCAACCTTTATCGAAATTATAAGAGAAAACTGTCTGTGAGGCAGCGGATTGCAGGAGTTTGCGTATCGCTGGATGAAAATGCAGAGATGATTCCCATGGATGGGCAGTTGACAGAGGATATGATGATTTCCAAAGAAGAATGCCGGATTGTGCGGGAGGCTGTCAATAATCTGTCAGACAAGTACCGGATTCCGATTCTCTTATTTTATATGGAAGGATTATCGCAGGCGGATATTGCGGCAATGCTGCGGATTTCCGAGAGCGCGGTTAAAACAAGGGTGCACAGGGCAAAGAAAATTCTGAGGGAAAAGTTGGAGGGACTTTTATGAAAGATAAACTAGATTCATTATTGGAACATGCTTTGGCTCCGATGGAACTGCCGGAAAAGAAGTTGAATGACCAGATTCTTCGAAAGGTAAAGGAGAAAAAGGATATGAAACAGGAACAAGTGTATTACAAGAGAAGGATTCCCGCAGCGGCGTTGATTACAGTGTGTATGTTGATACTGTGTTCCAGCACAGCACTGGCGGTATATAGGTATCTCAGCCCCGCAGAGGTGGCGACGGAGACAAATGATAATGCGCTGCAGAAGGCATTTCTCGGCGAGGATGCAATATTGGTGAATGAGACGCAGGAAAGTGGAGGATACAAAGTTACGCTGATCGGAAGTGTGGCTGGTAAGAATATCAGTGATTTTCTGATGAAAAACGGGAAAGGAGAAGTGCTTGAGGACAGAATTTATACGATTATAACGATTGAGCGTGCTGATGGCACGCCGATGCCAGACACAAGTTCTGACGAGTATGGGGAAGAGAGTTTCTTTGCATCCCATTATATACATGGATTAGATCCCAATGTATACAGCATGATGAGTATGAATGGCAGCTATACGGAGTTTGTCAACAATGGAGTCCAGTATCGGATTCTGGATATGGACAATATTGAGATGTTTGCGGACAGGGGCATCTATGTGGGGGTAAACTCCGGTACTTTTTATGACAGGAATGCGTATAGCTATAATGAAAGTACAGGAGAAATGAGCTGCAATGAGAGCTATACAGGTGTCAATGTACTGTTCCAGCTGCCGATGGATGTGCGCAAGGCAGACCCATCAGCTGCGGAAGCTTATCTGAAAGCGTTTGAAGAATCAATGAATGAGCCGGACGAGACGCCTGAGAAAAGTGAACTGGATATGCAGGTGGATGAATTTATGGAGATGCTGACACCGGAAAATATTGATGAATATGCAGAACCTGTTGAGTCGACAAGGCAGGTCTGTACGATTGACGAGAACGGATGGCCGCATTATTCATATGAATTAGATACTGGCGCGGCGGAGGATGGTGTTGTTTTGTCTGATTTAGAAGGGAAACAGCCGGGAAGCAAGATTATAGAAGGATGGAGTTATTCAGACTCTGGACTGGATGATCTTAACATTGATGTCCTTATTCTGAACGAAGATGGCACGATTACATTCGTACTTTATCAGCCACGTCAGGAGCTTCTTTATCCAATTATGAATTAGATAGGATGCGGCTGCGTTGAAGTATTGCCTGCCAGAAGAATTGCGGCGAGAAACGCATTAGGATGGATGCATTTATTATTAAATTTGACATACTGTTGTCATATTTTGTCTGATATACTGTAGTTATTCAGTAAGAGTATTGAATAACTACAGTATAATTTGAGAAAGGGAGAATGAAAATATGGCAAGACCAACAACAAAAACTGATTTGATGGAGGCTGCAGACAGCGGCTATAAAAGCTTGATGGCATTTATTGATTCGATGACAGAACAGGAGCTGGCAACACCCTTTGACTTTTCGGATGGGAAGAAAAAGGAGGCACACTGGCAGCGAGATAAGAATCTGCGGGATGTACTGATACACCTGTATGAGTGGCACAATCTGACACTGGACTGGGTGTCGTCAAACCAAAGGGGAGAGATGAAGCCGTTTCTGCCAAAACCCTATAATTGGAAAACTTACGGACAGATGAATGTTTTTTTCTGGAAAAAGCATCAGAACACAACGCTGGAGGAGGCAAAGAAAATGCTGGAGCAGTCCCATCGGGAAATTATGCAGCTGGCGGAGAACTTTTCAAATGAGAAGCTGTTTGCAAAGGGTGTCTTTGACTGGGTAGGAAACAGTGCGCTTGGTTCCTATTTTGTAAGCAATACTTCAAGTCATTATGCGTGGGCGCTAAAGAAGCTCAAAGCGCATCGAAAAAATTGTAAGACTGGGAGTTGACAAGCGGCAGGTGAGTTTTTATAATGGCAATAAATAGTGAACTGTAAAGAATTGCATTATGAATAATGTGCCAGCCACAAAGCGGCAAATTTCCTTATGCGGCTGTGTGCATGATTTTATACCTGGGGCGGAAAAAATGGAAATTCCCCTGAGACTCAAAGGGCAGAATCAGGGGAATTTTTTAGGTAATGTTCCTAAAGCCTACAAATGAAAAACAGTTTTCAATGCATCATCTTCAGTAAGTATTTTCTTAGCGCGTTCGCGGTACTGCTCCTCATGGAGATACGTGTGGCGGAACGGTTTGATGGAGGGAGCGAGGTCAATTGCCTTGATGTAGTCCTCCACGTCGAGATTGAGAGCAGCGGTATAGTCCCAGAAACCGGTTTCGGTGAAAACAGTGTTCACCCGCTGCCAGCGGTGATCATGTACGCGGCTCATGAGATAGGTTGCGATACCGACCTGAATGCCATGAAGCTGCGGTGTTTCCAGTAATTTGTCCAGAGCGTGTGAAATCAGGTGCTCGCTCCCGCTTGTGGGTGCACTGCTGCCGGCAATCTCGTTTGCAATGCCACTCATGGCGAGGGAGTCAAGCAGTTCCTTTAAGAACAGGTTGTCCTGAATGCTGTCAAATGGTGTACGCACAAAGCTGTTTACTGCCTTTTTGGCAATCATAAGGGCAAAGTCATTGACTTGTGTAACCCCATGTGCTTCCTCAAATTTCCAGTCATATAGTGCAGTGATTTTTGATACCATATCCCCAATGCCAGAGTACAGAAATTTCTGAGGTGCGCTTTTGATGACGGTAGTATCCGCGATAATGCCGAACGCCAGACGCGCAGGAACGGAATTTCTGCGGCCGTTCACAATCAAAGAGGCGCTGGCGCTGGAAAATCCATCGCTGGACGCCGAAGTGGGAACACTGATAAACGGCAGCTTGCGCAGGAAACCGATGTATTTGGCGGCATCAATGACCTTGCCGCCGCCAAGTCCGATAACAGCCTGCGTAGCGTTTGGCAGTCCGAATGCCAGATTGATGATATCGTCGATGTTGACAGTGTCCAGTTCGCAGTATTCTAAAACTTCAATACCGGATTCCCGCAGGGCGTCCAGTACCTTGTACCCAAACATGTCGATTAAACCGTTTCCGAAGTAGATGACTACCTTTTTGAAGCTGTATCCACTCAGATAGACGCCTATCTTGTCTAATGCGTTGGGTTCTACTTTTAAAATGGTGGGAATTGCGATGTGGCTTGCGTTAAATTTGCTCATGTTTATCTTACCTTTCAAAATTGATATCCTTTATTATAGAGAGTTTGTTCGAATTTGTCAAAATATTCAAGGACGGTTAAAAGTATATGCAGCTGCTGGCAGTATGAAGCATTGTTTTTAGAAATAATGATTTACATATGACCTTCAAGATAGTATACTTATAACAACTGTGCTGTCAAATTATGTTGTGTAAAGTAGTCAGGCGAAAGTATAAAGAATTGTTGAGAAAATGGAGGGACAAAGATGGGGTTATTTTTGGAGACGGCTATTATACCGGGGTGTAAGGAGGAGGAAGCGAGGTCTATCGCAAAGGCGATTGAAGAAAAGTATTCCTGTCCAGATAACGAACAGGAGGAAAGATTATGAAAAAAGAAAAAGGTAGAAATTCGTTTTCGGGATCGATTGGCTTTGTGCTGACAGCGGCGGGCAGTGCAGTCGGTCTGGGAAATATATGGCGTTTTCCGTATCTGGCGGCAAAGGACGGCGGCGGACTGTTTCTGGTGATTTATCTGATACTGGCACTCACGTTCGGATTTGCGCTGCTCACGACGGAGATTGCGATAGGGAGAAAGACAAAGCAGAGTCCGCTGACAGCGTATGCGAAATTAAGTTCCAAGTGGGGCTTTCTCGGCGTGATTGCGTGTCTTGTGCCGGTTATTATACTGCCGTATTACTGCGTGATTGGCGGATGGGTAGTGAAGTATTTTCTCGCATATCTGACAGGAAGCGGAGCGGCTGCAGCGGAGGATGGCTATTTTACAGGATTTATAACCGGTTCTTGGCAGCCGCTTGTACTGCTGGCAGTTTTTCTGCTGATGGTGGCGTTTATTATTTTCCGAGGCATCAATAAAGGAATCGAGTCGTCCTCGAAAATACTGATGCCGTTATTACTGCTGCTTGTTGTAGGCATTGCGTTCTTTTCACTGACGATCCACTATGAGGATGCATCCGGAGTGGCGAGGACAGGCATGGAGGGCTTTCAGATCTATGTGATTCCGGATCTGAGCGGGATGACGGTAAAAGGTTTTTTTACGGTACTTCTTGACGCGATGGGACAGTTGTTTTTCAGCCTCAGCGTGGCGATGGGAATTATGGTTGCATATGGATCTTATGTTAAGGATGACGCTAATCTGGTGAAATCCATTAATCAGATTGAAATTTTTGATACGGCAGTGGCGTTTTTGGCGGGTGTCATGATTATTCCTGCGGTGTATACGTTTATGGGCAGGGAGGGGATGGCAGCGTCAGGACCGAGCCTGATGTTTGTGTCTCTGCCAAAGGTATTTGCATCCATGGGAAGAATCGGTAATCTTGTAGGCTGTCTGTTTTTTGCGATGGTATTGTTTGCGGCGATTACGAGTGCCGTGTCTGTCATGGAGGCGGTTGTGTCCAGCTTTATGGACAAGTTCCATATGACGCGCACGAAAGCGGCGGCGGTTGAGACGGTCATTGCGCTTGCCGGCGGCATCATTGTGTGCCTTGGGTACAATAAGCTGTATTTTGAGGTCAGACTGCCAAACGGAGCTGTCGCACAGATTTTGGACATTATGGACTATGTCAGCAACAATCTGCTGATGCCGTTGGTAGCGATAGGAACGTGCATTCTGATTGGCTGGGTGTTGAAGCCAAAAGCGGTGATTGATGAAGTGGAGAAGTCGGGCAGCAGATTTGGCAGAAAGCGGCTGTATGTTGTGATGATACGGTATATTGCGCCGATATTGCTGGTTATCCTGCTGTTGAAATCAGTAGGGATTCTGACTGTGATATAATGCTAAATAAGGGAGTAATGTTACTCCCTTATTTCAATATTCCCGTCTTTATAAAATATTCCCTACCTTGTTCATTGATTGCACGCCTAACTCGCAGGGGTTTCCAACTGCGGCAACATTGGCAGGGGTATCTTTTGTCGCCACGCTTCCTGCGCCAATTACAGTGTTATCCCCAATTGTGATATCCGGCAAAATGATTGTACCAGCGCCAATCCAGCAGTTTCGCCCAACATGGACAGGCATATTACTACTGGTATAACTGTTCGCGAAGTTCTGGTAAAATTGGATTTGAAATCTTTCGATATACTGCTTCAATTTTTTACATTCATGTTGGAAGATGGGAATTATCTGTATTGTATCATGGTTGGAATTACATAGCCTAAATTATGGTCAAGTTCCAGACAGTATGCAGGTTTTTCGTGATCATCTTGATAGAGATAATAATATTCCAGCGACCCATGTGTAATATATCCGTATTCGTATACTGCTCTGCCATATTCATCATAATAACTGTCCAAGGATAAAAGTGTTGTTCCAAATAAGTAGCTATTGTGGCTATAATCCCGGTAATATAAGGTTCCATCATCCCGATAAACGAAATTGATTTTCACAATTGATTCAGCTTCCTCACTTTCGTCCTCAGACCCTCTGCTGTTGATGATACCTTCAGACTGAAAATAGTCCAGCCGTCCATCTGGCGTAAGCGCTATGGTTTCATTGTAGTTTTTTACTTCGTCAGCTCCGTCTCTTCCGGATATGGATGTTGTGGAAAAAGGATCTCGGTTTGTCCACACGTCTTCCCATACTGTATTTATCGTAAAACCCCACAGTTCCTTCATTTTTTTCCGTTCATTGTTAAAACGGTACTGATATACGATGCCGCAGAACTGTCCTGTCGTTTCATCATGGTATAATTCCAGCTGAAGATTATGATACTGGTCAAAATATTGGTACATAGGATCAGCGTGTTCAAAACCAAATTCTGTTAGCAGAGCTTCGCGGCTTTCATATGTTTCTGTATGACCGTTATTGCCAAAAACTTCTTTTTGTACATACTCAAAGTTCTCAACACCTTGTGATTCTTTGGTGCTTTCTGCTCTTGGCTCATCAATCCATGCTTTTACAGATGGTTCACATGAATAATCGTACAGCAGATAGTCAGAATCCCAAAACAGCATGTCATAATACTCATTATTTTCAGGATTTCCATCTTCATCTAATGGCAAAATCCCTTCAAACAGGATTTGTTCTTCAAGACAATCCCATATTTTGAGCGTTCCCGTGTCCTTTTGCAGCTCCCAGCGCCGCATTTCGTATGCACATTGGTTATCTTTGTTGTACTGATAAATAATTTTCGTCTGTATCTGGTCTGCCTCTGTAGTAGACAGCATACCGATTCCGCGGATTTCTTCGTATTTGGGAATTTCAACCGGATTTTCCGAAAAACGATTTTCTTTTTCATTCCAGTCAAAGAAAAGTCCTGTGGAACTATCTGCTGGAAAAATTTCCAGGTCGTAGAACAGAGTGCCATAAATCAGACCGTCATAGGAAAAACGGATGGGTTCTGTGAGTGTGCCGCAGGGAATCTGCTGCAGGATTGTTTCATATTTATCATAGAGCCGCAGTTCATATTCACTGCGGGATTCATCCGTTAAAGCGAGCATAAGCGTATAGGGTTCTGATTCAAAGAAAGGAAAGTCAACAGGAATTTCTTTTTTGTTTTGATTCTTTTGGACAGATAAGGATGAATCTTCTACGGTAGCTGTTTCCTGTGGAACAGTTATAGCTGGTGAGCTGGGCAGTTCTGTCTCTTGGCCGTTGCATCCAGTCATGCAGCATAAAAGAAGCAGGGAAGCCTTTTTTGGTATTTTCATGGTATTTTATACCTCCTGGTGTGTTGTCTGCCATATTAGAGCGTGTTAATCATTCCGGCCATCTATATAACGACGCGTACGCGTCGTATTCACCACTTTGCGTGATACTTGCACCAAATTCAGTCACCATAAGGCATTGCCCTTTATGCTTTTACCCCTACGCCTCCTTCATTTGGCCAGTCATCTGTAAGATGATTGAATCTCCCACAAACTGTGACGCACATCTGGCAGAAAGCATTTTTCAAACACGCAAATGATATGGGAAATGTTGTAATTTACCCGCATTTTACCATATCATTTTTGAAATGGCAAATAATTATGTGTAATGTTTTCTTCTGTGTTCATATTTTAGAATTTGATACATATATTGAGGTATGGACTAGTGTACTGTTTAGTTCTTATCTGACAAAACTCCGCAGAATATGAACATATCAGTACGCTGGTTATAAGAAAGAGGGGCATGTATGATGTCGACAATTAACCGGATTCTGCAGTTTTTTCCGCAGGGACTTAGAAGCGGATGGGAGAAAAGCGGAGTAGATTTTGAAAAGGTACAGGAAATCAGGCTGCGTGTCAACCAGCCAGTGCGGGTGCTGACCAATCGCGAGCAAAGGCTGGCGTTTATATATGGTGAGCGGGATATGGATGAGATATTCCGTTATCTGTGTCATGATTCTGTATATGCTTATGAGGAGGAGCGCAAACAGGGGTATCTCATGGTTGAGGGGGGACACCGGGTCGGAATTACGGGGGAATTAACGGCGGCGGAAAATGGACGGTTCATTGCAAAATATATTCGTTATATGAATATCAGAATGGCGCATGAGCATAAAAATATAGCGGACAGGATAATAAGATATCTCTATTCGAGCGAAAAAACGCCGCTGAATACGCTGATTATTTCACCGCCGGGAGTGGGTAAGACAACCCTGCTCAGAGACATAATCCGCCTGCTATCAAATGGGGCATGCGGGTACGCGGGATGTAATGTCGGTGTCATTGACGAAAGAGGGGAGATTGCAGGGGCGTACAGGGGCAGCGCCATGCTGGACTGTGGTGAACGGACAGATGTAATTACAGGAGGTGATAAGCAGCAGGGAATTTCCATACTGGTGCGGACATTTGCGCCGAGAGTAATTGCAATAGATGAAATCGGGAAAAGTGCAGATGCGGAAGCAATTCTTCATGCGGGTGTAAGTGGATGCAGCATAGTGTCGACAGCCCATGGAAGTTCACTGAAAGATATTATGCATAAAAGTGATATGGGCAATATATTGAAATTAAAATTGATAGACAGATTTATAGTATTATCGGCAGATGAGAATATGGACAGGTACTTTGAAATTTATGACAAGGAGGGAAATCTGATATGTGGCAGAAGCTTATTGCGGGTGCCTGCGTAATGACTGGCGCACTTGGGTTTGGATGGTCACTCTGCGGCGAAATGAGCAGGGATATACAGCATCTGAAAATCCAGAAACAAATACTTTTGTATATTATGGGGGAAATTACGTATTTACACAGACCAATGGAAGAAATATTTGACATGGTATCAGAAAAAACAGAACCGCCGTATGAAGCATTCTTTAAGGAAGTTTCGCAGAGAATGAAGGAGCGGGACGGGATGACACTGCTTCATATATGGAACAAAGCAGTACAGGAAATGAGGTGCAGAATAAATACTTCACAGATAGGGCTGGGATATCTGGAAAAGATGGGAGATTGCTTTGCATATGAGGGCGGACAGCTGCAGGTGGAGGCGCTTGGGCTTTTTGATATGGAGCTTGATAACGAAATAGACAGGCTTAAGACAAAAAAAGATGAAAACAGCAGACTGATAAAGGCGCTCAGCACGCTCACAGGTATATTGTGTATCATATTATTTTTATAAGAATATGTGGAAATGGGGATGAAGATGGAAGTCAGTCTGATATTTAAGATAGCAGCAGTTGGTATATTGATAACGATTCTGGGACAGGTATTAAAACATAGCGGTAGGGAAGAACATGCATTTCTGATAAGTCTTGCCGGACTGGTGCTGGTACTTTCATGGATTGTTCCATACATATATCAGCTTTTTCAGATGATACAGGATTTGTTTGCACTGTGAATAGATGCATATAGAAATGGAAGGTGTAGGAGATGCTCGAAATCTGTGTACTTGCCCTGGCGGGACTTTTTGCGTCAATAATTCTAAAAAAAGACAAGCCGGAATATTCTACATTGATTATTATTCTTGTCAGTTTTTTTATCGCGATTAGAGTTCTTGGGGTACTTGGGAAGGCTGTGGAGGAACTAAAAAACTGGGAGACGATACTCGGTGGAAATGCTGCTTATATATCATTGCTTTTAAAGCTTATAGGCATCACATACATCTGCGATTTTGCGGCAAATCTGTGCAAGGATTCTGGATATGCAGCACTGAGCAGTCATATAGAGCTGTTTGGAAAGATTGCCATTATGGTTGCAGGATTTCCGGTAATCAGAATAATGATAGATATGCTTGAGGGAATAATGAGATGAGTCAGGATATAAGTTTGTGGCAGGAGGTGGACATACTTCCTGATCTAAGCGTACTGGATAAACTGTTAAAAGAGCTGCTTCCAGGACAGAATGCAAATTCCATGGACTTTATTGAGGATGTATTGAAAGGAAACTGGGTGTTGGAACCAGGGTTGTTCTGGCGGTATATTGCAAGTTCAATAACAAATGTTTTTGATGGATGGAAACGGCTTTTTGTTTCGGTACTGGTGTTATTTATTCTGGTTGCGCTGGTAAGTAATCTGATGTCTGCCCTGAAAAACGAAGGGGCGGCAAAGGCAGCCAGAACTTTTTTTGTCATATGTCAGCTTGTAGTGCTTATCGACGCATTTCACAGCGTGCTTGGGATTGTAAATGATGCGATGGAGCGTATGATTGAATTTCTCAAACTGATGATACCAGCATATATGATATGTATTGCCGCGGCAGGTTCCGGATTGACGGCTCTGATATTTTATAAACTGCTATTAGGGTTTCTGTGCCTGATAGAAGGAATCATGGCAGCGTCGCTGACAACAGTGGTCGAGGGATATGTTATGCTTGGCGTGGTAGAGAGCATATGGGGGGAAGACCGATTTAAAGGACTTATGGAATTGATAAAAAAGGGCATACAGTGGGTGCTGAAAATGATGATAGTACTGATATCTGGCAGTAGTATCCTGCAAGTAATAATAACGCCCGTAATTGATAAGGCGAACAATACAGTCATTCAGAAAACGGCGGGAGCGATTCCAGGGATAGGTGATATTGTTGAATCGGTATCAAGTGTGACACTTGCGTCTGCAATCGCGGTAAAAAACAGTCTTGGAGTGCTGATACTGGTGGTGATAGTACTACTTATAGCGGCCCCGGTTCTGAAGGCATTTATGATACTTTTTATCATCAAGGTGAGCGGCGCCCTGGGAAGCATTTGTGGAGAGAAGCAGATGATGAAATGTATTGAATACATATCAGAGGCAGGGTTTATGCTTCTCAGGATATTAATAACAGTTACTACTTTATTTTTTGTGACAATAGCAGCTGTTACAAATGCCACGAGTTAAATGTGAGAGGGAGGGGTTATGGAACAGTTGGCGATGGAGGTCAGGAGACTGGTATATACAGTCATATGTTTTCAGTGTCTGATTCAGCTGACAGAAGGAAGCGCTTACCAAAAATATTTAAAGCTTTTTTCCTATCTGCTTACAATGTGTATCTGCTGTAATGTGATATTTTCATTTGTCGGGCAGGTTGAAAACAGTTTTTGCGAGGCGGATACGCTCTATGAGAAATGGGAAAAAGAATGGAAGGAAATGACAAGAACAGACGATATAAGCGAGGGAGAGGCATATTATGAGCAAAGACTCTGGCGAGATAAAATTATAGGGGGAGCACGCGAGGAATACGATAGCAGGGGCGGAGGTGATGAGAATGGCGGGGAAATTCGCGAACAGACTTCGGATGTTTCTGAACGGAGGGAGTGAAGGAAAAGGCAGACCGACAAAGGAGACAATGCTCATTGTTTTTCTAAGTGGGATTTTGATTTTTGTGATTATGCTTCCGACCAATAAAAGTAACAGCAGTTATTCAAAAAAGAAAAATCAGGAGGCAAAAAATCTGGTAAGTACTGATAATGTGGAAAACCTGTATCAGCAAAATGACTGGAACAGTGGGACAGCCGCAGAACAATATAGGAAAGGTCTTGAAAAGGAACTTGAAGATTTTCTGTCAAGTGTCGCAGGCGTTGGGGATGTGAAAGTGCTGATTTATATGAAGAATTCACAGGAATATGTCGTGGAGAAAGATACTCCAACCTCAAGTGCGACAAGTGGGGAAAGCAGTGAATTAAGGAAAGAGGAGTCCACTGTGTATACTATAAATACAGAGGGAAATGAGGTGCCTTTTATTTCACAGACAAAAAGCCCGAAAATTGATGGTGTGGTTGTGGCAGCAAAAGGCGCTTCTGATGAAGGGATAAGACTTCAGATTGTAAAGCTTGTGATGGCGTTGTATGGAGTGGAAGCAAATAAGGTTGAAGTGTTGCAAATGGAATAATTGATAAAATTTTAAAAGTAGTAAGTCTAAGAAAAGGATGTGTTGAATATGATAGAAGTAGCAAAGAGAAGCAATAGGAAGGATATGGTTTGGTGAAAAAAATATTAAGAAAGAACCAGATTATGATTACAGCACTGGCAGTTATGATAGCGGTAGCAGGTTATCTGAATTTTGCCGGAACGAAAATCGGAGAAGAGGATTTCATATCTGTCGACGGAAGCAGCAGTGAGCTTACATATGAGATATCTGATGAAGATATGTATGCCATATCGCTGAGGGAAGATACGGATGGGACGATTAAGGACTATGCAGCTGCTACGGGAACAGATGGGGACATTCTAAGCCTTGACACGGATGACGTGACAATCACAGATAATTATTTAAACAGTGGTATGGATGTCACATCAGATAGTACGTTGGCCGCCGGTGCAAGCGGAACAGAGCTTCAGGCATCAGATGAGGCAGCGGACGGCACAGACACTACACTTGCGTCAAATACAGATGAATCAGGAGCCACGGTTATTGAGCAGGAGATACCGGGGGAGGCTGTGTTTACAAGTGCATCGGGGGTATCTACCCTTGCGGGGGCAAAACTTTTGAAGGAGCAGACTAGGGCACAGAATAAGGAATCGCTTATGGAAATCATCCAGAGCGAGGAACTGACAGAGGATGCGAAAAAGGAAGCTGTCAGCAGTATGATTACACTGACGGAAACAGCCCAGAAGGAATCAGATGCCCAGATGCTTCTGGAGGCAAAAGGATTTACACAGACAGTGGTAAGTATTAGCGGCGATTCGGCGGATGTCATGGTGGAGGCTGCAAGCCTGACTGAAGCGCAGACAGCTCAGATTATAGACATTGTACAAAGGAAGACGGCTGTATCTGCGGAGAATATCATCATAACGGTATCAGGAGCGGAATAAAGGTCATTGTTTAAAGATTTGCGTTTTCCCGTGGACTTAGCAGTAATGCTAAGTCCTGTCTGAATAGTGACGATTGAGGTGAATGTTGCAGTTCAGCCTGGAACTGTGCATTTACTGCAAAGTCTGTGAAATAGCGCAGTGGTTGAGATGCATCAAGCCATCATGAAGTGATTTTGCATGGCTTGATGCCTGTAATAGGAAGCTGGAGGCTGAACTGTTGTTACAATTCACACCAACGCCAGTTTTCATCAGCTTATAAGTTATTGAGGTGTGAACAGTAACGAACTGTTACAAGTGAATTTGAAGATATAAAGAAAAATATGGAATTTGCAGAATAAATATGGTATACTAAAATACATATTGCGAACTGCTTGGATAACATGTGTTATGCACAGCGGGGATCACGTGCCAAAAATATAAACAGGATGCGGATACTTATAAATAAAGGCACAGGCATCATGAGTTTCCGCATTTACAAATCGTAAATAGATGGAGGATATACAAGTGAGTACAATTGCGGAGGAAATAAATAAGAGGAGGACATTTGCCATCATATCGCATCCCGATGCGGGCAAGACAACTCTGACAGAAAAATTTTTACTATATGGGGGCGCCATTAATCTTGCCGGAAGCGTAAAGGGGAAAGCAACGGCGAGGCATGCAGTATCTGACTGGATGGAAATTGAAAAAGAGAGAGGTATTTCAGTCACGTCATCTGTCTTGCAGTTTAACTATGGGGGGTACTGCATCAATATTCTTGACACACCGGGACACCAGGATTTCTCTGAGGACACTTACAGAACGCTGATGGCGGCTGACTCGGCGGTTATGGTTATTGATGCGTCAAAAGGTGTAGAGGCGCAGACAAGGAAGCTTTTTAAGGTATGTGGAATGAGAGGCATACCCATTTTTACGTTTATTAACAAGATGGACAGGGATGCCAATGACACGTTTGAGCTGCTCGATGAAATCGAGAAAGAGCTTGGAATTGCCACCTGCCCTGTAAACTGGCCAATCGGTTCCGGAAAACGCTTTAAGGGAGTTTATGACAGACATGGCAATCATGTACTCACGTTTTCTGATACGCAAAAGGGAACCAGAGAGGGTGAGACAACCATTATTCCCATGGATGATGAAGCGCTGCTGCTTGAGAATATTGGAGATGAGGCTCTTTCCACGCTCCGCGACGAGATAGAGCTTCTCGACGGGGCAAGCGCAGAGTTCGACATTGAGGAGGTAAGAAAAGGAAGGCTTACACCTGTATTTTTTGGCTCGGCGCTCACGAATTTCGGTGTTGAGATCTTTTTACAGAATTTTTTAAAGATGGCAACGACACCGTTGCCGAGAGTTTCAAAGGGGGAGGACATCAATCCTGTTGATAATGAATTTTCAGCGTTTGTATTTAAGATACAGGCAAATATGAATAAGGCACACCGTGACAGAATTGCGTTTATGCGTATCTGCTCTGGAAAATTTGATGCTGGTGAGGAAGTGAAGCATGTGCAGGGCGGTAAGGTGATGCGTCTCTCTCAGCCGCAGCAAATTATGGCGGATGAAAGAAAAATACTGAATGAGGCGTATGCCGGAGATATTATCGGCGTGTTTGACCCCGGTATTTTTTCGATAGGCGATACAGTCTGTGCGCCTAAAAATAACGTTTGTTACGATGGGATTCCAACCTTTGCACCAGAGCATTTTGCACGAGTAAGACAGATTGACACGATGAAAAGAAAACAGTTCATCAAGGGTGTTAATCAGATTGCACAGGAAGGTGCGATTCAGATTTTTCAGGAGTTCAATACAGGTATGGAGGAGATTATTGTAGGCGTTGTAGGCGTGCTGCAGTTTGATGTACTGAAATACCGCCTGGAAAACGAATATAATGTGGAAATAAAGCTGGAACCGCTTCCATACGAATATATCCGCTGGATAGAAAACAAGGATGAGATTAACCTGGACAAACTATCAGGCACATCAGATATGAAAAAAATACAGGATTTGAAAGGAAATCCGCTGCTGTTATTTATCAACCAGTGGAGTATCGGCATGACAATTGACAGAAATAAAGGGCTTGTGCTTTCAGAATTTGGCAGGAATTAGGAGTTTAAAGGACAGTTAATGAAAAAAAGGACAGTGTTGTGGGCTGCCCTTGCAACAGGTGTTCTTATGCTTGCGCAGGGTTGTACCTACCAGAATGAATTGCAGTATTTTACGCAGGAGGAAACACGTGGGTATGAACCGGAACAGCCAAAAGAGACAGAGAACGAGACAGAATCGGAAGCATCCTCCGAGACGGGAGAAGAACTCGAAGGCATAACGGAAGTATCAGATCTTTATTATGCTTACTACTGTCTGGATGAGAAACAGAAAAAGATTTATCTTGAGATTCTGGATGCGCTTACAAATATGAAAAAAGATACTCCGCTTTCAACAGTGGACAAGTCAGGGGTGGATCTTATTTTTGCATGTGTGATGAATGACCATCCAGAACTCTTTTATGTGGAGGGATATCAGTACACAGAATATACACTTGGAAACGTTATAACCGGTGTCACGTTTAGCGGAACTTATTCGATGAGTGGTGCGGAGGCAGAACAGGCAAAAATTGGAATAGAGCAGAAGCTTGTGGAATGTTTCCAACAAGTTCCGATGAACGAAGATGAGTATAGCACTGTTAAGTTTCTGTATGAGTGGCTTATCAACAACACGGAATATGACAAAACAGTAGAAAATAATCAAAATATCTGTTCAGTTTTTTTGCAGGGAAGGTCGGTTTGTCAGGGGTATGCGAAAGCAATGCAGTATATGCTGCAAAAGGCAGACATACAATGCCTTTTGGTGACAGGGTTTACAAATGGGGAACGTCATGGATGGAATCTGGTCAGGGTAAATGACAATTATTATTATCTGGATCCTACATGGGGTGATGCATCTTATGCATCCGGAAACACGGCGGATAATGCGGCGGATGGCGTACCTGCTATCAATTATGACTACTTTTTGGTGACTACAGATGAGATTACAAGAACACATTCCCTGGAGAAAGTGGTTGAACTTCCCTTGTGTCTGGCTGTGGAGGATAACTATTTCGTGCGTGAGGGGTTGTATTTTGACAGCTATGACGAAGGGCATCTTGCACTTGTTCTGGGCAGCGATTCGGCAAAGTCAGCGGGATATGTAACGCTCAAGTGCAGCAGCGACAGCTATGATACTATGATGCAGACCCTGATCGAAGAACAGAAAATATTCGATTTTATTGACAGGCAGGGGGCGAGCATTGCTTATACATCCAATGAGGCACTGCGGACAATCAGTTTCTGGAATTTATCAGATGCCGGCCATACAGATATATCTTAGACTATGCTAGAATATCATTTCTGAATGGAATGGGGGATTTGGGAAAAGATATGGATAACGTAATAACTTTATGCTTTGCAAAGTTTCAGTGTTTTGATATAATGAGAGTTAAGTATAAAATACAGGAGGGTTAAACCATGGAAAAAGAAACAGATAAGGGCGGCTGTACACTCAACAACGAGGAATTCGGCAC
The DNA here is from genome assembly GCA_029068555.1 of Lachnospiraceae bacterium. Taxonomy (GTDB): domain Bacteria; phylum Bacillota; class Clostridia; order Lachnospirales; family Lachnospiraceae; genus COE1. Next base: position 32,427 of record JAIECJ010000003.1, read on the forward strand.
AGTAAAGATTGCGAATGATGTTGTTGCCATGATAGCGGGGCTTGCGGCTACGGAAGTCGACGGTGTAGGCGCGATGGTCGGAAATATTACGAACGAGCTGATGGGCAGGGTCGGCATGAAGAAGCAGACAAAAGGTGTGAAAATAGATATTCTTGATGGAAATGTATCTGTGGAGCTTGCGGTGACGCTCGAGTATGGTTACAATATCCCTACCACATGCAATAAAGTACAGGAAAAGGTAAAGAGTGCAATCGAGACAATGACAGGATTTAAGGTTTCTGATGTTAATATCAGAATTGTAGGGATTAAGATGGCATTAGATAAATAAAAGGAAGAGATAAATGAGCAGACGTGAGCTTAGAGAACAGATATTTAAATTCATATTCAGAGCAGAGTTTCATGGCAGAGCAGAGCTGCAGGAACAGGAGCAGCTATTTTTTGAGACCTTTGGTATGGAAGAACAGGAGATAAAGGACGAAGATGCTCAGTATATCTCCGACAAAAGCAAAAAAATTATTGAAAAACTTGATGAGTTGGACGAGATGATTAATAAGCGGGCAAAAGGCTGGACGACACAGAGAATGGGGAAGGTCGATCTCACAATCCTGCGGCTTGCAGTTTATGAGATTGTTTTTGACGAGGATGTTCCTACAGGAGTAGCTATCAACGAGGCTGTGGAGCTTGCCAAAAGATTTGGGCAGGAGGAGTCTGCTGGTTTTATCAACGGAGTGCTTGCCAAATTTGCAAAGTAAAAGCTACAGTACAGGGCTTTGCATTTGATGCTGGGTCTGTGATATAGCGTAGTGGTTGAGATACATCAAGCTACGGCGGTTTTGATACTACAAAGCAGTTTTGCATGGCTTAATGTCTGCAACAGGAAGCCGAAGACAGTTACAGTAAACGACAAAAGTATTTTCAGTTTTCTGAAGGTGCTGCACATGACTGCATAAGAAGTTCAGCCGCTTTGCGTTTACTATATAATAAACGGAGGCATATTTGTGAAGCAGAATGTTTATACAGTTGCCCAGATAAATTCATATATCAAAAATATGTTCACACAGGATTATATGCTGCGCTTTGTCTTGGTGAAAGGGGAAGTCAGTAACTGCAAATACCATTCATCGGGACATATCTACTTTACATTAAAGGATGCAAAGGGAGTGATAGCCTGTGTCATGTTTGCCGGCAGCCGCACCGGACTTTCCTTCAGACTGGAGGAAGGGCAGATGGTCGTGGCTGGCGGTACGATTGACGTATACGAGAGAGACGGGAAATACCAGCTCTATGCTAAGCAGATAACACTTGACGGAGCTGGTCTATTATATGAAAAGTTTGACCGACTGAAACGTGAGCTGGAAGATATGGGGATGTTTGCGCCAGAGTACAAACAGCCTATTCCCAAATATATTAAAACATTAGGAGTCGTGACTGCACCTACAGGTGCAGCAGTACGTGATATCATTAATATTGCGACCAGAAGAAATCCATATATACAGATTATTTTGTATCCTGCAATAGTGCAGGGAGATCAGGCTGTATCCAGTATTGTGAATGGAATCCATGCATTGGAGCAGATTGGTGTCGACGTGATGATTGTCGGAAGGGGCGGCGGTTCCATAGAAGACTTGTGGGCTTTTAACGAGGAGACAGTCGCACAGGCGGTATTTGATTCTCCAGTTCCCATTATATCAGCAGTTGGACATGAAACGGACACGACGATTATTGATTATGTTGCTGATTTGAGGGCACCGACTCCCTCTGCTGCTGCGGAGCTTGCTGTGTATGACTACAGACAGCTGATGGACAAGCTTGCTGTGTACCGTGCAACGCTAAACCATGCGATACAGGTACAGCTTGAGAGACGTAAGAACAGGCTGGAGAATCTGAGACTAAAAGTAAAATATTTAAGCCCTTCCAGTCAGATACAACAGAAACGCACTTATTGTATGGATTTAGAGGGAAGGCTGAACGCTATTATCAATACTGCGCTGATACAGCAGAAACATAAAATGGCGCTCTGCGCAGAAAAGTTAAAAGGATTGTCGCCACTTGAGAAACTGAGTCAGGGCTATGCGTATGTGGAAGATGCAAATCACAATGTCATCAATGATGTGAAAAATGTCAAACTGGATGATTTGATACAGATATATATAAAAAACGGAACCATACAGGCAGCGGTTTCTAAAATAGAGGAGGTTCAGTATGGCGAAGGAGCTGACACTGGAACAGATATTTGAGAAGCTTGAGAGCACAATAGGAAGACTGGAACAGGAGGATATTCCGCTTGAGGAATCCTTCAAACTGTACAAGGAGGGCATGAAGCTTGTTAAGAACTGTAACGACAGGATAGACAAGGTGGAGAAGGAAGTCCTCAAATTAAACGAAAATGGTGAATTGGATGAATTTTGATAGTATATTGAATGAAAAGGTAAAAGAGATTGAGAACGTGCTCAAAGCGTTTCTTCCAGTGGAGGATGGATGGGCCAAGACAGTAAAACAGGCAATGAACTACAGTGTGAATGCAGGCGGTAAGAGGCTGCGCCCTATGTTAATGGCAGAAACTTACCGGCTCTTTGGCGGTACAGGCAAGACCATTGAACCATTTATGGCAGCAATAGAGATGATTCACACGTATTCCCTTGTGCATGATGACCTGCCGGCAATGGATAATGATGAATACCGCAGAGGCAGAAAGACTACATGGGTTGTGTATGGTGATGCCATGGCTGTTCTTGCAGGGGATGGGCTCTTAAATCTGGCATTCGAGACAGCACTGAAAAGTTTTGAAATTTCTGAAAGAGATGCAAAAATAAATGCAAGAGCTCTTGCAATACTTGCTAATAAGGCAGGCATTTATGGAATGATAGGCGGGCAGACTGCGGATATCGAGGCAGAGAATCTGGGAAGCAGTGTGACGGAGGAACATCTGCTTTATATCCATGAACATAAGACGGCTGCATTGATACAGGCAGCCATGATGATTGGCGCAGTGCTTGCCGGAGCAGATAAGGAACAGACCGCACTGGTTGAAAGAGCAGCATATGAAATAGGAGTCGCATTTCAGATACAGGATGACATTCTCGATGTGACAAGCACACTTGAGACACTTGGAAAACCTGTTGGAAGTGATGAGAAAAACAAAAAAACTACATATGTGACCCTGAAAGGGATAGAAGAGGCTTCCAGAGAACAGCGGGAGATGTCAAATCATGCCATAGAGTGCTTGAAATCATTGGAGAAAAAAGGATTTCGAAATGAATTTCTGATGGAACTGATACGCAGTCTGATAACACGTATAAAATAACACTGCGTATTTGCGCTGTAGGTGACACGGAGGACGAGTGCACTATGATACTGGAAACAATAGAAAAAGAAAATGATATAAAAAATGTAGCACCGGAAAACCTGAATCTGCTGGCAGAAGAAATAAGGGAGTTTCTTATCCGGAAAATAAGTGTTACGGGAGGGCACCTAGGCTCGAATCTCGGCGCCGTGGAGCTTACCATGGCGCTGCATTTAAGTCTCAATCTTCCACAGGATAAAATTGTGTGGGATGTCGGGCATCAGTCCTATACGCATAAGCTTTTGACTGGTAGAAAATCTGGATTTGAGAGCCTAAGAAAATACGGCGGGATGAGTGGATTTCCCAAGAGAAAGGAGAGCGAGTGCGACTGTTTTGATACAGGTCACAGCTCTACATCCATATCAGCGGGGTTAGGGCTTGTAAAAGCGCGGGATCTCAGAAATGAAGATCATACAATTATTTCTGTCATAGGTGACGGCTCCCTTACGGGTGGGATGGCATATGAGGCTCTGAATAACGCCGCGCGCATAAAGAAAAATTTTATTATTGTATTAAATGATAATAATATGTCCATCTCGGAAAATGTAGGAGGGATGTCAAAGTATTTGAACAATATCCGGACAGCGGACAAGTATCTTGACATGAAGGAAGGTATCTACAATTCTCTGATGGAGTCAAGGCTGGGCGAGCCGATTGTTTCCAGCATCAGGAGGGCAAAAAGCTCGGTGAAGCAGCTTGTCATTCCGGGAATGTTTTTTGAGGATATGGGAATCACCTACCTGGGACCCGTGGACGGACATAATATTAATGCTATGCTAAAAGTTTTCCGTGAGGCAAAGCGTTGCAAATCGGCGGTGCTTGTTCATGTTCTGACACAGAAAGGAAAAGGCTTTGCGCCGGCAGAGAAGCACCCGGCAAGATTCCACGGTGCAGAGCCGTTTGATATAGAGACAGGTCTGCCGCTTACGCCAAAGACGAAGTCAAGCTATACAGATGTGTTCTCCACAGTTATGTGTAAACTTGGGGACAGGCGTGAGGATATTGTTGCAATTACTGCGGCAATGCCTGATGGGACGGGACTGAAAAGGTTCCGTAATATGTATCCTGAGCGCTTTTTTGATGTCGGCATCGCGGAGGAGCATGCTGTGACTTTTGCAGCAGGGCTGGCTGCGGGAGGCATGAGACCGGTTGTCGCAATCTATTCATCTTTTTTGCAGAGAGCTTATGACCAAATTCTGCATGACGTGTGTATACAGAATCTGCCAGTGGTGTTTGCCATAGACCGGGCAGGACTTGTGGGAAGCGACGGAGAGACGCATCAGGGAATTTTTGACTTGTCCTATCTGTCGTCCATACCCAATATGCATATTATGGCACCAAAGAATAAATGGGAGCTTTCAGATATGCTGAAATTTGCAGTTGTATTTGAGGGGCCTATAGCGCTGAGATATCCAAGAGGAGAAGCATATGACGGATTGCGCGAATATCGGGATCCGGTAAGATTCGGTAAGGCAGAGTGGATCTGTCATGAGAAGGATATAGCGCTTGTGGCAGTTGGAAGCATGATAAAAACGGCGCTTACAGTCAGGGAGGAGCTTATTGGGAAAGGATTTGCGTGCAGTATTGTCAACGCTCGGTTTGTGAAACCTGTTGATACAGAAATGCTTGACAAGGCTGTGCAGGATCACAGACTTATCGTGACGATGGAAGAAAATGTCGCAAGCGGGGGATTTGGTGAAAAGGTAAGGGATTATCTTGACAAAAATAGTTCCAACGTAAGGCTTTTGACCATCAGCATTCCCGATGAGTATGTGGAGCATGGGAATGTTGAGATACTGCGTCAGGAGGTCGGAATTGATGCTAAAACGATTACTGACAGGATACTGGAGTGTTTGAGATAAAATTGTATTATAGTAAACGATCGCATAAGGAATTTTGCCGCTTTGCAGAATGCGGTCAGCGCAGGTAAACACAAATACAATATGTGTTTACTACATAGGAAGGACACAGGACAATGAAAGAGCGTTTGGATGTACTGCTGGTGAAACAGGGACTTGCAGAGTCGCGTGAGAAGGCAAAAGCCGTGATTATGGCAGGTTGTGTGTATGTGAATGACCAGAAGGAAGATAAGGCTGGTTCCATGTTTGATGAATCAAAAGTCCGGCTTGAGGTCAGGGGGAATACCCTCCGGTATGTAAGCCGTGGCGGTTTAAAGCTGGAGAAGGCAGTGAGTCAGTTTCGACTGGAGCTTTCCGGTAAAATATGTATGGATATCGGGGCATCCACAGGCGGTTTTACAGACTGTATGCTGCAGAATGGTGCAGTGAAGGTTTATTCTGTTGACGTCGGACATGGACAGCTTGCGTGGAAGCTTCGGAATGACGAGCGGGTTATATGTATGGAAAAGACGAATTTTCGTTATATGCTTCCAGAGGACATAACGGACAGGATTGATTTTGCGTCGGTTGACGTTTCATTTATATCGCTTGACAAGATACTCGGACCTGCGTATTGTCTGCTGAAGCCGAATGCACAGATGGTATGTCTGATTAAACCGCAGTTTGAGGCGGGGAAAGACAAGGTTGGAAAAAAGGGTGTTGTAAGAGATCCGGCAGTGCACAGGGAAGTCATTGAAAATGTGTTTGCCGTTTCATTAAAAAAAGGGTTTCGGATTTTAAACCTTGTTTTTTCCCCGATAAGGGGACCGGAAGGAAATATCGAATATTTGATGCATCTGCTTAGGACGGAACTTCCTTCTGGGGATTTTGATGCGATGGAACTTGTCAGGGACTGTTTTACGGCATTGATAAATGAAACAGTGGAAGAAGCGCATAAGATACTGGAATCAGTTTGATAGTTGGGGGCTTGTATGAAGAATTTTTATATTTATACGAACCATTTAAAGGATGGGAGCGGCGAGACAACCCGGTATATACGCGATTATCTAAATCTGAAGGGGTGTGTGTGCAGTGATTCAGTCAATGATAAGGTTGAGGGAATTATTGTGCTCGGCGGAGACGGAACCATGCTCAGGGCGGCGCGGGAGTATGTGTCCTGTCACATTCCGATGATAGGCGTGAACCTTGGTACGCTCGGTTATCTTGCTGAGGTCGAGAAGGAGGATATTGAGTCGGCGCTTGACAGTCTCATGGAAAATCGGTACGACATTGAAACACGTATGATGCTAAGCGGAATCCCTGTGATATCAGGTACCAGCTCCAATCCCCAGACTGCGTTGAATGATATCGTAATCAATAGAAAAGGTGCACTTCATGTTATAAATTTTAATATTTATGTGAATGGACGTTTATTGAGTACATATAGTGCGGATGGCATGATTGTGTCCACACCGACAGGCTCAACTGCCTATAATCTGTCAGCAGGAGGACCAATTGTCGAACCGCGCGCAAGGCTGATAATGCTGACACCCGTTTGCTCGCATACTTTGGTAAACAACAGGACAATCATACTTGCAGAAGACGATGTAATTGATATTGAAGTCGGTCAGTGTAAGCCGGGGGAGCAGCAGGAGGTGGATGCCAGCTTTGACGGAAGATGTCCGGTGAATCTGAATGAGGGTGACAAAATCAGAATTATACGTTCTGACAAGGTGACGAAAATTATTAAACTAAACGAGGTAAGCTTCCTTGATACGCTGCATAAAAAGATGAGGGGATAGAGCGTGTTTGAAAATGCCTGAAAACTGCATTTTCATTCGAGGTACAGCTGTGTATTAAAGACACAAATTTTAGGAATTGGTGTATGGATGGGCAGTTGGGAAGCGATACGGGGGTTTTTTGATGAAAAGGGAAAGACATGAGGTAGTGGTAGAACTGATTAATAAATATGACATTGAAACGCAGGAGGAGCTGGCGGCGTACCTTCGCAAGGAGGGATTTGATGTCACGCAGGCTACAGTATCGAGGGACATCAGAGAGCTTCGGCTTTCAAAGATATCAGCGGGAAACGGCAGGCAGAAATATATTATACTGCAAAGTGATGATACCAGGCTTGGGGATAAATATATACGCGTGCTCAGGGATGGCTATGTATCTATGGCGATGGCGCAGAACATTTTGGTTATCAAGACGGTGCAGGGAATGGCAATGGCAGTTGCGGCCGCAATTGACGCCATGCGGTTTGCGGAGATTATAGGGTGCATAGCCGGAGACGATACAATATTTGCAGCGGTGAAGTCAGTGGAGGACACAGAAGCTGTGATGGAAAAACTAGACAAGATTATTAAAGGTTAGGGACTGAAAATATGTTAGTGAGCTTACATGTGAAAAATCTGGCTCTGATATCGGAGACGGAAGTGAATTTTGGGGATGGATTAAATATCTTAAGTGGTGAAACGGGAGCCGGAAAGTCAATTATTATTGGTTCTATCAATCTTGCTCTGGGGGCACGTGCCGATAAGGATATGATAAGGACAGGTGCGGAGTATGCACTTGTTGAGCTTGTATTCCAGGTGACGGACGACGGGATGCAGCGGGAGATTAAGGCTCTTGAGATTCCTATCGAAGAAGACGGAATTGTCATTATTCAGAGAAAGATACAGCCAAGCCGTAATATATTCAAAATATGTGGCGAGACAGTGACAGCAAAACAGATAAAAGCGCTTTCCGAACTCTTGATAGACATTCATGGACAGCATGAACACCAGTCGCTTCTGTACAAGAAAAACCATATGGAAATTCTTGACTCTTTTGCAGGTGACGAGCTTGCGGATATCAAAGAAAAAATAAAGGATAAATATCTTGAATACACAAAAATAAAGAAAGAGCTTGTCGCTTTTTGTGCCGATGACGGTACAAAGGCGAAGGAGTTATCGCTTGCGGAGTTTGAGTTTAATGAGATAGAGGAAGCCGGACTTTCAGAAGGTGAGGATGAGGATCTAGAGTGCGATTACCGTAGGATGGCAAATAGCCGTCAGATTGTTGAGGCGGCATCAAAGGCATATCAGTTAACTGGAAACAGTGACCAGACTGCGGCAGATGTAGTCGGTCATGCGGTAAGGGAACTTCGGAGTGTGGAGGTCTATGATGACAGGGCACGTGAACTTGCCGATGAGCTTGAGAACATAGATGCGCTGATAAGTGATTTTAACCGTGAAATAGCGGAGTATATGTCTGACATGGAATTTGATGGGGAACTGTTTGCGCAGATGGAGGAGCGGCTTAATCTTATGAATCACTTGAAACTGAAATATGGCAATAGTATTTCGGCGGTATTGACTTACCAAAGCGAGATTGCAGAGAAGATTGAGAAGCTGAAGAATGCAGATGCTTACCAGGAGAAACTAGAGGAAGAACTGCGGATGACGCAGGAGAATCTTGAAAAATTGTGCAGGAAAGCCTCCAAAATCCGCAGCAAGGAGGCCGTTAAACTGGAAAAAGACATGGTTGAAGCGCTAACAGACCTTAATTTCATGGATGTAAAGTTCGAGATACAGGTGCGGAAGAAAGAAGATATGGCGTCCAACGGCTTTGATGATGTGGAGTTTATGATTTCGACCAATCCGGGTGAACCGTTAAAGAGCCTTGGTAATGTGGCAAGCGGCGGGGAACTCTCACGCATTATGCTGGCAATCAAGACGGTGCTTGCATCGAGGGACAGAATTCCAACCATGATATTTGATGAGATTGATACAGGTATCAGTGGAAAAACCGCGTGGAAAGTATCAGAGAAGCTTGGTACCCTCTCGCAGAGTCATCAAATTATCTGTATTACACATTTGCCGCAGATTGCTGCTATGGCGGACTGCCATTACAAGATTGCAAAACAGGCGGTAAAAAATAAGACAGTTACGGATATCGTTCAGCTGACTGAGACAGAGATGGTGGATGAGCTTGCAAGAATGCTGGGAAGTGATGAGATTACAGAAACAGTAAGGGAAAATGCGAGGGAACTGATAAGTACAGCACGCAAAAAGAAGTTTGTGAATAATTAATTTCTCCCTTTTCGAAATTGTGTGTCACGAAAGAATGATGTATGATTTACAAGGGAGATTAATTTTTAGACAAATGAAACGATAAATATTGAAAATGTCTGAAAATTCCGTTATACTATATATATGGTTACTTGTGGGAAAGAGAGGTTTACATATGGAAATTAAAGATTATGTAGAATTAAGCAGAATACAGAATTTACTGAATTCTTTTTCGGGCATTACAACGTTTGAAGTTATGGTTGTCGGAAAAGATGGAAAATTGCTTGCTGGAAAAAATGAGTTTCATGTCGGGGAAAATGACGGTTCCTGTGATATCATTGTTGATAGGGAAAAGCTTGGGGCTGTCGTAGTGAGAGAGCATCCGGAAAAAGATGCAGGGCAGGCAGCAGAGCTGTTAGGTATGTTGATAAACCAGTTTGTAAATCTGGAATATTTTAACAGCATTAATTCAGGAAGATTTGATACAATAAAGAATGATATCAAAAAGTCAGGTCAGCTTGTGCAGACAATCAACGAGAAGACCAGTCACCTGAAGGGAATTGCCAAGAAGCAGACAATCCTTTCTCTGAATGCCACGATTGAGGCAGCACGCAGCGGTGAGGCGGGCGTTGGATTTGCAGTCGTTGCCAAGAGCATGCAGGATTTGTCAAACCAGTCCGCGGGAATATACAATGACATTGAGACATCGGTAGGGGAAATCACGAATCTGATTAATACGATTATAGAAGCATTTGAATAAAAAGGAGCGCAGCTGCGCTCCTTTTTAAAAACCTTCGATAGAAAAACGTACAGCGTTCACAGGAACATTAAATTCGCTGTGGTAAATTCTGTCCTTTGCGAGTGAACTGGCATAAAGGTGGACCTTTGACAGTACATTTCCGGCTGCATCATAAAAATAACCATAGCATCCCCAGCGGTTGTACTCGTCATCTTTGTAGGCGGCACACTGGTATTGTATGTTCAGTGTGGACTTATAGTCGTTGAAATTAGCATAGGTAAAGTCATAGGGCACGAATTCATAGCTTACAACCTTGCAATAATTGTTGTGGTTTGTGCCAAGTCTCGCGGGGATATCCATTATCAGCGGAGTGGCAGTAATTGTCATGTATGCAACCACTGCCGGATTGTCCACATTATATATGGCGGCAGTAGTGGAGCCGCCACTTCCATAGTTTACCTGAAATGCCGCGACATTGGAGGCATATGCGACAGGTGTTATACTGGCGACGGTTGAGTCTGTCATAATACAGGCGAGCCTTGAGGCATCAGAGCCTTCCCCGAGTGCGGCAGTGAATGTTGCGGCAGTGTCTGTTGTCACGGTTATAGTATCCGTGGAAAGAACCAGACCGTTTCCAATACTTTCTTTTGCGGAAATGTCTGTGGCAGGAACGACACACAGCGCGGACAGTGTGAGGCAGAATGCCATCGCGGAACATATCCGGTTTTTCATTTTTTTGATTTTTGTTTTCATGTATTTCCTCCTCATGCAATAGAATGTTTTAGAGTCTTGTGATGAAAAAATTACATTTACATTATAATAAGAAGAAGGCAAAAATAACAAGTATCTGATGAAAAAGTTTATATTTATTTCCGAAAAATAAAACTTAGATAAAAAAAAGTCGAATACTCTTTTAATTCGCAGATTTTTTTTATAAAATAGCATGTAGGTGTAATTGAACGGAAAATGAAAAGTCAGGAAAATTCAATGCAGTAGGAGAGGAAAGATTATGAAAAACAGACAACATAAACTGGCAATGTTGATGTGTACAGTATTGTCAGCGTCAGCACTTTGGGGGTGTGGGCAGACGATTACAGAAGAAACGGTTGAGGATGTAGCAATTGTTGAGACTGCGAAGCCCGAGATAGGTGAACTTAAGCTTACGGGTAAGTTTATTGCCACCATCAGCCCAGATGAATCTGTCTATGTGATTCCCAAAACGACGGCTGAGGTACTTGAAGTACGGGTGGAAGCAGGAGATGTTGTGGAAGCGGGAGATGTGCTTGCAGTGCTTGACGATACACTGGCACAGCTTTCCATGAAGAATGCACAGCTTCAATTGGATAATGCACAGCATGCGTACAATCTTTCCTACGGTGAAGGGGCGTCGACGCTGAATGACATGCAGACGGACAGCAATATATCACAGGCGGAGGACGGCGTCAATAAACTTCAGGAAAATCTGGTAGATGCGATGGATAACCTGCAGAAAACGAAGGACAATCTGAAAAAGAAAGAGGACGAACTGGCAGATTTAAAAAAGGAGTACGACTTCAGGGAAGATGTGGATGAAATCAAGGATTACGCAGATACGTTTGACAAGAACACCCCACAGGGAGCAGCTGATTATGCGGCAGTCATGCAAAGGTATCAGACGGCAGCAACAGAGGTGAAAACTGTGGAAGGGACAATTGCCCAGTACAAGTCCGCAATCGACCAATTGGAAGAGACAATTGAGACACTTCAGGACAATATTAATAGTACATATGATTCCTATAGTCAGGCAGTGACTTCGACGAACATCAGTAACGGGGAGCTTCGTGAGGAACAGAAAAAGGTGTCGCAGAATAGTATATCAGCGGCAAAGCTTGGCATAGAGCAGGCACAGGAAAGCTTGGAGACGTATACGATAACAGCCACGATTTCAGGGGTTGTCGAGACCGTAAATGTAAAAACACACGATTTTGCGACATCGAGCAATCCGGCATTTGTGATATCCAATAAAAATACTATGGTTGCTACGTACTATGTTAGCGAGGATGTACGGAATACTTTTTCCACAGGGCAGAAAATAACACTGGAGAAAGATGGAAGGATATATGATGGCGAAATCATAGAGATCGGAAGTGCGCTGGATACGACGACCGGACTCTTTAAGATAAAGGCAGCTGTCACAGGTGATACTGCCAGTCTGTTGTCAGGAACAAAGGCAACAGTGACGACAGATACCTACCATGAAAAAAACGCAGTTATCATACCATATAATTCTGTCTATTATGATGGAACGCAGGCTTATGTATATACAGTTGTGGATGGCAAGGCACAGAAAACAAATGTTGAAACCGGTCTTTATGACATTGACAATATTGTTGTGACAGAGGGACTCACAGGCGATGATGTGGTAATTACAACATGGTCTGCCCAGCTTCGCGACGGCGTTGACGTTTCTGTAAAGGGTGTTTCGGGAGAAACAGATAGTGAAGTGACGACTTCGGATTTACGTGCAGATACTGAAGAAAGCACACAGAAATAGGAGGGCATATGCGATGAGTTCCTTAACAAAACTGGCCCTGAAAAGACCTGTATCGGCACTTTTAATTGTGCTGGCATTGTTTGTATTTGGTATCAGTTCTGTATTTGGCTTTAAGATGGAGCTGACACCTGATTTGGAAATGCCCATGTTGTTTGTCATGACAATCTACCAGGGTGGGGATCCGGCAACGACAGAGGAATTGGTTACAAAAATAATAGAGGATTCCGGAAAAACACTTTCTGGTGTGGACTCCGTGACATCACAGACGACGGAGAATATGTCATTTGTCATGTTTTCCTATGAATATGGCACAGATGTAGATGAAGCGTATGCAGACCTGAGAAGCGCTGTGGACACAGCGTCTTTGCAGCTGCCTGATGATGCGCGGGATCCTGTCATTATTCAGATGGATATGAATGCGCAGGATATGATGACATTGTCAGTCACCTCGACAGGCGATACAGACGTACTCGCGTTTGTTGAGGATGAACTTCGTCCGGAGCTTGAACGGCTTTCCGATGTTGCCCAGATTACGGTTTCAGGTGGTGAACAGGACTATATCAGGATACAGCTCCATCAGGATAAGATGCAGCAGTACGGTGTGACAATGGCAAATGTGCGGACATACATTACAACGACGGATTTTACGATTCCGATAGGAAGTGTGGAGCAGGGGGCACAGAGTATCAGTGCATCTGCATCGTCAAAGCCGCAGAATCTTATGGATTTACAGAACGTTCCTATTATAACAGCCAGAGGGACTACAATCTCTCTTTCTGATATTGCCACTGTATCAATGTCTTCTCAGACAAACAATAGTATCAGCCGTTACAACGGTCATGACAGTATCAGTATCGGTATTGCAAAAGTACAGAGTGAAGGTACGGTAGACGTATCAAATCATGTCAAGTCGCTGATTGAGAAAGTAGGGGCTAAGAACTCGGCAATACAGATATCGGTAGCATATGATGCGGCAGACAGTATTAAATCATCACTGAGTTCGGTGGCAGAGACGCTGGTACTTGGTGTTGTATTTTCAATGATTGTGCTTTTTGTATTTTTCGGAGACTTCAAGGCGAGTCTCATTGTTGGAAGTTCCATGCCGATATCTCTTCTCGCTACGCTTATTTTCATGAGTTTTGCGGGGTTTTCACTTAATATTGTTACAATGGGAGCGCTTGTTATTGCCATTGGTATGATGGTAGACTCATCCATTGTCGTGCTGGAAAGCTGTTTTCGGTTAAAGGATGAACGTCCAGACTATAAGGATGCAGCGTTTGTCGGCACGAAGGTAGTGGCTTCCTCTGTATCTGCATCCACAATTACGACAGTCGTTGTGTATTTCCCGCTAGCTACCATGAAAGGTCTGGCAGGGCAGATGTTCTCGCAACTTGGATTTACGATTATCTTTGCGATGATGTCATCCCTTATTGTCGCGATAACACTGATTCCTATTTTTTTCTGGAAGTATAGACCAAAGGAGAAAAAGGATACACTTGCGAACAGAATTGTTGGTCATGTGGGAAATGGGTACAAAGCGCTTCTGAAACACATTATGTTAAAGAAAAAGACAGTAATGACGGTATCAGTTGGTCTTCTGGTATTGTCGTTTATGCTGGCAGGCCAGTTGGATACGGAGCTGATGTCGGCAACTGGTCTCGACAATGTAAGTATTGCCATAGAGCTTCGTTCCGGTACCCGCCTTGAGGTGATGGATGAGAATATTCAGTTTATAGAGCAGATGATTATCGACGACCCCGATTTTGATGGGTGTAATCTGACGATAAGCGGTTCTTCGGCAACGATTACGGGTTTCCCTGCTGAGGACTGTGACAAGAGTGTCAATGAACTTGTGGATATCTATAACCAGAAGCTCAAGGATATGACAAACATGAGTGTGATTGTGTCTGCATCAGGGAGCGGAATGATGTCCATGATGAGTGTCACATCAAGTACACAGATTGACATGAGCGGCGATAATATGGATGAACTCAAGATTGCTGCCAGACAGGTCGAGGCGATTATGATGGACACACCAGGTGTTATCAAGACATCAAGTAACCTGACATCTGATGCCGTTCAGGCAAAAGTACAGATTGATCCGCTAAAATGTATGAATGTAGGTCTTACAGCTGTGCAGGTGGCAAGCGAGATGTATAATGCAAGCAGTGGTGTGGAGGTCATGGATATGACCATTGGTACCAAAGAATATGCGGTAAGGCTGGAATACCCGGCTGACAGCTATTCCGATATGAATAAACTGCTGAATTTAGAGATGGCAACGCCAATGGGAAGCATGGTCACAGTAGGAGATGTGGCTGAGGTTGTCTACTCAGACGTGCCTGATACGCTTGTGAGAGAAGACGGAAAATATCAGGTTTCGATTATGGCATATACTACAGATGAGACCAAGTTTACGGCACAGAGCGCCATTACAGAAGCAGTGACCCTTGCAGAGAAAAACGGAGAGTTTCCAGAAGGCGTAGGGCAGACAGTAAGTACGATGGTTGAGATGATGAATGAAGAGTTTATGGCGATCGGCATAGCGATTATAACGGCAGTGTTTCTGATATTCCTTGTTATGGCAATGCAGTTTGAGTCGCCAGTATTCTCCCTTATGGTCATGCTCAGTATACCATTTAGTCTGATTGGCTCTTTTTTCCTGCTGTTCATAACTGGATCAACACTCAATATGACATCCCTGATGGGTGTGCTGATGCTGGTAGGTATTGTGGTAAACAATGGTATTTTGTATGTTGATACAACAAATCAGCTGAAGGAAACAATGTCTTTGAATGATGCGCTGATGGAAAGTGGGAGGCTTCGTTTAAGACCTATCCTTATGACGACACTGACGACTATTTTGTCAATGATTCCTATGATATTTACAAATAATGAAAATGCAGCCATGATGAAAGGAATGTCACTCATTATCATTGGCGGACTGATTACATCCACTCTGCTGATACTTTTACTGTTGCCCAGCTTTTATTTGTTGATGAGCAGGCAAGGAAGAAAAGAGGCGAAGGAACGGAGAAAAATGAAACGTCAGATGCGGCTTGCTGCGAAAAAACATTCTGGAGATGATTGATTTAAAATATAAAAATAAAATGCGGTACGGATATTTTTTATAAAAAAATCCGTACCGTTTATTTTATAAAAAAATCCATATACTATGTTTTGGATTGGGAATAGTATATTACAGTCTGATATCAATTGAATAAGGTAGTGAATGGATGAAAACAGGGAAAATCAAACATACTGCGCTGAGCAGACGGATACGGTATCTTTTATTTCTATATATATTCTTGGGATTTGCCATAGGACTATTCTGTTGGGCGACCTATGCATATTATCAGAGCACAGTGCCGAGCACAATCAGTATCAAAGCTGGGACAAGCGAACGGATTAACTTGCGGATTCCGGCTTCTGGCGTAATCAGCACTGACTCTGAGACCATCCTGGCTTTAAACCAGCCGTTGACAATTGTTGCAGGAGAGAACACAAGTTCTTATCAGATGCGGCTGAAACTTTTTGGACTGGTACCGTTGAAGGATGTGGATATCCAGGTTATTGAGAATACGACCCTGACACCGGTTGGGAAGCCAATTGGTATCTATGTTAAGACTCAGGGGGTTCTGGTGGTGGATACAGGCAGTTTTGAAGGAGCAGGAGGGGATAAGTGTGCACCTTCCGAATACAAGTTACAGTCAGGGGATTACCTGACGGCGATGGATGGCTTTGCCATCAACGATAAAAGACAGATAAAAGATTATATCGAGAACGGAAACGGGGCGGAAATTATTTTCCAGGTGTCCAGGAAGGACGAGCTGATACAGGTAAAGGTAAAACCCGAACCAGATGAAAACAATGTGTACAAAATGGGCGCCTGGCTGCGGGACAGTGCGCAGGGAATTGGGACAATGACTTATATTGACAGCCAGAACCGGTTTGGTGCACTGGGACATGGAATTAATGACATGGATACTGGTGAACTGTTAAAACTTGGAAGCGGATTGCTGTATCATACAGAAATTGTCGCCGTCAAACGTGGGGAGAGAGGCAATCCAGGCGAGCTTACAGGTGTGATAGAATACAAGTCGGATCAGGTGTCGGGTGTGATTGTGGATAACACAATACAGGGAATTTATGGAGTGGCAAATGCAGAACTGTTAAGTGAGTATACAGCGGAGAGAGAAGCGCTGCCCATTGCATTAAAGCAAGAAGTTACGGTGGGGCCGGCACAGATTTTGTGTTCTGTAGACGGCGAGGCAAAGTACTATGATGTGGAGATTACAAAGCTTACACCTGGAAAGGATGCAGTAAACCGTCAGATATCATTGCTGGTTACCGATTCAGAGTTATTATCGTTGACAGGGGGAATCGTACAGGGGATGAGCGGGGCGCCGATTGTCCAGAATGGCAAGTTTGTGGGTGCTGTCACACATGTACTTGTTCAGGACAGCGCGAAGGGATATGGAATATTTATCGAGGATATGCTGGCGCATTGACAAGCAAAAACGCTATGAAAATTGAATAAAAAAAGACTTTTCAACTTGACATCTTTATGATAAAATGGGCGATAGAGCGTGTCTGAGAGCTGTGAGGTGCATTTGATGGAAAGCACTTTCAGGCACGCGCTGGCGAGAAGAATGCACGCATGCATTCACGAACCTCACAAACAGAAGAAAGGATGGCAGGTAGATGACAGCATTTCAGGAGTGGGTCTCTAATTTTTCGAATTTATTTTATAAGTGCTTTATCAGGGAGGACCGTTACAAGCTTTTGGTCAGCGGTATCGGTGTGACCATAAAGGTATCGCTTCTGGCAGTTGTTATCGGTATTTTGATTGGTATGCTGATTGCGCTGTGCAATCTCTCAAAACGAAAACCCATTAAATTTTTCGGGAATCTTTATACAGGTATCATACGTGGAACGCCTTCTGTCACGCAGTTAATGATTATTTACTTTGTTGTCTTTGCCACTGTGGATTTGGACAAGTGGATTATTGCGGCGATTGCGTTTGGAATTAATTCCGGAGCTTATGTGTCGGAGATTATCAGGGCAGGTATCATGTCCGTGGACCACGGACAGACAGAAGCCGGCAGGTCACTAGGGCTGAACGCTTTTCAGACAATGACGAGAATCGTCATTCCACAGGCGGTAAAAAATATTTTTCCGGCATTGTGCAATGAGTTTATTGTCCTTATCAAGGAAACGGCGATTGTTGGCTATGTGGGACTGATGGATATCCAGAAAGCAGGCGATTTTATCAAGAGTGCTACGTTTGTTGCATTTATGCCGCTTATTGGAACGGCAGTTATTTATTATGTGTTGATTAAAATACTGACGCTGCTGTTTCAAAGGATAGAAAAAGTGCTGAGAAAATCCGATATCCGGTAAGAAGGGGAATGTGACATGATAAAAGTAAAAAATTTACATAAAAAGTTTGGCGATTTGACTGTGTTGAACGGTATTGATGAACATATTTCTCAGGGTGAGGTTGTCGTAGTAATCGGTCCCTCGGGTTCTGGCAAGAGCACGTTCCTAAGATGCCTGAATCTGCTTGAGGATGTAACGGAGGGGGAAATCTATGTAGATGATCAGCTGATTAATACGTCGAAAGTCAATATCAATGAAGTGCGGCAAAAAATGGGGATGGTATTTCAGCAGTTTAATCTTTTTCCACATTTGACAATTATGGACAATATCACACTTGCACCGGTACTTTTGAAGAAAATGACAAAGGAAGATGCGGTTAAGAAGGGACATGAGCTGCTAAAGCGTGTCAATCTGGGGGAAAAAGCACAGGCTTATCCTGCGCAGTTGTCCGGCGGTCAGAAGCAGCGTGTTGCCATTGCAAGGGCGTTAGCCATGAATCCGGAGATTATGCTTTTTGACGAACCGACATCAGCGCTTGACCCGGAAATGGTCGGTGAGGTTCTTGATGTTATGAAAGATTTGGCGAAGTCTGGCATGACGATGGTAATTGTCACTCATGAGATGGGATTTGCAAGGGAGGTTGCATCAAGGGTTCTTTTTGTTGACCAGGGTATGATTATGGAGAGCGGTACACCTGATGAGGTATTTGGCAATCCCCAGAATGTGCGGACAAAGCTTTTTCTGAGCAAGGTTCTGTAATACTTACATAACGATGTGTGATATTATGCCAAATGGCTTAATATATACAAATCTACTCATTTTTAATTTATGATAGGGAGGAATATTATGAAAAAAGTAACAAAAGCAGCGCTTGTGCTTGCCATGACAATGATGACAGCTGTCTTTACAGCATGCAGCAGCAGTACAGACACAACAAACGATGGTGCTGCAACAGACTTGGCGGCAGTTAGTCAGAATGATGCCAAGACAGCGCCAGAGACAGGTAGTACACTTACATTTGGCACAAATGCGGAGTTCCCGCCTTTTGAGTTTGTGACAAGTAGTGGCGTGATTGATCAGTATGATGGTATTGACATGGCGATTGCAAAAAAGATAGCCGAGATGAACGGCATGACAGCGGCAGTTGAAAACATGGAGTTTGATTCACTGCTGGTTGCATTGCAGAATGGTCAGATTGATGCAGCCATTGCAGGTATGACAGTAACCGATGAGAGAAAAGAGGAAGCTGATTTCTCTACGCCTTACTACACTGCAACACAGGTTATGATTGTAAAAGAAGATTCTGATATTACGTCAGCAGCTGATATGGCGGACAAGAAGATTTGCGTTATCCAAGGGTATACCGGCGAGATTTGCGTGAAAGATATGGGTTACCCTTACGAGGCGTTCAAAAAGGGAACAGATGCCATTATGGAGCTGGTAAACGGAAAGTGCGATGTAGTTGTAATTGATTCGGCAACCGCGCAGAAGTATGTGGGTGACAACGAGGGGCTCAAGATTGTGGAGGATGCTTCGGCATTTGAGTCGGAAGAGTATGCCATTGCAGTGAAAAAAGGAAACACGGAGCTTCTTGACAAGATTAACAAATCTATTGAGGAAATGCTAGATGACGGAACTGTTGCCGATTTGGGAGCAATGTATACAGAGGCAATTTCAGTCGAATAAATGGAATGAAAACAGAATTTAGAGTGAACATAACATGAGCGCTGCCAGTCTGGTAACGCTCATGTGCTTTTTATGCACACGCTCTAGTACTCCATCCGGCTAGTTTTTAAACTATATTGGGATACAGCCTAGCCAGTTTGATCCTTGCATCCT
>JAIECJ010000030.1 GCA_029068555.1 Lachnospiraceae bacterium
TTAGTTACAATTCACACCAACGCCAGTTTTCATCAGCTTATAAGTTATTGAGGTGTGAATTATAACAGATTTTGTACACAAAATGCTAAAAGGCAAGCATTTTGGCGAATGATTCCCACTACTTTGGCGTAGGTGTGAACAGTAACAACGGCTACAGTGATTTCTGCAAAAAATGAATTGAAGAACTAACGTTTGTATGATACACTGAATATATTCGGAACAAAACATATGAGAAAAGGAACGGAAAAATGGATTCACAGGTAAATACACAATTATTAGTAATGGCAGCAGTTGTGGCGGGCATTGTGCTGATTACTGCCGCAGGCATTCTTCTTTGCAGGCAGTTTCGCAAAAATGTCAGGACAAGAGAGCTGGATGAGATGGACGGCTTTGACTTTGAGTATTACTGTGCAGACTTGCTTGCGGACAACGGATTTGTCGACGTGCAGGTCACGCGAAGCAGCGGCGACTACGGGATTGACATTCTTGCAGAGAAGGATGGCGTCACGTATGCCATACAGTGTAAGCGCTACACAGGGCTTGTCGGCGTGAAAGCAGTGCAGGAAGCCTATGCAGGCCGCGACTATTATGACAGAATGGTCGGTGCGGTACTGACGAACCAGTACTTTACAAAACCGGCAGTGCAGGCAGCGCGGAAATTAAAAATTCTATTGTGGGACAGGGATTATTTACAGGCGATGGAACAGTAAACTACATACTGGAAAGGAAAAGGATATGGATTCAGAAGATATTTTGTGGAAAAAAAGACTGGGGGAGCTTGCGGACAAGGCATACAACAACAGCCAGTACCTGTTTACTGGATTCTTGTCAGCGTCAGAGCTTGATATTTACTATCAGATGGAACGGGAACTTTCATATGTACCGGTCACTGTGTTCGGGGGAACGGCAGACTGCGAGCGTGTGATGCTTCGTTTCGGAAGCGCAGAGCTATGCGGATATGAGGAGGACTTTCCGATAGCATGTATTGAGATATCGCCGCTCATCGAAAAGTTTGGCGAGGTGTTAGGCCACAGGGATTATCTTGGCGCGTTGATGAATCTTGGCATCGAACGGAATACGTTAGGCGATATCATAATTGTAGGGAAACATGCATTTTTGTTCTGCGCGGAAAAAATGGCGCCCTATATCCTTGAAAACTTAGACAAAGTACGCCATACAAACGTAAGCTGCCGGATTGCGGAAAATATACCGGAAACGACTATAACGAATCTGGAGAGAAAGATAGTACAGGTAAGCGCCGCGCGTGCCGACAGTATTATAGCGAAAGCCTATAACTTGTCAAGAAGCGCCAGTGTCGACCTGTTCCGTGCAAAAAAAGTATTGATTAACGGCAGGGTATATGAAAACAACGCGGGGCAGTTAAAGCCTGGGGACACCGTGTCGGTACGGGGATTTGGCAGATTCCGTTTTGTGGAAATATCTGGTGAAACGCGCAAGGGAAAGCTGAATGCGGCGGTTGATATTTTTTGCTGAAAAAAATTTTTCTAAATATTAAAATATACCATTGATTTATTTTTCAATCGTGATATGATAGTGCTTCAAGAACAAAAATAGGACATCATAATGCGGAGGAGTAAATTATGGAAAAGCAGGCAGTATTCAGCATGACAGAGGGAAGCCCGGTAAAGCTTCTTATTAAATTCACAATTCCGATGCTGATCGGAAATCTGTTTCAGCAGTTTTACAATATGGTAGATTCGATTGTGGTGGGGCGCTTTGTCGGACCGAACGCGCTGGCGGCAGTCGGTGCGACCGGATCCCTGAATTTCCTGTTTTTTGCGATGAGCTTTGGCATTGCGGCTGGTGTGGGCGTCGTGGTGTCACAGTATTTCGGCGCGGACAGAATGGATATGGTTGAGAAAAGCATTATCAACGGTCTGTACCTGCTGGCGGCAGTTTCGCTTCTCATGGGCGTAATAGGTGTCGCTGCGGCAAGGTGGGTGCTCGTGGCGCTCAATACACCGGATGCAATTCTTGATGATGCGGTTATTTACATGAGGGTGTCGTGTGCAGGAATCCTGGCAATCGCGGCGTACAATGGTGTGGCGTCGGTACTGCGCGCGCTCGGGGATTCTAAGACACCGCTATATTTTATGGTACTTTCATGTTTTATCAATATTGGCCTGGACCTTTTGTTTGTGATTGAATATGGATGGTCCGTTTTTGGCGTTGCGCTCGCGACGGTCATTGCGCAGCTCGTGGCGGCAGTCGGCGCATTTCTATATGCCCTGCGCAAAATAGCATGCTTTCGCGTGAAAAAAGAGAACAGATCTGTGCGCAGCGATATTATACGACGTTGTTTTGTGCTGGGGATGCCGATTGCATTCCAGAATGCCCTGATTGCGTTTTCATGCATTTTTTTACAGAGGATTGTGAACGGCTTTGGCGAGAGCGTGGTTGCAGCCAACACAGCGCTTGGACGTATCGAGCAGTTGGTACAGCAGCCGTATAATTCCCTGGGAACAGCACTCACGACATATACTGGACAGAATATCGGCGCCGGGAAGATAGAGAGAGTAAAGCAGGGGTACAAGGCTGGATTTAAGAGTGTCGTTGTAGTCAGTATCGTCATGCTGATACCGTGTCAGCTGTTTGGAGATACAATCGTCAGCATTTTCGTGACGGATTCCGAGGTTGTTTCTATCGGAGCCAGAGGACTTTCAATTACAAGCTTTTTCTACTTTTTTCTTGGTATGATTTATGTTGCAAGAAGCGTGCTCAACGGCGTGGGAGACGCTGCCTTTGCCATGATTAACGGGCTTATGGAGGTGGCGGGCCGTGTCGGATTTGCCGTTCCGCTTACCAAAATTCCGTTTATCGGTGTGTGGGGCATCTTTTTCACAACAGGATTTACCTGGGCGCTGACCGGACTTGTCAGTATGGCGCGGTATCACAAGGGCAGATGGGCGTTTAAGGGGATTGACACCTGAATATTGTATGGATTTTTATCTGTTACAGGAACGGGGCGTACAGTAATAAAAACGTTACAATTCACACCAACGCCAGTTTTCATCAGCTTATAAGTTATTGAGGTGTGAATTATAACAGGTTTTGCACACAAAATGCTAAAAGGCAAGCATTTTGGCGCATGATTCCCACTACTTTGGTGTAGGTGTGAACAGTAACATAAAAACTAAAATAGTTTAGAAATGAGTAAACAAAAACCTTGCAATATCCTGTTTAGATTGTTATACTTATAAATATAGGGAAACGGACGGTTACTTGAATAATCTGTATAGGAGGTATAACAAATGGGACTTGACGGAAAAAGCGCTATTGACAGCGGTAAGACAGCACTTGGTATTGAGTTTGGCTCTACCAGAATCAAGGCGGTACTGATTGATGAGGACCATAAGGTGCTTGCCATAGGAAACCATGACTGGGAGAACCAGCTGGTCAACAATATCTGGACATACAGTCTTGACGCAATCTGGAAGGGGTTACAGGATTGCTATCAGGATTTGGCAGCGCAGGTAAAAAAGCAGTACGGCACGGAAATCAGGACGCTCGGTTCAATTGGCTTCAGCGCTATGATGCATGGGTACATGGCATTTGACAAGAAAGGGGAGCTTCTGGTACCTTTCCGGACATGGCGGAATACGATCACACAGGAGGCAAGTGAGAAGCTGACAGCGCTTTTTAACTACCATATTCCGCAGAGGTGGAGTATCGCGCATCTGTATCAGGCAGTTCTCAACGGGGAAGATCATGTGGGAAAAGTTGATTTCTTTACAACGCTTGCGGGATATATCCACTGGCAGCTGAGCGGCGAGAAGGTGCTCGGTGTGGGCGAGGCGTCGGGTATGTTCCCCATCGACATTGAAACCAAGGATTTTAACAGGAGGATGACTGCCCAGTTTGATGAGCTCATAGCGGATAAAAATTTTGGGTGGAAGCTTGCAGACATTATGCCGAAGGTACTGGTTTCCGGCGACAAGGGCGGCACGCTGACAGAGGAGGGGGCAAAGCTTCTCGATGTGACAGGCACGCTGCAGGCTGGAATTTTGATGTGTCCGCCTGAGGGCGACGCGGGTACCGGAATGGTGGCAACAAACAGTGTGGCGCAGCGCACAGGCAATATTTCAGCAGGAACCTCTGTGTTTGCCATGGCAGTTCTCGAGAAGGATTTGTCAAAGTCCTATGATGAGCTTGACCTTGTGACGACACCGGACGGAAGCCTTGTGGCGATGGTTCACTGCAACAACTGCACTTCCGACTTAAATGCGTGGGTCAATATTTTTAAGGAGTTTCAGGAGTCCATGGGGCAGAAGGCGGATATGAATGAGCTCTATGGAACGCTTTACAGAAAGGCGCTTGAGGGAGATGCCGACTGCGGCGGACTTCTGGCATACGGTTATTTTTCAGGTGAGCATGTGACCGGTTTTGAGGAAGGCAGACCTTTGTTTGTCCGTACACCGGATGCGAAATTCAATCTTGCCAACTTTATGCGTGTCAATCTTTTCACGGCGCTTGGCGCGATTAAAATCGGCATGGATATTTTGTTCCGGCAGGAGCATGTCACACTGGATGAGCTTCTTGGACATGGCGGTCTGTTCAAGACAGAGGGTGTCGGTCAAAAGGTGGTTGCCGCTGCTGTAAATGTGCCGGTATCTGTGATGAAGACTGCAGGCGAGGGCGGCGCATGGGGTATCGCGGTGCTTGCCAGTTACATGATGAAAAAGGATGCGGACGAGTCATTGAGCGACTATCTCAACAACAGAGTATTTGCCGGTGAGGAGTCAGTGCGTATGGAGCCGGATGCAAAGGATGTGGAAGGCTTTGAAATCTTTATCGAGAGATATAAAAAGGGACTTGCAATCGAGCGCGCGGCAGTTGATAACATGTGAAGAAATTTTTACCCGAAAAACAGGAGGAATGTGGGATGTTAGAGGAATTAAAGAAAAAAGTTTATGAAGCCAACATGGACTTGCCCAAATACGGACTTGTCACGTTCACATGGGGAAATGTAAGCGCGATTGACCGCGAGAGCGGGCTGTTCGTCATCAAGCCAAGCGGTGTCGATTACGATTTGCTAAAGCCTGAAGACATGGTAGTCATGGACTTGGACGGTAACAAGGTAGAGGGCAGATACAATCCGTCGTCAGACACGCCGACACATCTGGAACTGTACAAGGCGTTTCCCGAGGTGGGCGGCATCGTACATACACACAGTACCTATGCCACAAGCTGGGCACAGTCTGGAAGGGCCATTCCGTGCTATGGTACGACACATGCGGATTATATGTACGGTGAAATTCCCTGCGCGCGCGTGCTGACGCAGGAGGAGATTGATGAGGGCTATGAGAAAAACACAGGTACCCTGATTATTGAGACATTTAAAGACAAGGATCCGATGGCAGTTCCTGCGGTGCTCTGCAAGAATCATGGACCGTTTGCGTGGGGCAGGGATGCGAAGGAGGCAGTGCACAATGCAGTAGTCCTTGAGGAGGTTGCGAAAATGGCGCTTTTCACAGAACAGTTAAAGCATGATGTCGAGCCTGCGCCGCAGCGTATACAGGATAAGCACTATTACAGAAAGCATGGTGCAAATGCTTATTATGGAAATAAAGTTGAGTAAAAATATTGAAATAATGTAGTTATTAAGGTAAACTGATGAAATTTTTCGCATTTACGTATAATGTAAAATGTGGTAAATTGAAAGAGGTATTGTTGATTGAATGATATAGGGCGCAGGCGGTTATTGTTCACCTTGTTCCAGTAACCGCAGGAACGCTCATAAGGAGGAAAAGGAATGACAAATTTAGAGCTTCAGAAAATGGCGAATGAAGTTCGTAAGGGTATCGTGAGCGGTGTGCATGCTGCCAAGGCAGGACATCCGGGCGGATCGTTATCTGCGGCAGATATCTTTACTTACTTGTATTTCGAGGAAATGAACATTGATCCCAAGGATCCGAAGAAAGCGGACAGAGACCGCTTTGTACTTTCAAAAGGGCATACGGCTCCTGGACTGTACTCTACACTTGCCAACCGCGGTTATTTTCCGGTTGCGGATCTTCTGACTTTGAGAAAGCTTGGTTCGTACTTACAGGGACATCCCTGCATGCAGCATGTTCCGGGAGTTGACATGTCTTCCGGTTCCCTTGGACAGGGAATTTCAGTTGCGTGCGGTATGGCACTCGGCGCAAAAATGTCCAACGCTGATTATAGAGTATATACACTGCTTGGCGATGGCGAGATTCAGGAGGGACAGGTATGGGAGGCCTCTATGTTTGCAGGACACAGAAAGCTTGATAATCTCTGTGTTATTGTCGATAATAACGGACTACAGATTGATGGCAGGATCGAAGATGTATGTTCGCCGTACCCGATTGACAAGAAGTTTGAGGCATTTAATTTCCACGTGATCAATCTTGATGATGCACATGACTTTGACAAAATTCGTGCAGCATTTAAGGAGGCAAGGGAGACGAAGGGAATGCCGACAGCAATCATCGCCCATTCGTTAAAAGGAAAGGGTGTATCCTTTATGGAAGGAAACGCCGATTGGCATGGCAAGGCTCCGAACGATGAGGAATATGCTGTTGCGATGGCGGACTTGGAGAGAATAGGGGAGCAATTATAAAGCTTCATATTGGAAAAACGCTGGGAGCAGGCGTTCTTTGTGATAGAATAACAGGAGGTAAATGATGTCAGAAGTTAAAAAGATAGCGACAAGAGAGAGCTATGGGAATGCTCTCGTTGAAATAGGTAAGGAAAACCCCGATCTGGTAGTGCTTGACGCTGACCTTGCGGCAGCGACCAAGACAGGCGTGTTCAAGAAAGCATTTCCGGACAGACATATTGACTGTGGTATTGCAGAGTCAAACATGACAGGCGTGGCAGCAGGATTGTCACTTGCAGGAAAGATTCCATTTGTGAGTTCATTCGCGATGTTCGCAGCAGGACGTGCTTTTGAACAAGTCAGAAACTCGATTGGATATCCGCATTTAAATGTAAAGATTGGTGCGACACATGCGGGCATTACAGTCGGTGAGGACGGCGCTTCCCACCAGTGTAACGAGGATATCGCGCTGATGCGCACGATTCCAGGAATGGTTGTAATGTGTCCTGCTGATGATGTTGAGGCAAAGGCGGCAGTGCGTGCGGCAGTGGAGTATGAGGGACCTGTATATATCCGCTTTGGGCGTGCAGCAGTGCCTGTAATCAACGACAGACCTGACTATAAATTCGAGATTGGTAAAGGAACCATTGTAAAGGAAGGAAAAGATGTCACGATTGTAGCGACAGGTATCTGCGTGGATTCTGCACTTGGAGCGGCAGAGATGCTTGAGAAGGACGGAATCAGTGCAGAGGTTATCAATATCTGTACGATTAAGCCGCTGGACGAAGAAATTATCATTCAATCAGCGAAGAAGACCGGCAAGGTAGTGACTGCCGAGGAGCATTCTGTGATAGGCGGTCTGGGAAGTGCAGTCTGTGATGCGCTTTGTAAATCATGCCCAACACCAGTCTACAAGATTGGTATGCAGGATATGTTCGGCGAGTCCGGATCGGCAGCAGCTCTGATTGAGAAGTACAGGCTCGACGCAAAGGGCGTGTATGAGCAGGTCAAGGATTTTATTGGGAAATAAAATATGAAATATGAAGAAAAATCATCCGAGTCATTCGGATGATTTTTTCGAACAAATGTAAAATGGGAGGAGAGCAAATTGGACAAGAAAAAGAAAGAGACCGCAGTAGTCTACAAGCAGCAGGAGATTGCAACAGATATTTATGATATGTGGATTACCACATCACTTGCTTCGCAGGCAAGACCGGGGCAGTTTATCAGCGTCTACACACATGACAAGTCAGCGCTCCTGCCGCGTCCTATCAGTATTTGTGAGGCTGACAGGGAAAATGGCAGAATCCGGATTGTTTACCGTGTGGCAGGCAAGGGAACGGCAGAATTTGCGAGGTACAAGGCAGGGCGCCATATTGATGTACTCGGCACGCTTGGAAACGGGTTTCCGCTGGAAAAGGCAGATGGAAAAAGAGTCTTTCTGATCGGCGGCGGCATTGGCATTCCGCCCATGCTTGAGCTTGCAAAAAAACTGGCAGAAAATCCGGAAAATGAAGCACAGGCAGCAGCTGTCGATATCATTGCCGGATATCGTGACAAAGAGCTTTTTTTGTCAGAGGATTTGTCGCGATATGGAAGGGTGCATATCGCCACAGAGGATGGCAGTGCAGGCGTAAAGGGAAATGTCATGGATGCAATTGCGGCGGAGGGACTTGAGGCGGATGTGATTTTTGCCTGCGGTCCGATGCCAATGCTCCGCGCAGTCAAAAAATATGCCGCCGAAAAGGGGATGGAGGCATATATCTCACTTGAGGAAAGAATGGCATGCGGCGTCGGCGCGTGTCTTGGATGTGTCGTAAAGACAAGGGAAGCTGACCATCATTCACATGTAAACAACGCAAGGATCTGCACCGACGGACCAGTCTATGCGGCGCAGGATGTCGAGATATAGAAGGGGGAATGTTTGTAAGATGTTAAATACACAGATAAAGATAGCAGGAGTTTCATTTAAAAATCCAGTTATGACCGCATCAGGAACATTTGGATCCGGCATGGAGTATTCCGAGTTTGTAGATTTAAACAGTCTTGGCGCTGTTGTGACAAAAGGTGTGGCAAATGTGCCGTGGGAGGGGAACCCAACACCGCGCGTGCAGGAGACTTATGGAGGGATGCTGAATGCAATCGGATTGCAGAATCCCGGAATAGATGTGTTTATCGAGCGGGATATTCCGTTTTTAAAACAGTATAACACGCGAATCATTGTGAATGTGTGCGGACGTTCTGCGTCAGACTATGTTGAAGTTGTAGAAAAACTGGGTGATCAGCCTGTTGATATGCTTGAAATCAATGTCTCCTGTCCAAATGTCAAGCATGGGGGGATCGCCTTCGGGCAGGATCCAAAGTGCCTGTTTGACATTACAAAAGAGATTAAGGCAAAGGCGAAACAGCCGATTATCATGAAATTGTCACCAAACGTCACGGATATTGCTGAGATGGCAAGGGCGGCGGAGGCGGCGGGAAGCGATGCCATTTCGCTGATTAACACCATCACCGGCATGAAGATAGATATTCATAAGAGAACGTTTGCACTGGCGAACAAGACAGGGGGACTTTCGGGACCTGCAATCAAACCGGTAGCCGTGCGTATGGTCTATCAGGCAGCGAATGCAGTAAAGATACCAATTATCGGCATGGGCGGCATTGCAAACGCGGAGGATGCCATTGAGTTTATGCTTGCAGGTGCGACAGGCATTGCAGTCGGAGCCATGAACTTTGTGAATCCCTACACGACAGCCGAGGTTGTAGAGGGTATCGAGAAGTACATGCGCCGGTACAATATTGAAAACTTAAGCGATATCGTCGGGGCAGTGAAATAAAGAAGCGGCAAAAGTCATAAACAGCCCCTTGTGCACATACATTTTATTATCATAAAGTCAATAAAATGTATATGACAAATTTGTGCAATGGCACAAGTTCGCAGGTGCAGGAATGGGGGTCAAATGGAGCTTTTGAAGAAAAATATTCATACTGAGCGGATAAAGTCAAAGGCGCTTTTGCAGGTGCCATTGGAGATGGATATCAATGTGCCGGATGTGAAGCCGGATGTGGCGAAAGTGATATACGATTGTGGAAAAATTAAGGTAGATGAGATTAAGACAGGGATGAACAAAATCTGGGTAAAAGGGTGCCTGTGCTACCAGATTTTGTACCGTACAGACGGAGAGGACAGGACACTTGCAGGCATGGACGGGGAAGTACCGTTTATGGAGGAAATTTATCTCGACAAGCTTGAGGGGCAGGACAGGGTAATCTGCAAAACCAATCTGGAAGATATGCGTGTACAGATTATCAACTCGAGAAAACTCAGTATACAGTCTGTGATTTCGCTAGAGCCGAGAGTGGAGGAAAGTATATCGGAAGAACTGTGTGTGGAGCTTGACCATACAGGAAATAATGACACAGGGAAAAGTCTGGAATCAAGGCTTGAATACAGAAAAAAGAGCCTCGATTTTCTTGAGACCATTGTCAAGAAAAGAGACCTGCTGCGCATTCATGAGGAGACGCACCTGCCTGCAGGAATGCCTGATATCGGCGTGACGCTCTGGAAAAATGCTGAAATCAGCAGCATCAGTTTCCGCCCGATGGATGAAAAAATGGGCGTAACCGGCGAGATAAACATCTTTATCGTATACCGCGAGGACGCGACCGACAAAATAAACTGGTATGAGACAATGGTTCCCTTTAACGGAAGTGTCGAGTGCCAGAACAGCAGGGAGGGCATGACTGCCGATGTCTCATATGAAGTAGGACATGAGGAAATCACAATCAGGGAGGATTCGGACGGCGAGCTCCGGCTGATTGGGGTGGAAATGACTGTTGAGCTTGAAATCAAATTGTACGAACGGGAGAATACCTCCATTGTGGCGGACGTTTACGGAGTGAGCTGTGAGGTACAGACCGAAATTGACACCAGACAGTTCCGCGATTTGTGTATGGAGCTCAACACAGAGGAAAAGCTTACGCGCAGTATTAAGCTTGAGGATGCGGATCCTAAAATTTTACAGGTTTGCCACTGCGATGCACAGGCGAAACTGCAGGAGGCCATGTTCAGGGATAACCAGGTAAGCCTTTCGGGGGAAGTTGACTTACAGGTGCTTTATGCTTCAAATGAAGAGGGAGCAGGACTTTATCCTGTCAAAGCTGTAGTGCCGTTTGAGGTGGTGAAAGAGCTTCCGGAAGTAGATGAAAGCCAGATTGAGCAGTACTCGGTTTCTATACAGATACCACAGCAGACAGTGAGCATCAAGGACAGCTCACAGCTTGAGTGGCGAGGGAACATGAATGTACAAATGCTTCTATATAATACAAAGAGCGAGGACATTCTCACAGAGTTAAAAATCGCACCAATTAATGCAGATGCGCTGGAAAAACTTCCGGGATTTGCGATATATTATGTGAAGCAGGGGGATTCGCTCTGGCAGATTGGCAAGAAATATTATGTTAGTGTCGAACGCATCAAGGAAATGAATAACCTGACAACGGATGAAATCAAACCTGGGGATAAGTTATTGATTGTAAAATAGATGAAATACAATAAAAAGGAATACCATTTTGTGGTATTCCTTTTTGTATACTGTATACTATTTTGCAACAACTGTTCCGTCTTCTGTTGTGGTAACCGTATTGTTCTTGTCAGCAGATGCATTGTTGTTCTTGTCTACGCTCATATCCTTGTCAGATTCCTTCGGTTTCATCAGGCTGTCAAACTTTTCGAGAACTGCATCGTAGGTTCTCTTGGAAATGTCAGGAAGCTTGCCGCCCCACGTCTTCTCAGCCTGCTTATAACCCTTGAGGAATGCATCGCGCATTTTTTCAAGCTGTTTCTGATCATCGCCTGCAAGTGCAGTTGCAAAGGATACGATACGGTCTGAAGTCTGCTTTACACCCCAGTAGCCATCCTCAGAGATAGCTTCCTGTGCTTTCTTCTGCGTTGCGGCATCAACTGTGTAATTTCCCTTTGAGAGGAACTGCCAGATGTTATTTGCCTGACCAAATGTGTTGGTCTGTGTATTGAGCATGCTATGTACCAGATCGGTCAACTGTGTCTGGCGCTTCTCCTGATCTGCCTTGAGCTGTGCGACGATAGCTTTTCTGTCATCCTCTGAAAGCTTTGACTTGTCATAGACAGCCGCAGCCTCCTCTTTTTTTACACTGGTATCTGTCTTCGAAGTATCTACTTTGGAAGACTCTGTCTTTTTTTCTGATTCTACAGCACTGGTTGCTGCGTAGGCATCCGCTGCATTACTATTTCCAATTCCTGATAAACTCATATGGTATCCCTTCCCTTTCTACAATAAAATTATTCCATCCATGGCAACTGACCAGCCGGCATGGATGCAGCCATACTGGTTTTACCTTTATATCGTCATTATACCATAGAAACTTTAGTGTATACAACGGGAAAAACGTTATTTCTTACAAATAATTCCAGAGCATTGATTCAATTTACACCCGAAAAAGTCAAATACATAAATTTTTTAAAATTTTGTAATAAATCGTAAAATTTGCACAATAAAATATTGAAAATCATAGGGCACTGTGGTATAAATATATATATGATCGAGTAGACATGAAGAAAGGGGCTTCACTATTCGTAATTCTTTTTCATTATAATGAAAATACAAAACAGAAAAACTTGTGTAAAAGGAGGAAGTTCATATGGAATATATGAATGGAAAAGGAGCGATGCAGCTGGTTAGAAACTACATCGAAAGTGAGATGTCAGAGTATAAGAAAGTGACGGAGAAGGAACTGAGTGCAGGCGGTGTCGCACCGGAGGCAAGGGCTGCGTTTAACAGAAAGCCATATTGCGGATACTCATCCATCAATCTGAAAAAACGCCCGGTGCTGCGATAAAATATACATAAATAAAATAAATCGGGGAGTAATTGAGCCGTCTTTTTGTGTGACTTGAATGCAGGATATAGATTGAGTTGTCTGGCGCTGCAATGCAGGTTGTGCGGATTGACATAAATCAGGACAAAAGCATCACTTGAATGAAAATTGATTCAGGGGGATGCTTTTTTCTTGCGGTCACTGTTCACGCCTTGTCAGATTTCGGCACAAATTTGGATATTAACTTCTTGTTACTTTTTATGAAAGTATTGTGGAAAACAATTGCGTTATATGGTAAGATATAAATATTAAAAACAGGAAAGGCAAAAGTAATTATTTTACATAGGAAATAGTTACAGGGGTAAAACAAATGGCAAGTGTAAGTATTGAAAGAGTAATAGAAAAGTTAAAGCTCAAAAACCTCACACCACAGATTGATGTGGAGAATATTAAGATTCATCAACCTGATATCAACAGACCGGCGCTTCAGCTGGCGGGGTATTTTGAACATTTTGAGGAGACGCGGCCCCAGATTATTGGTTTTGTGGAATATTCTTACATGGAAAATCTTTCTGAGAAAAAAAAGAAAGACGTGTACCCCAGGCTTATTTCCGAGAAGACGCCCTGTATTATTTTCTGCAGGGATTTGCATCCCGACGAGCTGTTTATGAAAACGGCGCTCAAAAACAATGTCCCGCTTCTGATAACAGAGAAACCGACATCCGCATTTATGGCGGAAATTATCCGGTGGCTTAATGTCAAACTCGCGCCGTGTATCTCTGTACACGGGGTGCTTGTGGATGTGTATGGTGAGGGTGTGCTGATTACCGGAGAGAGCGGCATTGGAAAGAGCGAGGCTGCGCTGGAACTGATTAAGAGAGGCCACCGCCTGGTGTCCGATGACGTCGTAGAAATCAGAAAGGTCAGCGATGATACCCTGATAGGATCTGCGCCGGATATTACGCGGCATTTCATAGAGCTGCGTGGCATCGGTATCATTGATGTAAAGACGCTCTACGGTGTGCAGAGCGTTATGGACACCACAAATATAAATCTTGTAATCCGTCTTGAGGATTGGGATAAAGAGAAGAAATACGACAGGCTCGGTCTTGAGGAAAATTATACGGAATATCTTGGGAATAAGATTGTATGCCATAATATACCGATTCGTCCCGGGCGGAACCTGGCGATTATCTGTGAGTCGGCAGCGGTCAATTACCGTCAGAAAAAGATGGGTTACAATGCCGCACAGGAGCTGTACCAGCGCGTACAGAACTCGCTGTCCAGACCGCGTGAGGATGATGAGGAATAGTGCAGTCCGCAGGAGGCTGGCTGCTGCATGGAAGTTCATGTGAATATGAAATCGTTTGGAGGAAAGGTTAAATGGGTAAATATTGTTTTGGCGTAGATCTAGGTGGTACAACAGTGAAAATCGGACTTTTTGACACGGAGGGCACAGTGCTCGACAAGTGGGAGATACCGACCAGAAAGGAAGAAAGCGGGAGTAAGATTCTGCCGGATATCGCAGACGCCGTCCTCGGCAAAATAGCGCAAAGGCAGATTGCAAAGGACGACATAACCGGCGTAGGAATAGGTGTGCCTGGTCCTGTAGATGATAATGGTGTGGTGCATAAGGCAGTCAACCTTGGCTGGGGAATTGTAAATATCAATGAAGTCCTCGGCGGCCTGCTGCAATTGCCGGTCAAGGCAGGGAATGACGCCAATGTGGCGGCTCTTGGCGAAATGTGGTGCGGCGGCGGAAAAGGATGCAGCAATATGGTGCTTGCTACGCTTGGCACAGGTGTAGGCGGCGGAATCATTGTGAATGGAAAGATGGTGACGGGAGCAACGGGCGCAGGCGGAGAGATTGGGCATATTCATATCAAGGACGACGAGCCGGACGAGTGCGGCTGCGGCGGACATGGGTGTCTGGAGCAGTATGCTTCTGCCACAGGCGTTGTGCGTTTAGCCAACAGAAAACTTGCTGCATCCGCACAGCAAAGTACACTCAGGACGGCGAAAGAAAGAGGGGCGATCAGCGCTAAGACTGTTTTTGACGCAGTAAAGAATGGGGATGCGCTTGCCTGTGAAATTGCTGAGGAGTTCGGAGAGTATCTGGGCAAGGGACTTGCGGCAATCGCCTGTGTCGTAAATCCCCAGGTCATCGTGCTCGGCGGCGGTGTGTCAAAGGCAGGGGAGATACTTTGTGACTATGTATCCAGGTATTATAAAAAGTATGTATTCCATGGCTGCAGCGATGCGCAGTTCAAGCTTGCGACACTCGGAAATGATGCCGGAATTTACGGCGCAGCAAAGCTTGTATTGGAATAGATTAATATAGAAAGTATATTGAATGGGGTTTTATAACTTGAAAACAAGGTTAAGTCAGGATGCAATACAGCGTTTGCACGAAAGATTTTCCGCAGTATTCGAACCGGAGCAAATACTTGCAGATGAAAATATGTCAGCTCACACCACCTTCCGGGTTGGTGGTGCAGCTGACATATTTGTGGAAATAAATAATTCCGCAGAGCTTGCAAAAGCGCTTGAAATATTAAAATCAGAGGGACTTTCCGGTCTGAACAGAGATTTTTATATTTTGGGCAACGGCAGCAACCTGTTAGTCAGTGATGCTGGTTTAAGAGGTGTGGTACTCCATATGTCAAGGCAGTTTGACCATATCAGCGTTGACGGCACAACGCTTGTTTGTGAGGCGGGGGCAGCCCTCGCGGCTATCGCGCGCAAAGCATGTGAAAACAGGCTTACAGGGTTAGAGTTTGCGGCGGGCATCCCCGGAAGCCTCGGCGGTGCCATTGTCATGAACGCTGGTGCATACGGCGGAGAGATGAAACAGGTGGTAAAAAGTGTCAGACTGATGACAATGGATGGGGAAATTATAGAGAAAAGTGCAGAAGAAATGCACTTTTCATACCGCCATAGTCTTGTGAAAGAGAGAATGCTGCAGAATCCGCTGGTTGTACTGGAAGTGACTATCGCACTTACAGAGGGGTGTCAGGAGGATATCCGGGCAAAAATGGATGAGCTTGCGGATAAAAGGCGTGCAAAACAGCCATTGGAATATCCAAGCGCAGGCTCCACATTCAAGCGGCCCGAGGGATATTTTGCTGCAAAATTAATAGAGGATGCAGGGCTTCGCGGATTCGCTGCGGGGGATGCGCAGGTGTCTGAAAAGCATTGTGGATTTGTTGTAAACAGGAATAACGCCACGGCTGCTGACATCTACTCCTTGATTTTGGAGGTTCAGAGACGGGTAAAGGAGTCATCGGGGGTTGCGCTTGAGCCGGAAGTCATTCTGCTTGGGGATTTTGGAAAATAGATAATTTACGAAAGGTCGGATATAATGAGATTTGTGATTGTTACCGGTATGAGCGGGGGAGGAAAGTCCACTGCAATGAAAATGCTTGAGGATGCCGGATATTATTGTGCGGATAATATGCCGGTGCCCTTGATTGAGAAGTTTATGGAGCTTCTGGCGATGCCGGACAACGGGATTCAGAAGGTGGCGCTGGGACTGGACGTCAGGGCAGACCAGTCCTTTGAGGACGTCAATATGCTGATTGCACGTCTGCGGGAGACGTACACTTTTGAAATTCTTTTTCTGGAGGCGGCTGACAATGTCCTGCTCAAGCGTTACAAGGAGTCAAGGCGCATCCATCCGCTTTCCGTGGACAGTGATCTCATGAGCGGTATCACGAGGGAGAGGGCACTGCTTGCAAGTATAAAGCAGGCAGCTGATTATGTGATAGACACAACAAACTTGCTGACGAGGGAACTCAAGGCGGAGCTTGATCGAATCTTTGTCAGTAATCAGGCGTATAACAGCCTGATGGTAAATGTCATGTCGTTTGGATTTAAGCATGGCATTCCGCAGGATGCGGATTTGGTGTTTGATGTCCGGTTTCTGCCCAATCCTTTTTATATTGATGATCTCAAGCAAAAAACTGGTCTCGACAGAGAAGTGCAGGATTATGTCATGGGCTTTCAGGAGGCCCATATGTTTCTGGACAAGCTGGCAGATATGGTGAATTTCCTGATTCCAAATTATATCAGTGAGGGAAAATACCAGCTTGTGATAGCAATTGGGTGCACAGGCGGTCAGCATAGAAGCGTGACGCTTGCCGGTGAACTGTACAGGCGGCTGAAAGACAAGGGAGATTACGGGCTCACGCTTCGACACAGAGATACAAAGTAAATTGGAGGCTTAGGATGTCTTTTTCAGCGGATATAAAAGAGGAGCTTGCGAAAGTGGAAAGCCCTGCGCGACACTGCCAGATTGCAGAACTTGCGGCAATTGTCGTTTACGCAGGGGCAGTAAAGGCGGATTCGGGAGCGCTTATGGTGAGACTCCAGTCGGACAATCCGCATATGGCTGACAGATGCAGCCTGCTCCTTGAAAAATTATTTTCGGCAAATCAAGACGATGAAAAAATTTTGCAGACCATCAAGTACAAAAAAGGCGATACTACTGTAGACGCCCTGATTATAAAAAGTCTCTGCTGCAAACGCGCGTTTTTGCGTGGAGCATTTTTAAGCGTTGGCTCTATGAGCAATCCGGAGAAAGGTTATCACCTGGAATTTGTGTGCGGTGATATAGAGCAGGCGGAGCAGCTGGTGGAAACGATGATGGTTTTCGATATCAGGGCGCGGATTGTGGCGAGAAAAAAATACCAGGTTGTGTACATCAAGGAGAGCGAGGAAATTTCCACGCTCCTGAATGTGATTGGGGCGCATATATCGCTGATGAATCTTGAGAATCTGCGGATATTAAAGGACATGAGAAATGCCATTAACAGAAAAGTCAACTGCGAGGCAGCGAACATTACCAAGACGGTTAATGCGGCAACAAAGCAAATTGAAGACATACAATATATCAAAGAACATTACGGCTTTGACAATCTGGCGGAGAATCTGCGGCAGATTGCTGAGCTGCGGCTGGAGTATCCGGATGCCACATTGAAAGAGCTGGGGCAGTATCTCACGCCCAATGTTGGAAAGTCTGGCGTAAATCATAGGTTAAGAAAGTTGAGTGAGCTGGCGGAACAGCTCAGAGGTGACTGATGAGTGGGAATACATTATTAAAAAAGGCATTGTTTATCGTAAATCCACATTCTGGAAAAGGGCTGATAAAAAACAATCTTCTGGACATTGTAGATATTCTTGTAAAGTCTGGCTACGAAGTGACAGTCCATCCGACCCAGTGCAGGGGTGACGCGAGAAAGACTATGCGCGAGCGAAAGAAGGGTTATGACCTTGTAGTGTGCAGCGGCGGGGACGGAACGCTTGACGAGATTGTCACAGGCATGACAGAATCGGGTTTTAAGACGACGATTGGATATATCCCGGCGGGAAGCACCAACGATTTTGCAAATAGTCTTAAAATCCCGTCTGCCATGAAAAAGGCAGCAGAGATCGTGGTGGGCGGCAGGGCATTCTCCTGTGACATCGGGCGTTTTAATGATGATGTGTTTGTCTATATTGCGGCATTTGGGTTATTTACGGAGGTTTCATACGGAACACCGCAGGAAATGAAAAACATGCTGGGGCATATGGCGTATCTTTTAGAGGGTGTAAAGCATCTGCAGAATATAAAATCTAACCACCTGAAAGTGACATATGTGTCAGAAACTGGCGAAGACAGAGTGATTGAGGATGAATTTATTTTTGGAATGGTCACAAACTCCCATTCGGTAGGAGGCTTTAAGAGTATCGCAGGCAATGTTTTTAAGGGAGAGATTGCGCTGGATGACGGTCTGTTTGAGGTGACACTTATCAAGATGCCCAAAAATCCCATGGAACTTAATTCGATTCTTGCGGCGCTTGCGATACAGAATATTGACACAGCATATATGTATAGTTTCAAATCGGGAAAACTGATTGTGGAGTCAGCGGATGATGTTGCGTGGACACTCGACGGGGAATTTGGTGGAAAACACAAAAAAGTAGAATTGACCAACGACAGGCAGGCAATGGAAATCATGATAAAAGAACGGGAAGAATAGCTTTAAAGCGGAGGATAATTGTGAAAAGTTTGAAAGATAAAAGTGCATATCTGCTGTTGGGCATACTGATTTTCGCGGCACTTGGAATTACGGTTTACCGGAATCTGGCATATCTTTATGAGCTGCAGGGATCTTTGGTAGATTTGTCAGTCTGTGAGATGGAAGTTTCCGGGTATGAAGTGACTGCTCCTCCTGAGTCGGATGGGATGAATTTTACAGCAGTTGGCAAGGATTTTCATGTGACTGGGGAGGATCCGCAGTTGATGCTGACCCTGCCGGCAGAGACACCGATTGGCGGCATTGCGATTGATTTTGAAACATTTGGGGATAATCTGCTTCCGGTGCAGGTATTTTATGCGAAAGACTGGGAAAGCTATGCGGAGAAGAATTCTGTCAAAGGTGAATTGAAGGCGGGTGAAACCCGTCTGCTGCTTCCGATACCACAAGGAGCGTACTGTGCACTCCGGCTGGATATAGACGGAGATTTCCGGCTTGCCGGGATAACAGGGTGCAGCGATCCGATGAAAGTGACGGCGTATGTGTCAGGGGAAACGCTGAATACTTGCCTGTGGTTTTTTCCGGCAGTGACTGTCGGATTTTGCCTGATTTTCTGGGCGCATGGCGTGCGCATCAGGGAGGGCGGATTCACGGCAGCAGGGTATGTCAAAAACGTTTTTCTGGGTGCGGAACCGGCAAAGGACAGGGAAGTTTATCTTGATTATCTGCGTATTCTTGCGGCAGTATTTGTTATACTGGCACACACCTGCTCGCCGATGGTGGATCTGGCTGATACTAGCTGGAAAAAGTTTGTGCTTGTCTGCGGGCTGAGTCTGGGGCTGAGCTGCAATCCGCTATATGTAATGCTGTCGGGAACGCTGCTTCTGGACACAAAGGGGAAACAGGAAGAACGGGTTGGAACTTTTTATGTCAGACGGGCATCCAAAGTCATTATCCCAATGATTGCATATTATCTGCTGATATTGTCATTGAACAACGAAGTTCAGTTTCTGCCGCCGACAAATGTGACTGCTTCTCTGAAGCGGATTGTGACAGGTGCACCGGATGCAGGTCCGCATCTCTGGCTGATTTACACGATTGTATCACTGTATCTTGTGACACCGTTTTTTCGTATAATGATGCAGCATATGGGCGACCGGCTGCTCTTTTCGCTTGCTGGGGTCATCGTTGTTCTGAATATGCTGACAACCTATCTGCCGCTATTTGGAATGACATTTGGCGCATCCACATTTCTTGCGGGCTGGGAGGGCATCTTTTTGCTGGGATTCATCCTGGCCAGACAGAATGAGTTTGCTGGCGCATCGAGAAGAAACCGACTGATTATGCTCGCTGCGGTGGTATCGTATCTAATCATGGTGTCAGCTGTTTTCCGTGATGCGTCATGGATGAATTATGTGTACAACGGCACACCGACAATGGTTGTCACGGCCTGTGGAATTTTTACCCTGTTTCAGGCAAATAAGGACAAATTTCGGGGAAAGTCAAATGTGCTGGTACGGCTGTGCGCGAAGTATAGTTATTCGATTATCCTGATACACTGGTATGCGCTGTTTGTGGTGGTACAGGGCAGGCTGCACATTACTGCACTGCGCTTTGGCTGTATTGGGGGGATTGCGGCAAGCGTTTTGGCAACAGTTGTTGTGTGTCTTGTGATTGCAGTTGTTTTTGACAATACGGTTGTTATCGTGTGCAGTGTTATCTTTGACAAGATAACAAAGAGACTGACTGTGCGAAACTGAAAAAAGAATTGATAATTATTACGAATAGGATTGACAATTCTGCATAATACTTATAATAAGGATGAATAATTGTTTTGGAATTGATGTCAAACAGCATGCGCAGTGTATAACAGTTCCTTATTATGAAAAGTGTATGATTAAAATTTTGAGAAGAATACCAAAGGTGATTGCGTTTATCGTCTGCATTCCTCTGGTGGGCACTATGTTTGTCAAGCCGGACAAGAGTGTATGGAAACAGGAACCGGATGATGTGAGTTTTATAGACGAGTGCTTTGCGGTCGCTGTGGACGAGGATATTGGAATCTTTTACTATAGTCCGGAAAAATTTACCGAGCTAGTCATGTATAGAATGATACCGGAGGACATCGTATTTAGCACTTCGGAGGATTTTATCGCGGGTGTGGATGCCGTGCGTGACCCGGAGCAGGAGTACCTCAAGGCGCTTTCCATAGTATGCCGCAGCAATATCGTTTATGCCTGGGAGTCCGGGCAATGTCCGGACATACTAGAATATGACACAATAAAACTGGAAAAAACAACTTTTTATAAAATACATACAGATGTACGGTCAGACGATGAGAAGGGCATCCGGTTAAAGGAACT
This sequence comes from Lachnospiraceae bacterium, assembly GCA_029068555.1. GTDB lineage: Bacteria > Bacillota > Clostridia > Lachnospirales > Lachnospiraceae > COE1. Next base: position 20,820 of record JAIECJ010000030.1, read on the forward strand.
CCAAAGGGCGGCAGAGGCGACAAAAGGAGCGGTGATTACAAGAGAAAACAGGGTAATCGCCGCTCCTTTTTTTACCACATCCGCATCGGGAATGCTTGTGTCAGAGGCGGGCGACGGAAATGGATTTTCGCTGAATTATGCCTATGAACTTGCGCAGCAGGGCATGGACTTTTACGAAATTTTAAAATACTTTTTTGGCGATATAAAGGTAAATATTTACGAGTAAAATGTCTGCATAAAATCCTTTCAACGAGTCAATGCTATGTACAGGCAAAAACGTATGGCTTGCCGGAAATGGAGGGAAAGGATGAACAGACGAAATAACAAACGTCCTGCCTTGCAGAAAGAAAAGATCAGTATCATTGCAGCATCAGTATTTGTGTTGTCGGCACTTACTCTTGCGGGCGTGTACATGTCATCGCAGGGCGACGCGGAAAAAGAAGAAAATCGAATAGATTTTGCAAAGCTTGAGCAGGGCGGCAGTCCTGAAAACATTACATCAGAGGAAGGCGGCGCCGGTCTGGCGGATACCAGATTTGTATCAGGTAAAGCAGAGTCGGATCTCGGAGGGGGAAAGAATGGCGATTCCAGATTCGTAGATGACGATATGTACGATTTGAGTGACAATAACGATATGGATGTCGACCCTGCGTTCACAGAAGTAAACTCTGGGCAGGTTGAAAACACAAGACAGGACAAGGCAATCGAAGGTACGGATAAGGCAGCAGTATTTATGGACGGAAAAGGCCAAAGCAGCCAGGAAGACACTCCACTTACATTTTCCGATGTGGCGGCACTGGCACTTCCGGTTGTCGGGGATGTGCTGATGGATTACAGCATGGACAAGGCAGTATATCACACTACAATGCAGCAGTATCACTATAATCCGGCGCTTATTGTTGCGGCAAGTGAGGGACAGACAATCACTGCGGCAGCAGACGGTATTGTAACAGATGTTTACTATGACTCACAGACCGGAAACACAATTCGTTTTGATTTGGGAAGCGGATACGCGCTTACCTACGGACAGCTTACCGATATCAGCTTAGAGCCAGGCGACAGGGTTTCTGCCGGCGATATTGTCGGAAAAATTGCAAAACCGACAATCTATTACACCGAAGAGGGAGCCAATATCTACTATAAACTCACAAAGGACGGAGTGCCCATTGATCCACTCAACAGAAATTAATTTCAAAAAAATTAATTACAGAAGGGGCATGGTAACAAAATGCTATTATTGAAAAATGCGGCAATCCGCAGCATGAGTGACACAATACGCGGACAGTATAAGGAAGATATCTTCGAGGGTAGTATCCTGATAAAAAACGGAAAAATCCTCGAGGTGTCTCCTGACATAAAACTTCCTGAATCAGCGGATTGCATAAAAATAGATGTGAACCATCACTTAGTAATGCCAGGTCTTATTGAAGCGCACTGCCATATGGGCATCACGGAAGAAAAAAAAGGACAGGAGGGCGATGACTGCAACGAGACAGTACATCCTGTCACACCGATGCTGCGAGCCATAGATGCTATTAACTCCATGGATGCAGCGTTTGCGGATGCAGTGCGGGCGGGCATTACTTCGGCAAATATCGGCCCCGGCAGCGCTAACGTTGTCGGTGGTCAGTTTGCCGTTATAAAGACAAGCGGAAGACGGATTGACGATTTAATTCTGAAATTCCCCTCTGCGATGAAAATTGCTTTTGGTGAAAATCCGAAAGTTAACTATGCAGGAATGAATACTTCGCCTGTAACGCGCATGGCGATTGCAGGACTGCTCAGAAATGAGCTCGTAAATGCGAGGGATTATCTGGAGAAATACAGTCGGAATGAGACGGACTATAGCCTTCATTATGAGGCGTGGCGCCCTGTCTTTGAAAAGAAAATTCCCCTAAAAGCACATGTGCACCGCGTGGATGATATATTCACCGCGATTCGCATTGCCAAAGAGTTTGGATTGAATATGACGCTCGACCATTGCAGTGAGGGTCATCTCATCGCCGAGGAGCTTGCCAGGGAAGGCTTTCCGGCAATTGTGGGTCCGGATCTGACATCCAGAAACAAGATAGAAGTCCAAAATGTGGCATTTAAGACTGCAGGAATCCTTGCAAATGCAGGGGTGACAGTGGCGATCACGACAGATCATCCGGTGTCACTGATACAGTCGCTGCCAATGTGTGTCGGTCTGAGCGTAAAGCACGGACTTTCACTCGAAGACGGATTCCGGGCAATGACTGTCAATGCGGCTGCAATATGCGGTGTATCGGACCGAATCGGAAGTATAGAACCCGGAAAAGACGCTGACATTGCAATTTTTGACGGTAATCCTATGGAGGTATTCACCAGCACCCTTATGACAATAATTGATGGGAAAATCGTATATCGGGATGGCTTATAAAATAATGTTGTGGAGTAATGGAGTTTATCAGGATGAAAAACGGAAAAGAGTTTAAGCCATATGTTCCGGCGGAAAAAGTGACACCGGAGTTTACCATAACATCAGTGACGACAGGTGTGCTACTGGCAGTGATATTCGGCGCTGCCAATGCATATCTTGGACTGCGTGTGGGTATGACGGTGTCGGCATCAATTCCGGCGGCTGTGGTTTCCATGGGAATTTTAAGAATCCTTCTGAAAAGGAAGTCTATACTGGAGAGTAATATGGTACAGACGATTGGCTCAGCAGGAGAGTCACTCGCGGCAGGCGCCATTTTTACCATGCCCGTTTTTTTTCTGTGGGCAAAGGAGGGAGTCAGCGATGCGCCTGGGATGCTATCCATATCACTGACTGCACTAATGGGAGGTCTCCTTGGGGTTCTGTTTATGGTACCGCTTAGAAATGCGCTGATTGTGAAGGAGCATGACATACTTCCGTATCCTGAGGGGACGGCGTGTGCGGAAGTTCTCCTTGCCGGAGAAGATAGGGGAACCTCTGCGCATGCCGTTTTTGCAGGAATGGGTATTTCTGCAGTAATTAAATTTGTCATCGACGGATTGAAAGCTGCGTCTGGAACGATTTCCATTCCGGTTAAGGCACTCCATACAGAATTTTCATCGGAGGTTTACCCTGCCCTGTTTGGCGTTGGGTATATCTGTGGGGCAAGGATATCTTCTTATCTTTTTGCTGGCGGCATTTTGGGATGGTTTGTGCTGATACCTGCGATTGTTTCCTTTGGCGGCGACACGGTTCTTTATCCCGCGTCGGATACCATTGCGCAGATGTACGCCGCGCAAGGGGCGGATATCATATGGAGCAGTTACATTCGTTACATCGGGGCGGGCGCGGTGGCGGCAGGAGGAATTATCAGTCTGGTCAGGTCGATGCCGCTGATTACCGCGACTTTTGCGGAGACCATAAAAGGTTTAAAAACAGACGGGAAGGGCATGGGAGACATGGGTGAAAAACCAAAGAGAACAGCGCTGGATATCAATATGAAGGTGGTTGTTTTTTCCATTGTGCTGCTCATACTGGCAATCGCATTTTTTCCGGGTATTCCTGTTTCGTTTCCTGGGGCGCTGCTGATTGCCTTGTTCGGATTTTTCTTTGCAACCGTGTCATCGAGAATGGTAGGGCTTGTGGGCAGCAGCAATAATCCTGTGTCCGGCATGGCCATTGCCACACTTCTGTTTGCGACAATGGCGCTCAAATCTGCTGGAAACAGTGGCGCTGAGGGCATGGTGGGTGCGATCGCCATAGGTTCCATCATCTGTATTATCGCGGCGATGTCCGGTGACACTTCGCAGGACTTAAAAACCGGCTATCTGCTAGGTGCCACGCCAAGGAATCAGCAGATAGGGGAACTGATAGGCGTTGTGGTGTCCGCTGTCACAATTGGCAGTGTGCTGACACTTCTGGATGCGGCATGGGGATTTGGCTCTACCGAATTGTCCGCGCCGCAGGCGACACTTATGAAAATGATTGTGGAGGGTGTCATGAACGGAAGTCTGCCATGGACACTCGTTTTTATCGGTGTGTTTATAGCAGTCGTAATTGAAGTTCTCGGAATCCCTGTACTGCCTGTGGCAATAGGGCTGTATCTGCCATTAAAGCTCTCTGTGCCGATTATGGCAGGCGGGTTAATCAGACAGATACGATATCGAAAGACGCAAGACAACGACGGCGAGGCTGGCAGCGGCATTTTGTTTTGTTCGGGATTGATTGCAGGCGAGGGGCTTGTCGGAATCGGTCTTGCCATACTGGCGGTTGTGGGCGCGGCAGATGCGATTGACTGCTCACGTCAGTTTAATATGGGGATGGCAGGCGGTGTTTTGCTGTTTCTGGCATCTGTTATTCTTATTGCATGGTTTTCTGTGGGCAGCCAGAGAAAAAATAAATAGATGTTTCCGATTCCACAGTACAAAAAGCGATGCGGTAGTCCGCTTCGCTTTTTGGTTTGTACGCAGACCCATGCAGGGGAGATGCGCCTCGATTACTATATTCATAAAAAATATTCTGCACAGCTGTACACGTTGTTTACGACAGTTTCTAAGTACAGTCTGACTGCATGACAGGAATTGGTGTGAATTGTAACACATAAACGTTACTGTTCACACTTACGCCAAAGTAGTGGGAATCATGCGCCAAAATGCTTGCCTTTTAGCATTTTGTGTGCAAAATCTGTTATAATTCACACCGCAATAACATATAAGCTGATGAAAACTGGCGTTGGTGTGAATTGTAACACATAAACCAGTGCCGGATTATTGTGAAATGTGTCATATTGACAGCTGATTCCTTGCAATGCTATACTTTGAGCATATGAACAAACGGTTGCGCACAAATTTGTTTGTGCAAATATTCTACATGAATGGAGGAACGTATGGGAAGAAAAATTTTTCAAAGACTCATAGCACACGTATTGGCAATGGCGTCTGCGTTCTCCCTGTGTCTGGGAGGAGGGACTTTTGGAACAGCGGATGTCGTGAAAGCGGCATCATCTGTGTCCGGTGTGTCCACCGTATCGAATATACCAGATGACTTTGCAAAGGGAGTGGACATCTCAGCAGTAATTGCACTGGAGAAAAGCGGAGCATCTTTTTCTTATCTGGATGGAACATCAGGGGATATCTTTGATATTTTGTCCGGAGCTGGCGTGAACTACGTGCGGATTCGTGTCTGGAATAATCCGTATGACGCACAGCCGCCTTATAAAGGCTATGGTGCTGGAAATTGTGATTTGTACAATGCCAAGGTTTTGGGAAAACGGGCGACAGATGCGGGTATGAAGGTGCTGATTGACTTTCACTATTCCGATTTCTGGGCTGATCCCGCAAAACAGTTTGCCCCGAAGGATTGGGCGGATTACAGTCTTGCCTACAAGAAGGATGCGGTGTATAACTTTACCTACCAGAGTCTGCAGGCACTGTTAGATTACGGCGTGAATGTCGGCATGGTTCAGATTGGAAATGAGACGAACAGCACCATGGCAGGCGTCGGGGGAATTTACGATGGTGTCTGGGATTTCAGCTCTGGTGTTGCAGAGTTGATGCAGCAGGGCTGCTATGCAGTAGACGACATTAACCGCGCATACGGCAAGTCTGTTTTGAAAGTGCTGCATTTTACGGATTTGCTGGAGAATGGCAAATGGTACGCAGAGTGCATGGCGAAACAAGGTGTCAATTATGATGTGTTTGCCACATCCTTTTATCCGATGTGGCATGGCTCGACAAGCCAGCTGGCATCAACACTGACCTATATTGCACAGACATATAACAAAAAGGTTATGGTTGCAGAGACGGCTTATCCGTTTACATATGACAACGCGGATTCACAGGGAAATAACATTGGTGACGCGTCGGGAATGGTGTGTTCTGATTACAGTGTGAGCGTAGACGGGCAGGCACAGGCACTGCGCGATGTATTTGCAGCTGTGGCAAAAGTAAACGAATCGAAATGGGGATATGGAGTCGGTGTGTTTTACTGGGAGCCGGAGTGGATTGCCGTGGATTCTTCCACATGGGGAACGCATGGCTCCGGGTGGGCTTCCTCGTCATCAGGGAATTATGAGATGCTTTACAGTTCCTCAGTGCAGTTTTATTCCAACTATGATGGCGGCTCCACATGGGATAACATGACACTGTTCGATAACACTGGAAAAGCTATGAAATCCCTGTATGTGTTTAATGACATCAGCGGTGTGTCCAGTACGATTTCATCATGTGCACAGAACAGCTCCTCATTGGACGGTACCTATTATATTAAGAGCTATTACAGCGGCTTATATCTGGATGTTGCTGACGGATCAGGTGACAATAATGCCAATATACAGCAGTATTCCTATGAGGGATCGGCACGACAGCAGTTCAGGCTGGTTTCGACAGGCGACGGATATTACACAATTTATACAGGCGCATCCGGATTCCAGAAGGTAGTCGATGTTGCAGGCAAGAGTACAGACGATGGAGCAAATATTTTGCAGTATGCATATAAAGGGACAGACAATCAGAAATTCCAGGTGACAGAGGTTTCCGCCGGGGTATATGCCATTAAGACAGGAATAACCTTCGGAGCATCCTGTCTGGACGTATATGAGTGGAGCACAGTCTCAGGCGGAAATATCGCACAGTGGAATTATTGGGGCGGAGACTGTCAGCTATGGTATCTGGAAAAGGCAGATTAAGAGTTACTGTTCACACCTACGCCAAAGTAGTGGGAATCATGCGCCAAAATGCTTGCCTTTTAGCATTTTGTGTGCAAAAGCTGTTATAATGCACACCTCAAGAACTTATAAGCTGATGAAAACTGGCGTTGGTGTGAATTGTAACGATTAAGAAATAAAAAGAAATAAAAAAATAAAAAAACACTTGCAAAATTTCGAAAATCCAGTATAATATATACGTAGCTGTCCAAAAGGCAGGGGCAGCTGTATATATTTCGTTGCGTGGCTCAGTTTGGTAGAGCGCTGCGTTCGGGACGCAGAGGTCGCAAGTTCGAATCTTGTCGCAACGACTGGCTAAAAGCCTTGAAAACACTGGACTTTTGAGAGATTGTCCAGTTTTTTTTGCCCTGAAAAGAGGCAGAGGCAATCTGCATTTCCAGTTCCCCGATACGCTTTTCGCATACATTTGTTTTCTCTGTATTACTGTTCACACCTACGCCAAAGTAGTGGGAATCATGCGCCAAAATGCTTGCCTTTTAGCATTTTGTGTGCAAAAGCTGTTATAATGCACACCTCAATAACTTATAAGCTGATGAAAACTGGCGTTGGTGTGAATTGTAACTTCTCTGTTCGCTGAAATCTACGGTATGCCTGCCTTTATATTGACGCGACTGGGGGCATATGATATTATGAAACAAATACTGCTGATTTTGCGGGGACGTGATATAAAACAAGGCGGAACCGTGCCAATATTCCGGAATTTGCGGGTACAGTTATTATAGACGGAAAGTGGTCGGCATGGAGGGAAGACGTATGGATTATTCGAGGGAGCTTTTTGAACGGACCGGCGAAAGCGCTTCGGTCGACAGGGAGCGTGAGCAGTACAGTGATATGCGCAGTGTTCAGAATTTGGAGACCGTCATCAATGAGGGACTCCGTGTCGCCCTGCTGGAGGAGACTCCGGATCAGTCGCTGGCGGTTTTGCTGGAGCACTTGGGAAAAGCGCTGAACGGAGAGCGGACTTACATTTTTGAGCAAAACGAGTCCGGCGGTGATGACAACACCTATGAGTGGGTGGCTGATGGTGTGCAGCCGGAAATGGAGAATCTTCAAAATCTTCCCCCAGAGGTGTGCGCAAGCTGGTATCGAAAGTTTGGTATTGGCAGGCATATCGTCATTGAGCGTCTGGAAGATATCCGTGATACGGATCCCCTTCAGTATGAGACCTTGAGACGTCAGAACGTCCATTCTCTTGTGGTGGTTCCCCTCTATGACGGCAAAAAGTTCATCGGCTTTTACGGCGTAGACAATCCGCCTGTGAAGTCGCTCGAATATGCGTCGAATATGCTCCAGACTGCAGCATACTTTATCGTATCTTCCCTGAAACGGCGCAATCTGTTTCGTGAGCTTCAAAAGCGGAGCTATAATGTTCTCCAAGCGCTTAGCGTGGACTATCTGGGCATCTATCAGGTGAACTTGGACACGGGTGAATGTGAGATATATCGGAACAGCCAGCGGATGGGTATGGATTGGGTTGTCAATTTTAAAGATGGCTATCAGTGTGCTATGGAGCGGTACATTTCTCAGTATGTGGTTCTTCGGGATCAGGAACGGATCCGTTCTGTGACGAAAAAAGACTATGTTCTCGCGCAGCTCCGGATAAAGAAGAAATTTTCTGTCCGGTATCAGGTAAAGGACAGTTCCTCCGGACTCAAACACTTGGAGATACATTTCTCCGCCACGGAGAAGGAGAACTGCGCGATTTTTGCCCAGCGGGATGTCAATGCCTTGGTGGAGCAGGAAGAGAAGTACAAGCTGGAGGCAAGACAAAGCCTGGAGGATATTCTGGAGGGAGCCAGAACCGGAATCTGGACGATCGAGCTGGAGGAGGGATGCCAGCCCAGGATGTATGCGGATCGAACCATGCGTATTCTTCTGGGAGTAACAGATGAGATTGATCCGGAGGAATGCTACCGGCACTGGTTTGAAAATATTGATCCCGACTATGTGGATATGGTGCAGGAGGCGGTGGTGGATATACTGGAAACTGGGCGTTCCGAGGTCATTTACCCTTGGAATCATCCAGAGCTGGGTAAAATATATGTCCGTTGCGGCGGTGTGCCGGACAAGTCATTCAAAAAAACGGGTGCCTGCCTGAACGGGTATCATCAGGACATCACGGAGATAATGCTGACAAGGAAGAAACAGGAGCAGGCCATTATGGAGCTGCTGGAGAAGGTGAGACGGGCAAATTCGGCAAAAAGCGAATTTCTTTCCCATATGTCGCATGATCTCCGTACGCCCATCAACGGCATTCTGGGAATGTTGGCCATCATGGAGAAAAGTCAGGACGATCTGGATCAGCAGAGAGCGTGCCAGAAGAAAATCCGTGTGTCAACAGAGCATTTGCTGTCTCTGGTTAACGATGTTCTTCAGGTCAGTAAGTTGGAGAGCGGAAGACCGGCGGCAGTGGAGGAACCATTTGATCTTCATGATACGTTGGAAGACTGCATCACGATCCTGTCCCCCCAGGCGGAGAAGGGGGGGATCCGGCTGGGACTGGAGGAGGTCGATCTGCAGCATAGCAGACTGATCGGAAATCCGCTGCATTTAAAGCAGATCTTGATGAATGTCATTGAAAATGCCCTCAAATATAACCGTCCCCATGGTTCTGCGTTTGTTCAGGTAAAGGAGACCGCCTGCCAAGGTAGGACTGCAAACTATCAGTTTGTGATTGAAGATACCGGAATAGGTATCGGGGAGGACTTCAAAAAGCACATTTTTGAGCCGTTTACCCAAGAACATCAGAGCGCAAGGACACACTATAATGGCGCTGGGCTTGGTATGTCCATTGTGAAAAAACTGGTAGACCAGATGAAGGGGACCATTGAGATAGACAGCCAGATCGGCAAGGGGAGCGTTGTTCGGATCTCCCTTCCCATTCGAATTGATGAGGAGTGTAGTGCGCAGCCTGTGGATGAGGATCAGAATTTGCGCAGCAATATTGCCGGCATGCGTGTCCTTTTAGTGGAGGACAATGAAATCAACTGTGAAATCGTAGAGTTCATGCTAAAGGAGGCGGGGGCAGAGGTCGTGACCGCGAACGATGGAAAGGTCGCGGTGGATACGTTTGCGGCATCCGATCCGGGGACATTTGACTGTGTGCTTATGGATCTGATGATGCCGGTTATGAGCGGATATGAGGCGACCCGTGTGATTCGCGCTATGGAACGGACAGACGCAGAAGCTGTACCCATCATAGCGCTGTCAGCGAACACATTTGAGGAGGACATCGCACTGGCAAAGGACGCCGGGATGAATGAACATTTGGCGAAGCCGGTGGATATCGGTAAACTGTTCAGTGTCATGAGTAGGTTGAGGTGATTGCTTTTGGATCAAAGCGGCGTATTTAAGAGGATCCAGAATATAAGGTTTACGGCACGAGCTGGCAAAGTATTTTTACGGCATTCGGAAACTGCTCCGCAGGAACCTCACAGCAGGAGAGTGCTATATGTGCATAACCTTCACTTTTTTTCCCATTCTTGTGGATTGGGAAAACCAGAATGCCATTTGCAGCTGCCTTGTCGCGCAGCTCGTCGCTGGTCAGCGTGCACTTTACTTTCAGGTGCACAAGAAAGACCGACTCACCCATGTAAACCTCCGCACGCGTGCCAAATGCTTCTTCCAGAAGCGAAGACAATGTTTTTGCCTTGCTGGAATATAGGCGTTTGAGCTTTCGTATCTGACTCTCCAAGTGACCATCGCGCAGAAACTGGCACAGGGCGAGCTGCTCCGACTTGGAGGCAGTCTGATTGTAGAGGGCCTTTTTTTTCTCGTACAATGGCAGCAGGGAGTCAGGCAGAATCATAAAGCTCAGACGGATGGAGGGCAGCAGAAGCTTTGAGAATGTGCTTAAATAGACAACGTTTTCGCCGCCGGCAAGCCCCTGCAGACATGGTATCGGTTTGCTGAAATACCGAAATTCATTGTCGTAGTCGTCCTCGATGATCAGCCGGTCATACACCGCACATTCTTTTAAAAGCGCAAGCCGTTTTTCGACACTCATCACATCGCCGAGCGAGGTCATATGGGACGGTGTCATGTAGAGCACGTTTGTGTTTTCTTTGTCCTTTTCGATAGCAAATCCATAATCTTCAAAGATGACCATGCCCTGTGCGAAGCGCGTGTCGTGGAAGCAGACTGTCTGGCGTGCCTTGATGAGCGGGCACAATATATTGAGCAGCGACTGGGAGCCGGCACCGATCACAATATTTTCAGGGCGGCAGACCGCATTGCGCTTGTTCACTACATAGCGGCAGATGACCTCGCGCAGTTCGTACTCACCCTGCGGCTCGCCGTAGGTCAGCATACGCCCGTCCTGCCGCAGCGTGTTCTTGATGTAGCGCCGCCACAGATTGAAGTCAAAGCTGTCTGCGTCCACATTGTTTGACGTAAAATTGTATAAGATTTTATTTTTGTGTGCCGTACTCGATTTCGTACCGCAAACACTTTGACTGGAAGACATATTTGCTGTCCGGTCTGTGACATAGTACCCGCTCTGCGGTCTGGAAATAATGTAACCATCTGCTGCGAGACACAGATAGGCAGTTTCGATGGTCGTACGGCTCAATCCCAGCTGCACTGCACCGCGCCGTATTGAGGGCATTTTCGTTCCTGGCATCAGCCGTCCCGTGACAATCAGATCCTTATAGTAGTCATACACCTGTAAATAGCGCGTGGATTGTGTCGAATTGAAATCAAGATTCATAGGTTATCCGCCTCCTCTGTTTGTGCTATGATAAATAGTAACACGGCTGGGCAGAGGACGCAAGACGGAGAAATGGTAATGCTTCACGCAAAATGCCAGATACCAACTGCGCCTTTTTCCAGAAGGATTCCCTTCCCATAAAGGTCGGTGATCTTCAAAAGAAGCAAAAGCCTGCTTCCAAGATAAATAGTCCTATTATCATGAACCGAGAGACTTTGCAGAATCCCTCGGTCTTTTTGTTTTTGTTCTATCAAAGACAATATTGACTAATTTACAGAATATGGTATCCTACTATTAGCATTTTGCTGTAAAAGTGATTTCCATAAGTGTCTGACCGCACTTTCACTATCTGCGGGAATGCATGAGGCAAGTTGTGGAAATAATATATAGAAATATTTATCAAAGAAATTGAAATAAAAAGATTGAAATAAAAAGATTGAAATAAAAAGATTGAAATAAAAGAAATCGCAATAAAAAAAGAATCCAACTTTGAAAGGGGAAAAACTTTTATGAAAAGCTTGCTAAAGTACATAAAAGATTACAAAAAAGAAAGCATTCTGGCACCTCTGTTCAAGATGCTCGAGGCTTCCTTTGAGCTGATGGTGCCGCTTGTCATGGCGGCAATTATTGACAACGGCATCGCAAACAGCGACACGCGGTATATCTTTCAGATGGGGGCAGTGCTGGTGCTGCTGGCAGCAGTGGGGCTTGCCAGCTCTGTGACGGCGCAGTATTTTAGTGCGAAGGCGGCAGTCGGTTTTGCGACAAAGCTGAGAAATGCCCTGTTTTCGCACATACAGGGATTGTCCTACACAGAGCTTGACACTATTGGAACCAGCACACTCATCACGCGCATGACAAGCGATGTCAATCAGATACAAAACGGTGTGAATCTGACGCTGCGTCTGCTGCTGCGCTCTCCGTTTATCGTTTTCGGTGCAATGGTGATGGCGTTTACGGTGGACGTGCAGGCAGCGCTCATTTTTGTGGTGACGATTCCTCTGCTCGCTGTTGTTGTGTTCGGGATTATGCTTGTCAGTATGCCGCTGTACAAAAAAGTGCAGGCAGCGCTCGACAAAATCCTCGGGAGAACGCGTGAAAATCTTGCTGGTGCCCGTGTTATCCGTGCATTTTGTAACGAGGAGTCGGAGACAGCGGATTTCGAGCAGGAGAATGAGCTGCTCCTGAATACACAGGTCTTTGTCGGTAAGATTTCTGCGGCGATGAATCCAGTGACCTATATTATTATTAATATTGCGCTTGTCGTGCTTCTGTGGACAGGGGCTGTCCGTGTGGACAACGGCATCATCACACAGGGCGAGGTAGTCGCGCTGGTAAACTATATGTCGCAGATTCTGGTGGAGCTTGTCAAGATGGCAAATCTTATCATACAGCTTACAAAGGCACTCGCCTGTGCAAAGCGTGTTGAGGGCATCTTTGGCATCACGTCCAGCATGGAGAACGGCACCCTTGGCAAAAAGGATACAAATGTCATAAATGGTAAGACTGATGACGAAAATGCCGCGATTATGTTTGAACATGTCAGTCTCACCTACAGCGGCGGTGGGGACGAATCCCTGACGGATATTGACTTTGTCGTGAAAAAAGGTGAGACGGTCGGCATTATAGGCGGTACAGGCTCTGGCAAGACTTCGGTGGTCAATCTGATTCCGCGCTTTTACGATGCGACAAAAGGGCGCGTGATTGTAGACGGCTTTCCAGTCAGGGATTACGAGATATCCGCGCTGCGGGAAAAAATCGGCGTTGTTCCGCAAAAGGCTGTATTGTTCAAAGGAACAATACGCGAAAATCTTCTGTGGGGGAACGAAAATGCCACAGAGCAGGATATTGAGGATGCACTGCGCATCTCGCAGGCGAAAGAGTTTGTGGACACCAAGGACGGCAGGCTTGACTTTATGATTGCCCAGGGGGGTAAGAACCTCTCTGGTGGTCAGAAACAGCGTCTTACGATCGCGCGCGCTATTGTGCGGAAACCCGGGATTCTGATTCTCGACGACAGCGCTTCGGCGCTTGACTTTGCCACAGATGCGAAGCTCCGTGCGGCAGTCAAGGATATGGGAAATGACATGACTGTCATAATTGTGTCACAGCGCGCGGCATCTATTCAGTATGCTGATAAAATTGTTGTGATGGACGACGGCGCAGTGGCAGGAATCGGCACGCATGAACAGCTGCTTGCAGACAATGTGATTTATCAGGAAATTTATTATTCCCAGTTTCCGGATAAAAAAGAAAAAGCTGCGGATGAACAGGCGCGGAGGTAATCAGAATGAAAGACAAGAAGAAATCAATAGATAACGCTTCAAACAAAGAAATTTTAAAAAAGGTATTAGACCACATCGGAAAATACAAATTTTTCCTGTTTTTTTCCATTGTGCTTGCGGCAGTTTCGGTAATACTTACCTTATATATACCCATTCTGACAGGTCAGGCGGTGGACTGTATTCTTGGCCCAGGGGCAGTAGACTTTGACGGGATTTGGGATATACTAAAGAAGATGGCAGTCATTATCGTATTGACGGCAGTGGTGCAGTGGGTCATGAACACCTGCAACAACAAGATTGCCTATCAGGTCGTGCGCGATGTGCGCGACGAGGCGTTTAAGAAATTGCAGATACTGCCGCTCAAGTATATTGACGGACATTCCCACGGCGACATTGTGAGCCGTGTCATTGCGGATGTAGATCAGTTTTCTGATGGACTGCTCATGGGATTTACCCAGCTTTTCACCGGCGTGGTGACAATTATCGGCACGTTGGTCTTTATGTTTTCCATCAACGTGTCAACAACGGTCGTTGTCGTGATACTGACACCATTGTCATTTTTTATCGCAGGCTTTATCGCCAAAAGAACGTTTAGCATGTCGAAGCTCCAGTCGGAAACGCGCGGCGAACAGACGGCGCTGATAGACGAGATGATTGGCAATGAAAAAGTCGTGAAAGCGTTTGGGCATGAGCCGCAGGTGATGGAACAGTTCACCGAAATCAATGCACGTCTGCAAAAGGCAAGCGTCAAAGCAATCTTTTTCTCCTCGCTGACCAATCCCTGTACGCGCTTTGTCAACAGCCTTGTCTATGCGGGCGTCGGAATCCTTGGCGCATTCCTTGCGATAAGAGGCTACATCAGCGTAGGGCAGCTCACAAGCTTCTTAAGCTATGCAAACCAGTATACGAAGCCCTTTAACGAGATATCAGGCGTGGTGACGGAGCTGCAGACAGCGCTGGCGTGCGCGGGCAGGGTGTTTGCGTTTATCGAGGAGGAGCCGCAGATACCGGAGGCGGACAATGCGGCAGTATTACAGGCGCCGAAGGGCAACATTACGATGCGAAACGTCAGCTTTTCATACAATCCTGACCAGAAGCTGATACAGGATTTTAACCTTGAAGTGAGGTCTGGTCAGCGTGTGGCAATTGTGGGACCGACCGGGTGCGGAAAAACAACTGTCATAAATTTGCTCATGCGGTTCTATGATGTTAATAGTGGAAGTATTCAGATAGATGGCATTGACATCAGGGATATGACGAGAAAAAGCCTGCGGGAGAGCTTCGGCATGGTCTTGCAGGAGACATGGCTCCACGCGGGCACGATACGGGAAAACATCGTGATGGGGAAGCCGGACGCCACAGATGACGAGGTTATCGCAGCGGCGAAGGCGGCTCATGCACACAGCTTTATCAAACGTCTGCCGATGGGGTATGATACTGTGATTACAGAGGATGGCGGCAGTCTCTCACAGGGACAGAAACAGCTTTTGTGTATCACGCGCGTGATGCTTTGCCTGCCTCCAATGCTGATTCTCGACGAGGCGACCTCCTCCATCGACACACGCACCGAGATAAAGATTTCGCAGGCGTTCAACACGATGATGAAGGGGAGAACGAGCTTTATCGTGGCGCACAGGCTTTCCACGATTCGGGAGGCGGACATTATCCTTGTCATGAAGGATGGAAACATTATTGAGCAGGGCAGCCATGAAACGCTATTAAATAAGGAAGGCGGATTTTATGCGAAGCTGTATAATGCTCAGTTTGAATTGGGCTGACAAAGTACCCGTTACTGGAGCAGAGTGAACAGTAACGATGCAGGCAAGAATGGAGACATTAAAATGATAAATAAATTTCTGAATGTATCGGATTATGGTATTATTGGATTTGTGGGAGTCGCGTTTGCATACATTCTGACCAGTATAATGCTGGCAGCGGGGATGAACAAACTTCCGCGGGATCATGGACGGGAGTTTGCACATGATGGCGGGCTGTCGGCGGGAAAACCACGCGGCGCAGGGTTTGTGTTTATTCTTGTGTTCGTGCTGGCTATGCTTGTTTTCGGAAATGTTGACCGAGAAATGCTGATTTATCTGATTCTCACTGTTGCTGCAATGATGACAGGATACCTTGATGACTGCGCGAAAGTATCATGGGGAGAACTGCGTAAGGGACTGCTTGACTTGGTTATTGCTGTGATGACGGCAGTGACGATGGTCAACTTCAATGGAAGTGACGTGACAATTGCCCTTACGGGGCAGGTTATTGCCTTTCCGCCGCTTGTTTATGGTGCGCTTGCGGTGATACTTGTATGGGGCTCTATCAACGTGACGAACTGCGCGGACGGTGTTGACGGCCTGTCTGGGACACTGACGGGAATTACGCTTTTTACAGTCTATATGATTATGACCAGAATGGGTGCGGCATACGAATTTTCTTATTCGATATTGTTGTTTATCGCGTGCGTGCTCGGCTATTTATGGTTTAATGCAACGCCGAGCCGCCTGCTTATGGGGGATGCAGGTTCCCGCGCGATGGGACTTTTTATTGCAATTGCCGTGATGAAAACAGGCAGCCCGTTCCTGTACCTGCCTGTGGCATTTGTTCTTATGGCGGACGGCGGTATTGGTCTTGTGAAAGTGTCACTTCTGCGCTTTCTGCACATTAAGATACTCACAAAAATTCGGACGCCGCTTCACGACCATGTCCGCAAAAACCTAGGATGGTCAAATGCCCAGACCGTGTTTAAATTTGCCATTATACAGATTATGATATCAGCAGCTGTGCTGTGGGTGATAGCTGTGCAGAAATAAATTTACGGTTTATGTTAATAATCAGATACAAATGCAGTCTCAGATGGGGCTGCATTTTTTGCACAGAAGTATCTGTGGAAAGATTGTCGGTAGAGTGCGAATAGGGACGCGGAATGGAGATGTGAAAATAAAGGAAATAGAAAATTGAATAACACCATTAAGTTTTTTTTAAAATATTCCGACATATATATCAAATAGTAGTCTTAAAAAACGAAAAGGATATAAGACTGATAGAAAGAGCAGGGAATGTGTATGAATTTAACGATTGATGCGCAGCGTCCCGTCTCTGGATCAGGCAGTACCGAAAACACTACAACTACATATAAACCATCCGCTCACACACAGGGTACAGGAACTGTATCGAGGAGTGGATACACACTGGACATCGCTGATAAAGTTATGGATAACGAGGCATACGGAGGTCATGGACTGACCGCTGAAGATATTATGCAGCAGGCGGCTAATTCGAATGCTCAATCCAAGAAAGACTTTATGATAGTGATGTCCAGCTGCGTTTCGGGGGAAGATCTTCAGAGAATGCAGGAGGAAGGTTTCCAGCCGGGATGCACGGATGTAGAAACATATGTGACGATTGTAGACAGAATCAAGGTAACGCTGGCACAGGCGGGAGTAGAAGTTGCGGGATACAATGACGGACTTGATGTGGAAACAATAGAACAGATAACAGGAAGCAGGGTGGATGCAAATTCACTGATAAAGCAGCTTTCAGATGCATTGCAGAAAAGCGATATACCTGTCACAAATGACAATATTGCAGAACTTGTCAGTGCAGTGCTGGAGGCGTCCGGCATCGGAGAGTTGTCGGAGGATGCTGTAAAGTATCTGGTGGTAAACGGAAAAGCTCCTACAATTGAAAATATGTACAAAGCACAGTACTCAAGCGCGGAAAGTATCAGACAGTCCCAGGGCTACTACAGCGATGGGGCAGGAAACAGTGGCAGATATTATGCAAAAAAGGCGGACGACATCAACTGGGATAATCTGGAGCAGAAGATTGACTCCGTTGTGAAGCAGGCAGGGCTGGACACCGATACAGATACGAAAGCGCAGGCGGTAGAGAATGCAAAGTGGCTTGTGACAAACGGCATTGAACTCAATGCGAAAAATCTTGCCATGGTCACAGACCTCAAAAATCTGTCTCTGCCCATGGATCAGAGCGATATTGCCGACATGTGCGTCACTGCCATGGAGAACGGAAAAGCACCTGCGCAGGCTGACATGACAGGGGAATCATCCATAGCACAGCAGGCGCATGAAATCATGGAGCAGGCAGCTAACATTTCCGACGAGGCAGTTCATGAGACTGTGGAATCGGGCAAAGAAATCAATATCAAAAATCTTGCAGAAGCACAGCGTCAGATTGATGCGCATACTGCTTCCAATGTAGATGCGGAAAAAGCATCTGCTGATAATAAAGGCGCAGAGATTTTAGAAGAGGAATCAGATGTAGATGCGGTTGACGAGACAGCCCTGAAGGAAGTACAGGCAAGAAGGCAGCTGGAAGAAATCCGTCTGATGATGACAGAGGAGGCAAACAGGCACTTGCTGCGTGCAGGAATTTCTGTCGATACAACAGAGCTGTCAAAACTGGTCGAAGCCTTGAAAGCAGCGGAAAACAATATTCGTTCCATTCTGTTTCAGGGAGAAAATGCGGCTCAGAACGAACAGCGCGCACTTATATATGAAGAAACGATTTCCCGAACAAAGGAGCTGGCAGGGATGCCGGCGGCCGTACTCGGAAAATTATTGTCAAAGATACCACAGAGTACACTGCTCCATATCCATGAGGCAGGCAGGGAGCTTGAGAACCAGCTCAACGAACAAAATCAGAATGAAAATAACGGCAGTGCCAGCCAGAACCAACAGGGCAAAGCGTCGGCAGCATATGAAACGCTGATGACAGAGCCGCGCAAGGACTTAGGAGACAGGATTAGCAAGGCATTTCGGAATATTGATGATATACTCACTGACATGGGACTTGAGACTAGTGAGTCGAACAGGCGCGCAGTCAGAATCCTGGGCTATAACAGCATGGATATTTCGGAGGAAAACATCAATGCCGTAAAGGCGGCGGATAGTCAGGTAACAGGTGTGATAAGCAGGATGACTCCGGCCACAACCCTGCAGATGATCCGGGAGCAGAAAAACCCGCTTGAAATGACAATGAAAGAGCTGGAAGCGTATCTGGACAGCAGGGATTCAGAACCAGCAGCGGATGCGGAGAAATATTCCAGATTTTTGCAACGGCTTGACAGAAGCAATGGAATCAGCCAGGATGAGCGCGAGGCGTACATTGGCATATACAGGATGTTCCGGCAGATAGAAAAATCGGACGGTGCAGTGATAGGAAGTCTTGTTGCGACAGGTGCGCAGGTAAACTTCAAAAATATGCTCTCTGCAGTCCGGACAGCGGCGGATAAAAATATGGATGTCCGTGTAGACGACGGTTTTGGCGGATTGGAAAATCTTATCACAAAGGGAAAAGCAATTGACGCACAGATTCAGGCTGGTTACCAGAACCGATCAGGCAGTGAATCTCAGCAGCAGACCACAGAGGACACTGCGGCGCAGGAGAAGTATTACGCCAGACTTTCTGGTGAAATCAATGATGAACTTGCGCAGAACACTGATTTTGACAAACTAAACACAGCAGAAATCTCAGGGGAAACCACGATTGAGCAGTTTGCAGAGACTGTAAAAAATACACAGGTTTCTGAAAACAGCGAAGTACGTGTGAAAGAAAAAGCTGAGGACTTAAAGCGTTTTCAAAGTGACATGCATGAGGTGGAACAGATTGACGAGCAGATTATCAACACACTGGTCGACTATGGTCAGGTAATTAATGTTGACAATATTCAGGCGGCATCCATGCTCATATTTGACAGGGGATCTGTCTTTAGTAAAGTAATCAGACAGGACGCCAAAGGTGCAGATAGTGCGAAAGAGACAGATGCTCAAGACAGCGAACTGCCAGAAAGCGACGGACTGGACAGTGATGTGCTGAAACAGGCGGACACATTTGTCGAGAATCTGACAGATGCAAAGCAGGCTGATATCTCTTATCAGGAAATTATCAGTGAGGCGAACAAGGCAGTGGAGCATATGATATATGAAAATGCTTCCTCACACATTGATGTAAAGGCGGCAAAGGCACTCTATAAAGGTCTGGCGCTTGCAGGAAATCTGGCAAAGGAAGAAAATTATGAGATTCCCATGGATATAGACGGAGAGCTTACTTCTGTCAACCTAAAGATTTACCGCAATGCATCACAGACCGGAAAAGTGGCAGTGACTTTTGACACAGACAAGTTCGGAAAGGTAGCAGCTGAGTTTGACGTCACGGAGAAACGAATTTCCGGAATGGTTGTGTATGAGAACCGAGCGGGAAAGGCTGAATTAGAACAGTTAGAGCAGACGGTGACGCAGGAGCTTGGCAGTGCGGGCAATAAGCAGGTCAGCATAAGCCTTGTGCAGACAAAGTCCGTTGATCTGAACAAGTTTGGACAAGACAGAGATGTCAACAGCAGCAAAGACACAAAAATTTCGACAGGCGAACTGTACCGGACTGCAAAGGCATTCTTAACAGCGCTGAAGAAGGAAAAATAAACAGATTGGGTAACTATGAATGTAGAGTGAATAGTTGCGATGGGGAAATAATGCATGAGAATTAACTACAACGTATCATCAATTATAGCAAGAAATGCTTTGAATAATAATGACAAACGCGTGGCAGCTTCAACGCAGAGACTGTCAAGCGGTTACAAAATTAACAGTGCGGCTGACAATGCCGCAGGTCTTGCGATTGCAAGAAGGATGAATGCACAGATAAAAAGCTTAAATCAGGCAAATCAGAACGCAAATGACGGTCTTTCTGCAGTAAACACAGCAGATGGCGCAATGGGCGAAATGCATGAAATTCTACAGAGAATGAACGAGCTTGCCATACAGTCTGCAAACGGAACGAATTCCGAGTCGGACAGAGGAATGATTCAGGAGGAAATCGACCAGCTTGTGGAGGAGATTGACAGGATTGCAGCGACTACAGAGTTTAATGCACAAAAACTGCTTGACGGAAGCTTTGCATACAAGGGTTATACAAACTGTGAAAATGCAAAGGTTATGTCATACACTGATGGCGTGGCAAGCGGTACTTATGTAATTGGACAGCTGACATATTATCACTATGAGGATAAGATGACACAGTATATTGGCGAGAAAAATAAGGTAACCGGTGAAAAAACAGTTTCGGACATTACACATGATGAGCGGTTTTCGGCAGGCAATGCAGATGATGTAAAGGGTGGTCTGGTTACAAGTACATCAATCAGTGATTACTCTGATATCAGGCAGGTTAAACCGTTCCCAGATGGATCAAAGGTTATCGTTGAGGATGAGAATATTGTAATTAAAGCGGAAAACGACTTTGAGATAAAGCTGACGCTCAATGACAGGACACCGCTTGGAAATGTTGTGAATACCACTACAATCACCAATGCTGCTACAGGCAATGTGGAGAGTGTCAAGACAGAATATGATAATAGTGTAACCGGAAGCAGTGTGGTCACCACAACTTCTTACAGTTCCGTTACAAATTACAGAAATATTGCTGTGCAGGCGGATGATGGGCAGTGGTACAGCATCAAGGAGCTTAATTTCTACAATGATACGGATGCGACGGGAAAGCCGATCGGAGGAGAGAAAATATTTACGCGTTTTGAGGATGACAACGGTCGTGATTTGAAAGATGACCTGAAAGGCTACTTTGAAAGAAAATATCCTGACTGTGATATAACAATAAATAGTGTGGAATATAGAAAGGCTGACACAACAGTAACACCAAATGTTACAGAAGGGTTTGAAATTGAAGTATCTGTATATGATAAAAGAACAGGACAGACAACAACAGAAGATATTAATCTGGATTTTTACCAGAAGAAAAATGAGTTTGGCATAGTTGAGAACCCGAAGAGCCTGGAGGATTACGTTAATTCCAGAACAGATACAACCAAGACAAAGTACACAATTGGAAGCGGCACAAAGGACGACTGCCTTACGATTGATGTGACAGGTATGGGCGCAATGGTTGTACAGGTCGGTGCAAACTCCGGTCAGTTTTTGGAGATTGAGATTCCAGCATTAAAGGCGGAAAATTTAGGCGTGGATGACCTGGATGTCAGCACTGAAGACTCGGCGACCGCTGCTATTGACATTGTCGGAAAAGCGATTAACCAGCTTTCGGCAGTGCGTGCAAAGATAGGTGCATATGCGAACCGTCTTGAGCATACCATTACAAATCTCGATACATCGGAGGAAAATGTCACGGCAGCATATTCGCGTATTATGGATGTGGATATGGCGACAGAGATGACAGAGTACTCTACTGTACAGGTTCTCGTGCAGGCGTCTACTTCAATGCTTGCACAGGCAAATGAAAGACCGCAGCAGGTACTGCAGCTGTTGCAGTAAATCAAAAGCCCCTTTTATACTTTGAAAGGTAAGGAATATCTATGACGAAGGAAGCAAAACAGATATTTACAAGGCGTATCACACAGGCAAACCGCACGCAGCTTGTCGTTATCCTGTATGATATGATCCTGACATACTTAAAAGATGCAGCCGATGCCTGCGACATCGGCTGTGAAGAAGAATTTAAAAAGGATATGCAGTGCGCAAGAAACTGTATTGCGGAACTTAGGAACAGCCTGAACTTTTCCTATGACTTGTCCAAAACACTTTTTTCCATCTATGCATTTGCGGACAGGGAGATTGCAAATAACATATCAGGTATAAAAACAACACATATGACAGAAATTATACAGATGTTTGCAAAATTGCGTGAGGCATACCACACTATCAGCAAGGAAGACACCACACAGCCCCTTATGGAAAATGCGCAGGACGTTTATGCAGGATTTACGTATGGCAGAACAGATATCAACGAAAGTCTGCTCTACAGCGGCACCGGCAGGGGATTCTGTATATAGCGGGGCAGCTTATACGACTGGCTGCTGGCACTGCACAAGCTGCTTGCTGTCAAAGCAGTCAGGAGAATCCATGTGGTACTCCTCATACAGCTGCATTTGTTCTGCCTGCTGTAACAGAAAACGGTAGCGTTTCAAGGCTGAATTTACTTCATAAATATAACAGTCTATCAGGTCGGGATCTGTTACATTGTCAAAACCGGAGTATGCGATTTCCAGCGCACATTGTGTTTTCCGGATATCATCGAGCAGCATATCGCGTGGCGTGAGCGGCGGATTATCAGTAGTTACCTGAGGATTAAGTATACCTTTCAGACTGAAATATGTTTTCATAGGGATGTCCTTTCTGAATTAAATGATATATACGATAGTATAGTAAGAAAAAGGAAAAATTATGCATCTGTATCTGGAAAAAATTTGCAATTATTTTCTAATTGATACAGGGTTTTGCAAAGCTCCTGCCTTGATAATGATAGGCAGGAGCTTTTATTATTATGCGCAGCTTTGTATCACTGCGTCCATTTTAGATTCGATAAGCGTTCTGGCATTTAGAAGAAAAAAGGTCATCGCGAGGAAGTTCAAGTAGACAGATTAAGAAGCAATGTAAAGAGAATGCATACAAGTGATACAATGCAAATGCCGGATAAGTTTCTGTAAAGAAAATAAAACAAATATTTCGTAAAATTTCGAAATGTAAAAATTAATACAAAAACAGATTAAAAAATTTCTAAAAAGAATAAATATTGTCCACTCAAACTAGTAAAAATTCACAAGAAAAAAATAGTTGTGTGAGTTTTTACATTTCGAGTGGACAATTTTTGGGGATTCGTTATAATCATAACTGTTCAAAACAATTCCACTCTGAAAAATTTAAGGAGCTATAAAGTTTGTTCTTTACAGTTTCCGGGAAAGGAAATAGGAAGTATGGGAATTCTCATAGGTGTGTTTAGTGTTGTCATTTTTATGGACTGGCGCTATTACAGGATACCCAATGTATGTATTGGGGTCGGTGTACTGGCAGGACTTATTATGACATATGTGTCAGAATTAGCACTAGGTCTGGCTATGGCAGGTGTGTCCGTGCTTGTCATTTTCCTGTCATTTTATCCGTTTTATCTGATGGGCGGCATCGGGGCAGGCGACATCAAACTGTTTATGATGACGGGCTGCTACATCAGGGGCGAAGCGCTGCTTCATTACATGCTCGTTACAATGCTTACAGCGGCGGGTTTTTCTGCACTGAAAATGCTGGTGTACACGGAGAGCAGGGAGCGTCTTTTCTATCTGGCGCGCTATATAAAGAAAGTGGTGCTGACAGGTGCGATAGATGAGTACCACATTGACAGGACGAAGAAGTGTGTAATACGACTGTCGATACCGGCACTGATCAGCCTCATATTGATGTGCGCGGGTTTGTATCATTAGCGCGGCATGGAAACAAATTCTAAAAAACGGTTGGGAATCTGTGATAATACATGCAGAAGTATACAAGGGAGGGGCAAATAAATTATGGGGGCAAGACAATTTGCTATCTGTGACAACGACGGTGACTATTTAAAAATGCTGCAGGCATATTTACTAAAGAGGAATCCGGTTGATTTTGAAATATTAACTTTTGACACGGTGGAAAAAGCGCAAAGGGCGTCAGAAGAAAAAGCTTTTGAAATATTGCTTGTGGGAGAAAAGATTTATGACGAGAATGTCGCGAAAATAAATGCCGCAAAGGTATATATTTTGCAGGAGGATGGTCTGGCAGGAATTACAGCGTACAGTGTGGTAGCAAAGTACCAGTCGATGGAGCGTTTGATTACGCAGATTCTTGATGCGTTTGCACAGGATATTAATTGTGGCGGAACTGGGAGATGCGGAAAGAACAGGACAAGCCTAATCAGCTGTTATTCACCGGAACGGCACAGTGGACAAAGTGTTGCAACGCTTGCGATGGCACAGGCGCTAGCGGACATAGGGAATAAGGTGCTGTATCTGAACCTAATGCCGTTTACTGGATTTGAGGAGATTCTGCGCGCAGAATATGAGGCAGATGTGACGGACTTCATGTACTTTGTACTAAATCATTCTGATAAGCTGCCGTATAAGCTTGACGGTCTGAAACGATGCATTCACGGTGTCGATTATCTGCCGCCTGCGCTTGATTTTGCTGATTTGCAGCATATCAGTGAAGAAGACTGGGGACGTGTCTTGGACTTGCTGCTGTATAGCAGCGATTATACATACATTGTCATGGACTTGTCGGAGACGTGCCAGGGCTTTTACCGCATTTTGGAACAGAGTGACAGGATATATACGCTCACGGACAAGTCTTCGGTGTATTCCAGGGCAATGCTGTCTCACTATAAGAAGCTTCTGGAGAAAAAGGAGCGGACTGCAATTTTAGACCGTCTGACAGAATTTGAACTTCCGCAGCAATGGAAGGAACACAGTACTCGTTTTGAAAACATTGTGGCAACTCCAGTCGGCGCCTGTATGAAAGGAGTGCTTGGTATTGATGAATGAGTCTGCAAGATATCAGGAGTGCAAAAGGTATATCAGTGATCATGTCCGGCAGAAAATTGATTTGTCACGAGAAGTAGAAGACTCCGAAATACAGGAGATAATCGACAGCATGATCGTGCAGGTGGGCAGAAAGTATGCTCTGTCGTTAAGGGAGCGGCAGGAGCTTGGGAAAAGTGTGTTTTATTCCATAAGGAAGCTGGATGTCCTTCAGGAGCTGGTAGACTGTGATGAGGTGACGGAAATTATGGTAAATGGGACAGAAAGTGTTTTTGTCGAAAAGTCAGGATGCATTTTTCGGTGGGACAAACGGTTTGAGACGCAGGAAAAGCTTGAGGATGTAATACAACAGATTGTGGCAAAATGCAACAGGGTAGTGAATGAGGCATCACCGATTACAGACGCAAGGCTGGAAAACGGTTCCAGAGTCAACATTGTTCTTGCGCCGGTTGCGCTGAACGGTCCTGTCATTACAATTCGGCGTTTTCCAAAACATCCAATTACAATGGAGAGCTTGCTAAACTATGGATCTATCTCGCAGCAGGCAGCAGAGGAGCTTGAGCGGCTTGTTATTGCCGGATATAACATTTTTATCAGCGGCGGGACAGGTTCTGGCAAGACAACATTTCTGAATGCGTTATCGCATTACATTCCAAAGACAGAGCGCATTATTACCATTGAGGATTCTGCCGAATTGCAGCTGCAGGAAATCCCGAATCTGGTACGGCTTGAGACAAGAAATGCAAACATGGACGGGGTCAGACCCATCACGATACGGGATTTGATTAAGTCAACTCTTCGAATGAGGCCGGACAGAATAATTGTGGGTGAGGTCAGAGGCGGTGAAGCCATAGATATGCTTCAGGCACTGAATACTGGACACGACGGCTCGCTCAGCACTGGCCATGCAAACTCCTCAAAGGACATGCTTGCAAGACTCGAGACAATGGTTTTAATGGGAATGGAACTTCCGCTTTCTGCGGTCAGGCGCCAGATTGCTTCCGGAGTGGATATCATTGTGCACCTTGGGCGGCTTCGGGATAAGTCAAGACGTGTCCTTGAGATTGTGGAAATACTCAGCTGTGAAAACAATGAAATTGTCACAGCTCCGCTGTATCAGTTTCAGGAAAGCGGGGAAAAAGACGGTATCGTTGTGGGTGAACTTGTAAAGGTGAATACACTTACACACACAGGAAAACTAAAAGCTTCAGGAGTAAGGTGAAAAAGAAAAAGACAAAGGAGAACACAGATGAATAAAATGAAAAGTGCAAAGGCAGTGAGGGTGAGGAATCCTCCGGAAACCGATTACAAAACGTACAAATTTAGCAGACAGGAAATAGCAGTTCATTTTTTGCTGGGTGCATTGTCTGCAGCAGTGACAGCGTGGCTGTTTTATGATAGTGTCGTGGCGTGGTTTCTGTTAATGCCGTTTATAATATTGTCTCTCAAAGATAAGGGCAGACTGTTGTGCCAAAAGAGAATGCGAAAGCTGGAAGTGGAATTTCGGGCGGTAATTCTCAGCGTTTCCGCTAATTTACAGGCGGGGTATAGTATGGAAAATTCATTTCGGGAGGCATACAGGGATATTTTGAATCTGTATGGGCAGGAGTCCGTTATGGCGGTGGAACTGCAGCTGATGTTGCGCAGACTGGAAAATAATGAGCCGCTTGAAGACGTGCTGATGAATCTCGCCTATAGAAGCGGTGTGCAGGATATCAGGGACTTTGCCGATATTTTTCAGATAGCGAAACGCGGTGGAGGTGATATGCGCGGCATTATTGCAAATACGGCAGGCATCATTGGTGATAAACAGGAGGTGCGCAGGGAAATAGAGACAGTGGTGAGCGAAAAGAAATTAGAACAGCAGATTATGAGATATATTCCGTTTTTTATTGTTTTTTATATTTCCATAACCACAAAAGGCTATTTCGAAAGCCTGTACCATAATATCACAGGCTGGGTTATTATGACAGTTTCATTGGGAGTCCATGCAGTCGCGTGCCGCATTTCCGACAGAATATTAAATATAAGGATATAACAGGAATGAGGGATGATTATGGAGAAACTTGCAGGCTGGATTTATGGCAGACTCGAAGCAATGCGCAGGAAACCAGATAAAATATTGTATAACGAAGCAGTAAAAAACGATTTGAAGGCACTTGAGCCTATAGGAAATATACGTCAAAGGCAAAAAGAGTATGTGATTAAAAAGCTGTCTGTATGCTGCAGCATTGTGACTGTCTGTGTGGTTTTGGCTGTCATTTTGTGGATAAAGGATGTCATAGCAGCAAAAGTTGTTGATAACAGTATAGACAGGAACCAATATGGTGACGGTGCAAAGAGTGTGTCATTAATAGCAGATGACGGCACACGTACATATGAGGTTCCTGTCACAATCGAAGAAAGGCAGTATTCTCATGTGGAACTGGTAAATCTGTCAGGGGAAGCAGTTGCTGCCCTGGAAAAAAGTATTCTCGGTGAGAATATGAGCCTTGACGAGATAATGTATGACCTTCGGCTTATGAGAAAGATTAATGGCTATCCCTTTGATGTCAGGTGGTATGCGGACGAGGAGTATATTGACTGTGACGGGAAATTGGTCAGGAACACGCTGGATTCCCCGAAACTTGTGGAATTAACTGCGATTTTGTCCTGCGAAAATTTTGAACTGGAACATATTATGACAGTGAGAGTCCATAGCAAAGCTGTACAACCCGACAATAGGGAGCGAATTGTGAAAGCAGTGCAGGAAATGGAACAAGTCAGCCGGCAGCAGAAAAATATGACACTTCCGTCAGAAATTGAGGATCAAAGCATTCAGTGGCGTTATAAAAAAAGTGGTACCGGACTACTGTTTCTGATTGCCGCCCCAATACTGGCAACACTCATATACTTTAGCAGAGACAGGGATTTGCATATGCAGGTTCGAAGCAGGGAGGAGCAGATGCGTATGGACTATCCTGAAATAATTAGTTCGCTCGCCCTGCTTACAGGCGCTGGAATGACTGTCCCAAATGCATTTCACAAAATTGCATATGATTACAAAAGACGCAGAGAGCAGTGCGAAAGAAAAACACCAAGACAGTATGCATATGAGGAAATGCTTCTTGCAGTTCATGAAATGGAGAGCGGTGTGGCGCAGACGGAGGCATATGAGCATTTTGGGCGAAGATGTCATCTTCCGGACTATAGCAGGCTGTCCACGATGCTCGCGCAAAATATCAGAAAAGGGGTGTCAAATCTGCCACAGATTTTGCGGGAAGAAGCAGCAGATGCCTTTGAGGAAAGAAAACATACGGCGAGAAAACTGGGCGAAAAGGCAGGAACAAAATTGCTTGTGCCAATGATGATGCTTCTTGGCATTACGATGGTAATTATAATGGTTCCTGCGTTTAATACATATTTGTAATATGCTGGTTGATAAACAGACGAAAAATATATTAAAAAGAGAAAGGGAAAAGGAATATGAAGAATTTAAGAAGCTTTATCAAGGAAGATGATGGAATGGGAACTGTGGAGATTGTGCTGATTATCGTGGTACTGATTGCGCTTGTGGCGCTTTTTAAAGAAAGCATCACTAAGCTGGCAAAGGATATACTCAAGAAGGTAACAGATAATGCAAAGAAGATATAGTGCATACCTGACAGTATATCTGTCCCTTGTCTTCGGGATTGTCCTGTCGCTGCTTTTCGTGCTAATAGAAAGTGCGGCGACAGGCGCCGCAAGGGCGCAGTCAGAGCTTGTCGCAGATTTAGGTCTGGACTCAGTTTTTGCGGAGTACAACAGGGAAGTGCTGAATCAATACGAGCTGTTTTTTATCGACTCTTCTTACGGCGGCAAAAATGGTGGAATTGGCATGGTGGAAGCACATCTGGCAAAATACATGGAGTATAATATGAATCCGGAAAAAGACCTGTCCCTTTTTGGCAAAAGTACATTGTTGGGGTTAAGC
Organism: Lachnospiraceae bacterium; assembly: GCA_029068555.1. Classification (GTDB taxonomy): domain Bacteria; phylum Bacillota; class Clostridia; order Lachnospirales; family Lachnospiraceae; genus COE1. The sequence goes on from JAIECJ010000030.1 coordinate 49,753, forward strand.
AGTCCTTATCTTGAGATTGAGGAAGTATCTTATGCCAGTGACAATAACTGTCTGGTGTGGAAGGCACAGGCAGTACAGTATATGAAAGAACTTTATGGGGGTGGCATTATAGACACGGTAAAAGAGCATATTGATACGGTTAAAATAAATGATTGGATGGACAGGGATGTGGCAGGTGAGATTATGGAGCAGATGCGTGCTTTTGAGGAGGCGTTGTCTGAGAAGGGTATTATAGAGTTTGGAGCGGAAAGCGGGGAGGGTTATTCTTATCTGCATACATCGGGGCTGTTTGACAAAATTGTTGGCTCTGGACTGTTGATGCTGGTTCTTCCTGAAGGAAAATCTGTGTCAGGCGCGGTTGCAGATAAGGGGACGCTTTTCTCGCAAAGAAAAAGAAGCGGGGTAATAAACCAGGGAATCGGTTTGCACAGAGGGACGGATAAATCAGACGGCATATTGGATGATCTGATATATGACGCATATCTTATGAAGATGTGCGGGTGTTATGGAAAACAGAAGCAGGAGGGGAGACTTCAGTATCAGATTGAGTATATTTTGTGTGGAAGTGACAGTGATGCGGCAAATCTAAGAAAAAGCGTGGAGTTACTATTTGCACTTCGGGCGGCGGCAAATCTGACGAGTCTTTATGCCGATTCGGAAAAGAAATCCGAGGTGGAGCTTGCGGCAGAAGCGATATGCTGGCTGCTTGCCGTACCAGAGTTCACAGATGTACTGACGGTCATTTTGTCAGGCGTATGGGCACTGGCCGAGTCCGTGTCGGATGTGCGTCATTTGTTGAGCGGCGGAAAAGTTCCGCTTATGAAAAAGGGAAACGAGTGGCATACAAGCCTGGCTGGAATTTTTGACGGGAGCCTTTATGGGGAGAATGGGGATACGGCAGGTTTATCCTACCAGAATTATCTACAGGTTTTCCTTGGCGTTATGGACAGAAACGAAAAGGCAGCAAGAAGCCTTGACATTGTGGAGATGGATATACGTTGTACCGATGGGAATGACCAGTTTCGTATAGATAGGTGCATAGATTATCTGAATGTAAATTTCGGATTTTTGGATGCAGGCGGACATGACTTTGTATTTCGCAAATGTATGTGTTATGAATAAAACTAGAGCGTGTTTGAAAAATGCTTTCTGCCAGATGTGTGTCACAATTTGTGGGAGATTTGTGCCAAATGAAGGAGGCATAGCGGGCTATGTTGACTGAATTTGGTGCAAATATCACGCAAAGTGAGGCGTGCAGGTGGCAGGAATGATTTTTCAAACACGCTCTAGATTGATAAAAGGGGGAATGGGCGGATGTTCTTTTGGATGCGGAGGCAGAAAACAGTGCAGAATGAAACGGATGGAAAGAACCAAAATAAACATAAGAAGGGAGGAGTCTTGCTCTCAGTCATGCTGGTGATTTCAGTAATTAAGGCTTCTGTATTAAAAAGAATGTCCGCGCATTCCCTCAGAGCATGTTTGATAAATTATTTCTGCCATCTGCATAACGCCGCCACGGCGCCGTATTCACCACTTTGCGTGGGATTTGCACCAAATTCAGTTGACGCCACCCTCATTTGGCACAAATCTTCCACAAACTGCGACCCACATCTGGCAAAAAGCATTTTTCAAACACGCTCTAGCAGGCCGGTAAAGGCAAGCATGACAGTGGAAGCCTGTTTTGTCCTTCCGTTTTTCCTGTTTGCTTTTTTAAATATAATGTCTATTGTGGAGCTGTATCGTTTGCAGGGAAATATGAGTCTTGCCATGCACGAGACGGCAAAGCAGATGGCTGTATATGGATATGAATATAAAGAGCTGGAAGGCGATCCGGCATTTACATATCTCTATGCTGCTGCCAAAGTAAGGGCAAAATTGGGGACAGGCTATCTGGATAATGCGCCGCTTGCCAAAGGAGTCTCATCCATATCGTGGCAGCATTCATCAATTATGTGCGGGGATGATATCATTGACCTGGTTGCGGAGTATTGCATCGTGCCGCCGGTTGCAGTGGTTGGTTATCCGGAGCGTGTTTTATATAACAGAATGCGGACAAGAGCGTGGACTGGGTACGATAATGCAGGCAGTAGCGCAGGTGAAACTGGCAGAGAAGAAATTGTATATATTACGCCAGAAGGGAGTGTATATCACAGGTCGAGAGCATGCAGCTATCTCAGATTGTCGATTTCCGCAGTGGATATGGACTTTCTTGACAGCAGGAGGAATCATGACGGGGAAAAATATTATGCCTGTGAGGAGTGTGGCAGTTCCAGTGGAAATACAGTTTATATTACAAACTATGGAAACCGGTATCATGCAACTTTGGGATGCAGCAGGTTAACGCGCACTATACTGGCTGTTCCGATATCGGAGTGCGGCGGCAGGGGGGCATGCAGCAAATGTGCCAAAAAAAGTGGAGAAAAATAAAATTAGAAAGGATTTTGGGTATGCGTTTTATTATATATCATGTTTTGATTGTGGCAGTTGGTATTTTACTTTTCATTGCGGCGATTACGGATATTCGGAAAAAGCAAATAAACAGAAATTTTTTATTGTTACTGACGCTGGTTTGCCTCGCGGCAGTGATGGTACGTGGAAAACTTGAAATCATGGATGCTGCAGGCGGGGTGACAATAGGGTTATGTGTTATCGGCATCTCAATGATAAGCAGGGAGCAGATAGGCAGGGGGGATGGCATTGTAATTGCCATAATAGGACTTGCGTTGGGATTTCGCAGATGTCTTGCTGTCGTGAGCGCGGCATCATTGTTGATGTGCGCGGCTGCAATAATGATGCTGGTCTTCAAAAAAGGAAACCGTCATACACAGCTTGCTTTTTTACCGGCGTTGTTTGTGGGATATGTTTTGTGCGGTGCAGGAGGATGACAAGGAAGTGGCAAAGCGTGATAAGAAATGGGAACCAGCATATTTTACAGTGGAAGCTTCACTGATACTGCCAATAACAATGTTTCTTACGGTGATAATGATTTTTCTGGCGTTTTACAGTTATGACAGGTGTATTTTGGAGCATAGTGCATATGAGGCGGCACTCAGGGGAACGGGCAGTCATATTCAGACAGCGGAGGAGGCAGGGGAACAGGCGCGCATTGCTGCCGGCAGGCTTGTTGATGGAAAGCTGATCGCTATACGGGATTATTGCTATGATATTGATGTCAATGCCAATCAGGTGACAGTAATCTATCACTGTGCTGTTAATATGCCGTTTATTGCGTGGATTGGTGAAGATGTACTGGGCGCTGATATGACACTCAATATCAGCAGGAGCGCAATGCGGCACAGACCTGTGCGGATTATTCGATCGTGCAGAGTATTAAATAAATATTGCTCGGACAGCTGAGGATGTCATTCTCTAGAGCGTGTTTGAAAAATACTTTCTGCCAGATGTGCGTCACAGTTTGTGGGAGATTCAATCATCTTACAGAAGACTGGCCAAATGAAGGGGGCGTAGGGGGCAAAGGCATAAAAGGCAATGCCCTATGTAGACTGAATTTGGCACAAATATCATGCAAAGCGGGGCGCATAGATGGCAGGAATGATTTTTCAAACATGCTCTAGTACAGTGAAAATTAAGTTTTGGATAGTTTGGCGCAGAATATTTTTCTGAGCGTGCTGCTTCACAAACGCAGGCGTAGTGGTGGCTACGTCGAGGCTTGGGGAGTAGTGCTATCAGGAAAATAGGCAAGTCAAATTGCCAATTACTTAATATTTACTGCACTAGCCGACTGTATATGGATGCGGAAAGGGAATATGCATTAGAGAAACAAAAAATATGAAATGGAGGTTTGCGCGTGATGAACGAAACGATGCCCGATATCAACTTTGAGAGGAGTATGAATCACAATTATATGATATTAAGTAAATGCGATTTCTTTGGAAAGGGATATAAACAAGGAGGAGATTATCGAACAAGGATGATCCTTGAAAATCGCATTCCGGGGCTTCTGCCTGTTACGCACAGACAAATTAATGGGGAGAGCAGATATTATTATGAAATTAATTCTCTTCAGTCGCTGGACAGACTTTATAATAAGAGTGAAATCAGGTATGATGAATTGAAAAAACTGTTATCGGCATGTGTCGATTTGTTTGACAGGCTTGAGGAGTACCTGCTGGATGGATCGCAGATTATCATGAAATCACAGTTTATCTATCTGGATGTCGAAAAAATGGAACCATATTTTGTCTGCTATCCGGAGTATGAGGGCGATGTGCGGCTGGCTTTTATGACATTTGTCGATGAGCTGCTCACCAGAATTGACCACACAGATGAGCGTGCTGTGATGCTTGGATATCAGGTCTACCGTTATACCAGAAACCCCAATTATGTTATGTTCGAGATTGCGCGCATGATGGATCAGACTGTTCTGAATAGGATTAAAAAAGATTTGCAACAACAGGATGATATGGAACGAAAAGAATCCGAAATGTCACATCAGTGTATAAGGGACATAGGTAATAAAGGTATTGAATCAGATAATTTACTGTCAAAACAAGAGATAGACCAGTATAGTGATTGTCAGTACGACTATTATTTATGTGGTGAGAATCAGGAAGATGACATAAATGAGAAAGATGTGAAACTGCATAGGGAAAAGAAAAGGGATATTGGTGACTTGATTGGCGCAATCTTTTGTGTATTTGTATCGCTGTGTGCCGGAGCAATTGTGCTGGGCGCAAGGTTAATTAAATCAGTGCAGCTGAGCAGAAATAATGAGCTGTACCTGTGTGGTGCAGTAGGAATGGCTGTTGTGGCCGCGGCGCTTTTCTTTGCCTGTTACATAAAAAAAAGGAATCACGATAAAGAGATGCAAAGCCTGCGTGAAGATTACGGTCTAGAGAATGGTATCTATTACAGCCAGCCGGAGCAAACTGTCCCAAATGTGGATTATTCGGAGGAGTATGATGCTGATGTTTCCTGCTGTAATAATTTATCTTCAGAGACGGTGTGTCTTGGTGACGGAATTGTGGAAGAGAGAGTTCTGTGTGGAAGAATAAACGGCAGAGAAATACAGATTGCGTTGGACAAACTTCCGATGACGGTCGGAAAGCTTGCAAACGTGGTCGACTTTGTGATAAATGACACAGCCGTCAGCAAAATGCATGCGCGCTTTGAGGAGCATGACGGCCGTGTCTATGTGTGTGACTTAAATTCTACCAATGGTACAGTCCGTAATGGGGTACTGCTGGGGGTAAACCAGTCAGTAGCATTGGAACCAGGAGACCGGCTCCGGTTTGGAAGAACATGCTTTACGTATTGTTAAATCAGGTCAGATTTTTCCACCAGATCAGCAGCTTGGATCCAATCGTAAAGGTAATCTTGCGCTGACCACCAAAGTTTTTGCCTGTACCGCGCAGAATGACAGTGGCTTTCCCTTTTTTGGTGTTGTTTGCGTAAGTGCTTTCGTCAATAATATAGTCTGTGCCATGGACAAGCTTTGAGCCGTTCAGTGTCAGTTCGATGTCCGTCGGATCTAATTTTACTGATTTTCCATTTAAATATTCTTTTGCGTTAACTTTAAGTTTTGCCTTTGAAATGTCTGTTGCTATGATGCGGTAGGTGGTGGACAACTCTGCGCTGCCGTCTCCGAGGTAAGCGCCGATTCCTTTGACGGTTACCTGAATAGAGGTATCAGCAGAAATAATATCATTTGTATCTACCGTGTCTCCTTTTTTTCGGCGTATCGTTGAACCGTCAGCTGTGGTTACCTGTGTTTCACCAGCATAAGTATAGACGATATTTTTGTCGTAATCCTTACCTGCGGTAAGCTTTTTGCCGTTTGCATCGGTTATTGTCACAGTGGTTTTATGACTGTTTGGTTTGCTTTTGTAAGAAATGTCCTTTGCGGACATTGACAGCTTATCAGGGGACATTGCGCCGTCTGTGATTATCCAAGTACCTTGTATGCTTCCTATAAAGTTGCCTTTACCTTTTATTGTAATCTTAGGAAGCCTGTTTTCGGGCGTTTCGCTGGTGGTAACAGATGTATTGTTGGAGTATGATATTGTGTAGTCTTTGCCGGCAGTAAGTGCTGTCCCTCTGTAATAGAGCTTCACCTGTGGCTTTGCGCCGCCCTTCATGTACGGGGATCGGATTTCGGACAGGTTATTTACAGGTATCAGCTTGGAAGGATTGTCTTCTGTGGCATATAACATGGTGATGTCACTTGTGTCAGTGATGTCAAAGCCTGCGATTTTATAGGTTTTCTTTATCTGACCGCTGTACGCGTTGATACCCTTTAAAATAACTGTTGCAGTTCCTGCATTAGAAGTATTTATGTAGGAAACGGTATAGTCACCTGTAACACCATTGTCTTTACTTTCCCTTAAAACAGTATTATTTAAAGTCAGAGTGAGGTTATTCTGAAGTACATCAGCCTCATTACCTGTATATGTTTTGGAGGTAATCCCCGCCACTTTTGCAGTATTAATGTTTGTTCCCACTATTTTGTAGTTTATGCTTTTAGAACCCGCATATGAACTTCCCGCAGTAGCTGTAATGGTTACAGTAGCAGTGCCGATGGCCATGTTGTTTGCGTATGAGACAGTGTAGTCACCTGTTTTACCTCCGTCAGTGCTTGCAATAAGAGTCTGATTTTTGTAGGTGACAGTAAGTTTGTCAGGAATAATACCTTTGCCAGAGGCTTTGTCTACCAATTCGTTCTTGTAAGTCTGGTTTGGTATTTTGGCGACAGACACTTTGCTGAGCATTGTTTTTTTGCTGATTGTCTCGTATACCGTGATGGTTCCGGAATAATTTTTGATTCCTTTTATCACAATAGGATAGACGCCCGCATTTTTGTAGGCACCAGAGTTTTCGTACGGATAAGTAAGGGTATAATCCTTCTTGTTTGTTAGTTTTTTGCCGTCACGATACACAGCAGGGGATGCCTTTTGGACTTTGCCATTATATGCTGTTGAAACATTGTTTACGGTGATGTCATGGTCGGTAAGCGGCTTTGGGAGAATATTAAAGGTAACCGAATCGGTGCCGGAATAATTTCCCTTTCCTTTAACCGTGATTGTAGGTACTTTATTTGCAGATGTGTTAACATCTTTGTTATTTTTGTATGTTACAGTGTAATCCTGCCCCTGAATGAGCTTGATAAGCTCATAACTCCCATCGTCAGCATCGTAAATGCTGTCATAAACATGGACTTCCGGTTTAATCGGTGCACCAGTGTATGTTTTGTCACCGACCGGAATGACATAAAAGCCTTTTCCCTGTTCCTCGAAATACGGATAGAGCACAATATCATTCTCATATACCAGCGTACTTTCATCAAACTGTGTTCCTTGTCCATTCTTTTTGGTGTACCATCCGATAAACTGTTTTTCTGCTGTGCTGTCAATCTGTGGAAAATCCCCCTTTGGAATGGAGGAACCATACCTGGCAGATACTGTTTTCAGCGTCTGCCCGTTTGAATCTACAAAGCGGACGGTGCACTCGCTCACAATAATGTCATAGCTCGCCGAGAAGCCTGCGACTGTGGCGGTGATTGTAGCGGTGCCTTTTTTGTGGGCAGTTACTTTTCCGCTGTCCACACTTGCCACAGAGGGGGCAGAGCTTGCCCAGATGATATTGGTATCAGAGGTGGTGTCTTTCGGAAGGTAGTCCGCTGTGAGGGTGAAGCTTTGCCCGGCATATATGGTGGCTGATGTATCAGGAATATCATTTTCTGCGTTAAGATTTGTCAGCCTCAGGCTGTAAATAGGCGCTTCTACGTGGACCTTACACTGGGCAGTTTTATTATTCTGGGATCTGGCAGTGATGGTGAAATCTCCTGCCGCAAGGGCAGTGATAACAGCTGTCTGCGTGTTTTCTCCAGCTTTCACAGATACCGCTTTGGGGTTGGAGGAAGTCCATGTAATAGTCTTATCGTCGGTAGTGTCTGATGGATTGATGCTCACACTCAACGCGGCAGTCGAGCTGTACCCTGATGTATTGCCGACAATGGTGTCTGGTCTGTAAAGAACCACCTCTGTTTTATCGAGGGTAATACTTTTAATTGGCTTTTCACCTGGCATATTCTGATATACTGGAATTTTGAATACAAATCCCGAGTCAAGGCTTCCGGCACCTGCATACATTCTTCTCGTGGATGAGGATTCGCTTGCCGGAGCCTGTATATTCTGCATATACTGGTGGTTATAGAGACCATGCGGGCTGTTGACGTCTACATTAAATTTTTCAAGATAGATGGTATCCTGACCCTTTAATATGTAGTTATTGCCAATTGTTGCGGCGCCGCCTTCCAGCGATTTAAAACGGGTATTCCAGCCCCTGCTTTTGGCATAGGTAAGTCCCTTTCGAATTTTTTCCTCTGTAGACGAGCCGTTGACACCGACATTAAAATAATTGTAATAGCCCTCAAATCCCTTGTAGGTTCCGGATATCAGTGCGGATGTGCCGCTTCCCTGCTCCTGATAAACACGTGATGCAAGGTGAATCGGGCTTAGCTTCCTGTTTTTTCCAATTTCAAAAAATGCCTGTGCATAAGTTCTTCCGGATGCGTCGGACGGTATTTTCCCTTTCATAAAAGTATTATTGAGAAAGGTCTGTATTGCGGAAACATTGTGATAGGAGCTGTTAAAGGTCAGCTGCTCAAACTGAAATATATAGTTTTCTGTTAAAAAGTTGCATGGATTCATATAATGTATAACGGCAGGCTTTGTTGCGTAATACCAACCGCTCTCTGTCGGGCATGCACTGCCGACCCAGCCTTTTGCAGCATTACTGGATGTATTCTGAATAAGGCTTTTGGCACCCATCTCGTTTGAGACAGCTGTGTTGAAATCAAGTCCTGTATACATTGGAACAAAAGTCCATGTAGGATGCTGCTCTTTAAGTGTGCGCAGACTTTCATGGTAAAGAGCTGGAAATGCGGCAATATCGGACGTGTCAGCTCTGCCAGTTACGTCTGAATACGCAGTTATGCCGTATGTCGTGCTGGTCGGATAAATGTCTGCCAGATACGCACGTTCCCAGGCAATCCAGTCCTCGTCGGAGTAGGCAAGGTAGTACCCCTCAATATATCCGGTTTGTTCCTCGCCGTTTAGCCAGAAACTTACCTGATACCAGACTTGATCGTCAAGGAGCTCAATACCAGTAATATATAGGGTATGTCCGCTTTTTATCGTTGACACAGAATCATTATATGATCCAGCATAGCGTTGGATATCATAGCTGTCAGTATGGTAGAGCAGTGCCATAAACTGCTTTTCCCGCAGAAGCATGTGGAAAGCGTCCACGGCATCGTTCATTTTTGCTAAAAGTTGCTCGTCATCTGACAAAATTTCTTCGGTGGTTTGTTCTTCTGTAGGTAATTCTTCGGTGGGCAGATCTTCTGTAGGTAATTCTTCGGTTGTCTCCTCCTCAGCTGTTTCTGTCATGATTTCCTCTATAGAAGTATCATCGGAAGATGAACTCTCTGTTGTAATAGCTTCTGATGGTGTTTCTTCCACAGAAGAACTCTCAGGCATAGAGGGTTCATCCGAAGAACTTTCGGATGAAGGTGATTCTTCCAACGTGGAATATTCGGAAGATATTTCCTGTAAATCGGAAGATTCAATACTTGTTTCTGCGTTCAAAGTTTCTGCCAGAGAAGTAATAGCAGGACTTCCAATGCAGATTGTAGTACACATCAGTACCGATAATAATTTACCAAATTTTTTATAAAACATTTTAAATCTCCTATAACTATGGTAAAATGAATAGCTGTGTGGTTTCGTGTATTGCCTGTTGAAACATGTACATTTTAACAATGTAAAATCATTATGTCAACTTGATAGTTTTACCATTATGAGCTTTTGGGAGTGAAAATATTGCCAGAATGAAATGAACAATAATGTGCGAACAAAGGAAAAATGCTTTCTGCCAGATGTGCGTTATGGTTTGTGAGAGATTCAATCATCTTACAGATGACGAGCCAAATGAAGGAGGCATAGAGATCAAAGGCATAAAGGCCAATGCCTTACGTTGACTGAATTTGGTGCAAATATCACACAAAGTGGTGAATACGACGCTTTGGCGCCGTTATGCAGGTGGCGGTACTGTTCACACCTACACCAAAGTAGTGGGAATCATGCGCCAAAATCTGTTATAATTCACACCTCAATAACTTATAAGATGAAAACTGGCGTTGGTGTGAATTGTAACGCGGAAAGATTTTTTAAACACGCTCTAGGATTATAGGGTACCCTTAATTTGAAATGTATGGTATAATCATATAAGAAACACGGGTGCTGTACATGCACATTAGAACTGTTAGAAAGTTATTTAACATTTCCTTAATAGGTGTGTGATGAAGGGCGGCAGACAGGAGTATCTATAATGGATTTTGAAAAGGTGAGATGTTGGAGAGAGAGAAAGTAATAACATGGCGCAGCTATTATGTTACGCTGGTTTTTTTTGTAATAAATGCTGTCACATATATTATATGCACACAGACGGGGGAAGTCCTGTACGATATCGGCAGTATGAACGCAGAGAAGATTATTGTAGGGAGACAGTATTATAGGCTTGCAACATGCATGTTCCTGCATGCAGACATCGACCACATTGTCAGCAACATGTTTTTTCTGATAGGACTTGGTCAGATAGTGGAATATGCGCTTGGTCATTTTCGTTTTCTGATCCTGTATCTGGTTTCTGGATTTGGTGCGGGGACAGTTTCGCTTCTGTATTCTGCCCTTACAGGAGATATATATGATGCGGTTGGCGCAAGTGGTGCGATTTTTGGACTGATAGGCGCGCTGCTGATTCTGGTTATTATGCATCACGGAAGATACAGAAATATTTCATTGGGAAGAATTGCGTTTGCAATTATTTATATGGTTTACTCGGGCGCAAGGGCAGAGAGGGTGGATAATGCTGCTCATGTAGGCGGATTGATGTGTGGTGTACTAGTTATGGCGGTTATGAATGCAGCAGAGCATCTTTTCAATAAGAATATGGGAGGTTACAGAAGGTGAAGATTAATATTTACTACGGTGCAAGAGGGTTGATAGGAGATCCGACATTATATGTGCTAAACAAGATACAGGAGGTTCTGCGCGAGTTGAATGTCAGTGTGGAACGCTATGACCTTTATGAGTTTAAAAACAATATTGTCACGCTGCCACAGACATTAAAGGATGTCGACGGGGTAATACTTGCCACCACGGTAGAGTGGTATGGCATAGGCGGATATATGCAGCAGTTTCTGGATTCCTGCTGGCTATACGGAGATAAAGAAAAAATATCCAACATTTATATGTGTCCGGTTGTCATGGCGACGACTTACGGCGAGCATGATGCCATGAAAAGTCTTGTGGAGGCATGGGAAATTTTAGGCGGGCGTCCAGTGACTGGAATCTGCGGCTACATTGCAGATGTGTCCGAACTGGAGCAGAATGCCGGATATGCCAGAGTAATAGAAAAGCGCACTGAGGATATGTACCGTTCTGTCAATCAGAAGATGCCGATATTTCCAAACAGTAACCATGCAGTGAAACAGAAGGTTACCTTTACCCAGAGTCTGAATTTGACACCGCAGGAGGCAGAGCAGCTGTCTGAGCTTGCCAGCGATGATCTGTATGTGCAGAAACAGAAGGAGGACATTCAGGAGCTTGCCAGCATGTTCAAGGATCTGATGAATGTGAAGGAGCCGGACAGTACTATGTTTTTGCAAGAGCTGAGGGAGCGTTTTCATCCGCAGCCAGGATTTGAGGCGGTGTACAAGTTTATCATGCCGCAGTCAAATCTGCCGCTGGTTGTAAAAGTGAACCACACGGAGATGGAGTGCTATTATGGGGATGTAGATGATTTTGATGTTGAAATGCAGGTATCAGCGGATGTTATGAATGATATTATGCAGGGAAACATGACATTCCAGAAAGCATTTATGTCCGGGGACATGAAAATGAAAGGTGACTTTAAGATCCTTCGGACACTTGACCTGCTGTACAATTAAAAATTGTTGACATTTAACAGGGAAGAATGAACAGGTTCATTGCCTGACTGTTCCTTAGAGCGTGTTTGAAAAATGCTTTCTGCCAGATGTGCGTCACAGTTTGTGGGAGATTTGTGCCAAATGAAGGAGGCATAGGGGGAAAAGGCATAAAGGACAATGCCTTAGGTTGACTGAATTTGGCGTAAATATCACGCAAAGTGGTGAATACGACGCGTACGCGTCGTTATGCAGGTGGTAGGAATGATTTTTCAAACATGCTCTAGTGCATGAAAAAGAAAGAGAGGGATAATAAGATGAAAGATGAAAACTGCATATTTTGTAAGATAGCAGGCGGCGAAATACCGTCAAGAACGTTGTACGAAGATGATGTGTTTCGGGTGATTCTTGACCAGAGCCCTGCAACAAAAGGACACGCGCTGATTTTGCCAAAAAATCACTTTAAGAATTTATATGAGATTGATGACAATACAGCATCAAAAGTACTTCCGCTGGCAAAGAAGATGGCAGCGGTTATGACAGAAAAACTCGGCTGTGACGGTTTTAATGTGGTTCAGAACAACAATGAGATAGCGGGTCAGACCATATTTCATTTTCATGTGCATCTGATACCCAGATACAATGATGATAATCAGAGTCTCGTGATGAAACCCTGCGGAATGACGCCGGAAGAAATTGATACTGTCAGGGATGCGATTGTGGAATAACAGATTATAAGGGACTGTTAGCAAATAACCGATGCATTTTGACTTGTCTGTTTTCCCGAGTGTACAGGTCAAAAAGCCGCATTGCAGTCTGCTGTGCCTACGCTTTTTGATCTGTACACTCGATAAAGTGATTAATTCTTTTGTTTTTTCCTGTTTGCCGAACTGCTGTTAACCGTTTCCTCTATCAAAGCTGTAATGGTCTCGATGGAGTCCTTAATTTTGCTGTTTTGCATTGCCTCCACATAGGATTGTCTGGTAAAGTACAGTTCATGTACTTTTTCAGTCAGAGTTACAGCTGTGAGGTAATCTTCATCGGCAACCATTGAAAAGCCTTGCGATTCAAAGCTTTTTGCGTTTAAAATCTGATCTCCGCGGCTTGCGTGAGCGGGAAGCGGTATCAGGAGATTTGGCTTTCGCAGCGCCAGAAGTTCACAGATGGCATTTGCGCCTGCGCGCGAAATGACAATATCAGCCATCGCAAACAAATCCTTCAAGTCCTCTTTAACATACTCAAATTGTTTATAACCTTTGGTGTTGAGTAGCAGATTGTCTATTTTTTCCTTACCACAGATGTGTACAATCTGAAAATCTTCGAGAAGCCTGGGGAGCGCTTCTCGAACCAGCGCGTTGACACCAGCAGCGCCAAGGCTTCCGCCTATAACCATAATAACAGGCTTTGCTGTATTGAAACCACACATCTTAAGCCCGCTCTCACCGTTTCCCTTTGTGAGCTCATTGCGTATCGGGGATCCAGTAAGAATCGCTTTTTCGGCAGGAAGTTCCTGCATGGTTTCAGGGAAATTGCAACAGACTTTCTGCGCAACTGGAATGCACAGATTGTTTGCCAGACCAGGGGTCATATCCGATTCATGAATAATGCAGGGAATTTTTAACAGTGCAGCCGCGCGCACCACGGGAACGCTCACAAATCCCCCTTTGCTAAAAACTAAATCGGGTTTGAGTGTTTTTAGAATTTTTCTTGCCTCAGCAAATCCCTTCAGTACACGGAACGGGTCACTGAAATTTTTTACATCAAAATATCTTCTGAGCTTTCCGGTTGATATGCCATAATACGGAATTCGGTAATCCTCTATCAGCTTCCGCTCTATGCCTTCATAAGAACCGATGTAATGTATATCATACCCCATGCTTTTGAGCCTGGGGAAAAGAGCAATGTTTGGAGTCACATGCCCAGCGGAGCCGCCGCCAGTGAAAACAATGCGTTTCATAATTTTAAATCCTCCGATTTCTTTCTCTAGAGCGTGTTTGAAAAATGCTTTCTGCCAGATGTGCGTCACAATTTGTGCCAAATAAAGGAGAAGTAGGGGGCAAAGGTATAAAGGCAATGCCTTACGTCGACTGAATTTGGTGCAAATATTACGCAAAGTGGTATATACGACGCTTTGCAGATGACAGGAATGATTTTTCAAACACGCTCTAGTACAGTGAAAAAACAGGCAAGCCAATCTGCCAATTACTTAATATTCACTGTACTAGTGATAGTATATTCAAAAAATATAATTTTTTTACGTATGCAATTAGTCAAAAACCCTTGCCGTAGTTCGCCGCGCCTGTATTTTTGACCTGCACATGTCATTTATCAACAGAAGATCGCTGAGCAAGTGGATTTTTACATACAGGCTGTACGTATTTCCACAGACTTAGCAGTAAATGCGACTGCGCTATTCGCTTTTGGGAGAAGCATCCTTGTATTGTTCAAGTGCATGTGCCAGCTGATCTGGGCAGGATGTACTCTTGAATCCGCATTTGATACCTTTGAGTTTTGATATGGCATCGTCCACTTTCATTCCAGTAACCAATGCCGATATTCCCTGGAGATTGCCATTGCATCCGCCTGTAAATGCGACAGATTTTATCACATCCCCGTCAACTTCAAAATCAATCAGCTGCGAGCAGGTTCCGCTTGTCTTGTATTGCATAAATTTTACCTAACCTTTCATATAAAATAATTATTGTACCGTTTGCCATGCCTTTTTGCATAATCAAAAATTGGCAGTATATGACAGTTACAATAAAAATTGTAACAGTCCCAACAAGTGAAGTCAACAAGTCTTTTCCATTATTTTAAAATTGTCATTACAGGTGTCTTGTCAGCTGTAATGATATGTGTTATACTGCAAAAAAGCAAGTACAGAAGATGTTTATTCACCGAATAACACAGATGGAGGATTGTCATGACAAAACAGGAAGAAATACAAAAGCTCAAAAAGGAAACGGATGCAGTCATACTGGCGCATTATTACGTGCGGCCGGAAGTCCAGGAGATTGCCGACTGCATAGGAGATTCCTATTTCCTTAGCAGGAAAGCGGTTGAGATGCCGAACCGGACGATTGTTTTCTGCGGGGTATCGTTTATGGGGGAGAGCGCCAAGCTTTTGAATCCTGACAAGACGGTGTTGATGCCAGATGCCGGGGCGGACTGTCCCATGGCACATATGGTCATGGAAGAAACGGTGAAAAAGGCAAGACGACAGTATGCGGATTTGGCAGTGGTGTGCTACATTAACTCTACAGCGGAGATAAAGTCGTGGTCTGATGTGAGCGTAACTTCTGCAAATGCAGTCCGGATTGTTCAAAATTTGCCGAATAAAAATATTTTATTTATACCAGACAGAAACCTTGCGCATTTTGTCGCCCAAAAAGTTCCGGAAAAAAATTTCATATATAATGAAGGATACTGTCCCATTCATGAAAACATGCGGGAAGATGAAATCAGGGAATTAAAGGAACAGCATCCGGAGGCGAAAGTTCTGGTGCATCCGGAGTGTACAGGGAAAATTCTTGAACTTGCGGATTATGTGGGATCCACAAGCGGTATTATTCGTTTTGCGAAGGACAGTGCCGACAAAGAATTTATTATTGGAACCGAGTCAGGCGTGCGCTATGCCTTGGAGCAGGAGAGGGAGGACGCAGCATTTTATTTTCCAAAAACAGATCCAGTGTGTACAGACATGAAGAAAATTACGCTGGATAAAATCATTGATGTGCTAAAAAACGGCAGTCATGAGGTGAAAATGAATAACGGGCAGGCAGATGACGCAGCAAAGAGGACGCTTACGCGTATGCTGGAACTGGCACAGTAAGGAGCTGTAAAAATATTTAGGTTCTGCTGACAGGTGACTTGGAAAACCTGTGGAAAGGGCATGGTTAGAAAGATGACAAAGGAACTAAAATATGATGTGGTCATTGCCGGGTGCGGAGTGGCGGGACTTTATACGGCGCTCTCGCTGCCACGGGATATGAAGATACTGATGCTGTCAAAGGAGGATATCGCAAGCTGCGATTCAATGCTGGCACAGGGCGGCATCTGCGTGCTCCGCGACGAAAATGATTTTGACGCATACTTTGAGGACACGATGCGGGCGGGGCATTATGAGAACCGCAGGGAAAGTGTTGAGATTATGATTCGTTCGAGTCGGGGAATTATCAACCATCTGCTAACGCTTGGTGTGCGGTTTGAGAAGAACGGTGATGGGAGCCTTGCCTACACAAGGGAGGGGGCACATTCAAGACCGAGAATCTGCTTCCATAAGGACATTACTGGTGAGGAGATTACAACCACACTGCTATCCCATGTGAAAGCGCTCCAAAATGTCACGATGATGGAATATACAACGATGACTGATATTTTGGAAAAAGACGGCATTTGTATCGGAATCAGGGCAGAGGCACAGAATAAGGATATCCTGCTGATATATGCGCACAATTCAGTTATGGCAACAGGCGGTATCGGCGGTCTTTACCATCACTCCACGAACTTTCCGCTGCTCACGGGAGATGCCTGTCGGATTGCTAAAGAGCATGGCATTGCCCTTGAACATATGGATTATGTGCAGATTCACCCGACCTGCCTTTACAGCACGAAACCTGGCAGGAGTTTTCTGATATCAGAATCGGCAAGGGGGGAGGGAGCTATTATTTTAAATCATAAGGGTGAACGCTTTGTGGATGAGCTTCTGCCCAGGGATGTTGTTACTGAGGCCATATTTCAGGAGATGGAAAAGGAGGGGGCAGAGTATGAGTACCTTTCCTTCGAAAATGTTCCGGAAAATACCGTCAGGGAGCATTTTCCCAATATTTATAAGAGATGTCTTGAGGAGGGATTTGACTTGCTGAAAGAGCCCATACCGATTGTGCCGGCACAGCATTATTTTATGGGCGGTGTTCATGTGGACAGCGATTCCCAGACTACGATGGAGCACTTGTATGCAGTTGGGGAGACCAGTTGCAACGGTGTTCACGGAAAAAACAGACTAGCCAGCAACAGTCTGCTTGAAAGTCTTGTTTTTGCACAGCGCGCAGCAATAAAAATAATTCATTCAGAAAGGAAGTAGGGAATATGAATCCAGTTACGATGCAGCTTGTTGCTGACAAATACATAAGAATGGCGTTGGAGGAGGATATTAATTACGAAGATGTATCAACCAATGCTGTTATGCCGAAATACAAAAAGGGTGAAGTACAGCTAATATGCAAGGAAGATGGCATTATTGCCGGTCTTCAAATTTTTGGGCGTGTGTTCACAATATTGGATCCACAGACAGAGGTAGAATGCAGAGTGAAAGATGGGGATTTGGTAAAACCGGGTGAGCTGCTTGCGGTTGTCAGGGGGGATGTGCGTGTGCTCCTTTCCGGAGAGCGCACGGCATTAAATTATTTACAGCGGCTGAGCGGTATTGCTACATATACAAATAGTGTTGCAAAGCTTTTGGAGGGGACGTCGACGAAGCTGCTTGATACCAGAAAGACAACGCCAGGGATGCGTGTATTTGAAAAGTATGCGGTTCGTGTTGGCGGCGGCGGAAATCACAGGTACAACCTTTCCGACGGTGTGCTTTTGAAGGACAACCATATTGATGCGGCAGGCGGTGTGGCGCAGGCGATTAAGGCAGCAAGGGCATATGCCCCGTTTGTGAGAAGGATTGAAGTAGAGGTGGAAAATCTTGACATGGTAAAAGAGGCAGTGGAAGCGGGCGCAGACATTATCATGCTCGACAATATGACACCTGACATGATGGCTGAGGCAATCCATATTATAAATGGCAGGGCAGAAACAGAATGTTCGGGAAATATAACGAAGGATAATGTCAGGACGATTACACGCCTTGGTATTGATTATGTATCGAGCGGAGCACTCACGCATTCCGCACCGATTCTCGATATCAGTCTCAAACATCTTAAGATACTGGAGTAATGTTACAGAGGCGGCAGGATATTACTATTTTGGAAAGGAGGCGCTATGGAAAAGGAATTGACTGGACCAGAGCGGAGAAAATTACTGTTATCCATGATGCGGCAGTCGCCGGCTCCCATATCCGGAAGTGCCTTGGGGAGGAAGACGGGAGTCAGCCGCCAGGTTGTTGTGCAGGATATAGCGCTTTTGCGCACAGAGGGGTATCCGATTCTGTCCACTACAAAAGGATACTGCCTGGATGCTGACAGTCAGAATCAATATGTGCGCACTGTCAAAGTCTGCCATACAAATGAGCAGGTGGAGGATGAGCTCAATACAATTGTGGATTTGGGCGGCGCGGTTACGGATGTGATGGTCAATCACAGGGCTTATGGCAAAATGACGGCATCGCTAAATATCAGGAACCGGCGGGACGTGCAGGTATTTGTCGACAATATTAGGTCAGGCAAATCAACACCGCTGCTCAATGTGACATCAGGGTACCATTTTCACACAATCAGTGCGGAAAGCGAAGCGATACTTGATGAGATAGAGGATATGCTCAGCCAAAAAGGATATCTTGCGGAGGTATTGCCCTATGAGGGGGAATTATTGAACAGTGAATGACATACAATAAACTAATATTATTATAAAGAAGGTATCCGGACTATGATGAATTACATCTGGGGCGGTATGCTTATTATCGGAATTGTTTTTGGCGTGGTAACAGGAAATATGCAGGCAGTGACAGACGCAGTGCTGCAGTCCTCCAAGGAGGCAGTCACACTTGGCATATCCATGCTTGGAATTGTTGCGTTTTGGACAGGACTGATGGAAGTGGCGGGAGAAGCAGGAGTCATAGCAGGGCTCACGAGGCTGATCTCGCCATTTATGCGTTTTCTATTTCCCAAGATACCAAAAGGACACAGGGCATGGGATTCATTGTCTGCAAACTTTGTCGCAAATATACTGGGACTCGGGTGGGCGGCGACGCCGGCGGGGCTTAGGGCGATGAACGATTTGGAACAACTGGAAAGAGAGCGTGGGAATGCTGAATATATGGAAGCAAAGGCGGGGATAGCAGCTGCGAATGGTTTCATGGATTGCGGGGCGCGGACGGCGAGCAATGAGATGTGTACATTTCTTGTGATGAATATCTCGTCGTTGCAATTAATCCCGGTAAATATTATTGCATACCGCAGCCAGTATGGGAGTGCGAATCCGGCATCAGTCATTGCACCTGCGATTGTGGCGACGTTTTTCAGTACGGTGGTGGCAGTGATATATTGCAAAGTTATGGGTAAAGAATCAAGATTATAAATGCAAGTTGCCTTTAGATATGTGAGGGGATTATGAAATAAGTATCAAAAGTTATACATACTAAGAACGCAAATAGTAAGTGTACATTTTCTTAATTCAATCTCTTTATTGACGGCTTTTGGTTAAAAAGCTATAATTACTATAAATAAAATAGGGAGTAAAATGGGAAAGGACTAAAGTATGCTTGTTGCAGATAAAAAGGATTACAGAAGAGGGTATAAAAAACACTATCAATTATATAAAAGATTAAGAGAAGAGAATTCCAACGTAAATAGTAGAAGACTGCTGTTAGTATATAGTGTAGAGTGCGGATTGAAATACATGTTATTAGATAAATGGAACGAACAAAATCCAAAGAATATTTTAGATAGTGATGACAGCAGGAAAAAGGATATTTTGACATCGCATAATTTAGATAAAATATTGAAAGAGTTAGGACAACAGGGGAATTTTAGGTTTCCGCAATTAGCCACTGTACATAAGAATGTGGTCGTTGCAGAAACTTATCATCAGCTTTACCGATATTGTATCAGGACACAGGAAAAACAGCAGGATAAAGAGGAAAAAATGGAAGAGACCTTAAATAATGTTGCGTGTTGGATCGAGGAAGGGATGTGATTTCAATGTTGTTATATACATGGAAAGATGTGGAAAGAAAACTATTGTTAAACAAGGATAAATGGGGAACTGTAATTGTTGATATTGAAACATATACCGATGAGGTGATTGTCCATTTAAATGAAGAGGGCACGGAAAAAGATGCTGACATTTTATTTGCTGAGATTTTGGATAAAAATTATGAAAACGAAAAACATAGAATTTTGTTGGATTTAACAGATGAATATTTAAACGTTACTTTTGAGATTGAAGAAGGTGGAGAAAAAAAAAGTGTGGTAGCACCGCTTTTTAAGAGTGTCTTATATCAAAAATCTGCATACTATGATGCGCTGATCGAAAAAGAACTTCCCGGAGTACCTGTGATTGCTTTCCATTCATATAAGGGAGGAGTAGGACGCACATTGTCTTTACTAGCGTTTGTTAAGGCATGGTCTTCATTAAAGGATATGAAAAATCCCAAAAAGCTTCTCGTTGTAGATGCAGATATAGAGGCTCCAGGAATCACATGGTTGACCAAAAGTCAGGAGGAAGCGGCATTTAGTTTTTTGGATCTTTTAGAGATAACACAGGGAAAGGAGAACGTGGATGAAATTATTGAATTGATCTCGGATAAAATGTCGGAATTATCAATTAAGATAGAAACTGAAAAAACCATTGTGGAACATATTGTTTTGCCAACGTATAGATATATAGAACAGTTGCTGGATATGTATTCAAGTCCTGAGAGTCTTGCCATTAGCTATAGTAAGAAATATGTTCTGTCAGAGGTTTTGTCAAAATTGGGTGAGAAAGTAAATGCAGAACTGGTTTTAGTTGATTTGCGCGCAGGATTAAGCGAATTTTCAGCGCCGTTTTTATTTGATCCAAGAGTAAAGAAATATCTTGTAACATCAACATCTTATCAGTCAGTAAAGGGAACAGAGATTTTATTAAACCAGTTAAGCAAAGGGTTACCATTGAATGAAAATTCTAAAATACCCGAAATCTTATTAACAATGGTGCAGGAAGGTGTGACTACCAGTGATATTATTAGTGAATTAGTCGCTGTATATGATCAATATATGACAGATGACAGGGTTTCTATCACGGATGATATTGTGACAGTACTTCCTTTTGCGAGTGAACTTGTTCATTTGGAGTCTCTTCCTAAAATAATGAAGAATTTAAATGGAAGAGATTTTTATAAAAATATTTGTGAGATTGTACAAAATAGTTATATAGCACCAAGCAGAGTACAAATGCAACATTACAAATCATCGCGTGAGGAGAACATTAAATGCATTCATGATTTCGCTGCAAACCAGATTACTGCGGAAGGAAATGGTACATTTGAAGTATTAATGACAGATTCCATTCAGAATCTAATAAAGAAATATAAAAACAGTGTTCCAAATACTGTAATCATGGGAGCCAAAGGATCAGGGAAAACATTTTTATACAGAGAGATATTAAGGGATCAATATTGGGAAAGCTTTATAAAGCGTATGGATAAAAATGGAATGCATACAGCAGTTTCCGATGCTGATATGCGTACACTGATTGTTCCACTCTTAGCTTCTGGCAACGCAGGAGGGTTTCCTAAAATCATAGAAAATGCTATATGTAATTATAACAAGTACAACTTGAAAGGAAAAATCAACAATTCTGTATATGTACACAGCAAAGACATGCTGTTGGAATATATGAGAAATGAGCATGATATATTGGA
This sequence comes from Lachnospiraceae bacterium, assembly GCA_029068555.1. Taxonomy (GTDB): domain Bacteria; phylum Bacillota; class Clostridia; order Lachnospirales; family Lachnospiraceae; genus COE1. Next base: position 71,268 of record JAIECJ010000030.1, read on the forward strand.
ATGGAAAGAAATTTGGAAAAAAGTCGTATTAGATGCTGTTAATAAAGCATATCAATCAATAGAAGAATTTGAGGAGGAATTGAATCAAAAGTGCATTAAAGTAGTATATTTAATTGATGGTTTAGAAGAGATTTTTCAGCATACGGTTTCATCGCAAAATGAGAGAAATGCCATAGCAGCATTATGCAGGGATTTCATTGATGAAGTGAAGATATCATATCACAATTTGGGCTTTATGATATTTTTGAGAAAGGATATGGTACGGGACTCGCTGACGATCAATTATGAGCAGTTTCATTCACTCTACCGTTCGGTCGAATTGCAGTGGTCAAGTACGGAAGCATTAAGATTAGCAGCTTGGCTGACTAGTCAGGCTGTATCAGATTTTTATGAGGAGGATGTTCCACTTGAAATGGCGCCAAGAGATGTAATTGACCAGACACTTCATAAATTATGGGGAGTGAAACTTGGAAAGCCGACTTCCAATGAAGCAAATTCATCGAGATGGATTTTGGCGGCATTATCAGATTTTAATGGCCAATTACAGGCGCGGGATATCATAAGATTTCTAGAAAAAGCGACTGTAAATGCAGGTAAACCTGTTTATACAGATAGGTATTTAATGCCTACAGAAATCAAAAAAGCTGTATCAGAATGCTCAACGGATAAGATTGGTGAAATAAGGGATGAAATTAAAGCACTTGGACCAATCTTTGATAAGCTGGAACATGCATCAGCAGAAGATAAAATTTTACCATTTTCCAGTGACACATTTCAGCTTACGCAGGGAGAAGAGAAAATTATGAGGCAGGAAGGTTATTTAAGGATAGATAATGACAGGTATTATTTACCCGAGATTATCAGGCATGCCTTAAAATTTAAATATGGGAAAGGCGCCCGTCCCAAGGTACTTTCCTTATTACTAAAATAAATGTCAATTCTATTAATAAGGTTTAGACTAAAAAAATAAGGAATACACAGAGATGAAAAAATTTGAAAAATATGACGTTGAAAAACCAGAGTGGAATTTAATTTCGAAGGAAGAGGTTTCATTACTAAAAATGAAGCTTGGAAAAAGTCACAGAAAAGAATCTGACTGGGAAGTCATCAAGGAAATTTTGGGGAAGCGCAATGTGCTTACATTTATTCCGCCCAAAAAGTCGAAAGGACTTACAACGATTGAAAAGGTACTTTGTGAAAATGGAAATCTGATTGCTTTTACAAACATGGATGACTGTACACGGCATATTCAGGTTCTGCAGTTCAAAGGGAAATTTCGGGGATATGTCGAGATTGGTTATATTCCTTTTGAGGATGTTTTGGATATTGCAGACCAACATGACATGAATGTTCTCATTGATGTGAATGATGAAGGCAATTGCAAATGCCTCATGTATGAGTCCGGAGAACAACGATTAAAAGCTGTCATCATGACATATTTGAAGTGAAGATGCCCTGCTTTTATGTATTAATTTTTTGAATTGGTAAAATATTATAAAAAACCGAATAATAAGTTTCTAGTTTTAAACAACTTTTACAAAATACGTGTCATTAACTTGACACAAGGGGGATTAAGGGCGATGAGTGACTTGGAGGAGCTGGAAAGAGAGCGTGGAAATAAGGAATATTTGGATGCAGAAACAGCGAAAAACGGTGTACAAAACCATACAATAAGGGCAAGAACCGCCAGTAATGAGATGTGCACGTTTCTTGTGATGAATATTTCATCATTACAGCTTATTCCTGTAAATATTATTGCCTACCGCAGCCAATATGGGAGTGCGAATCCGGCAGCGGTGATTGCACCCGCGATCGTGGCGACGTTTTTTAGTACGGTGGTGGCAGTAGTATATTGCAAAGCAGTGGGGAGAAAATGCAATTGATGAACTTGTTAATTGATGCTATACTATCCATATAAAATAGCTTAAGAGGAATAATTAACATGAAATTTGAATGGGATGAGGATAAGAATATCATAAATAAAGAAAAACATAAAATTTCCTTTGAGACAGCAGCATATGTTTTTGACGATCCTTATTATATTGAAATGTTTGACTTTGAGCATAGTGTTGATGAAGATCGGTACATTGCAATAGGCAAGGTAGGTGATATATTGTTTGTGGTATTTACAGAAAGAAAAGATACAATCCGGTTGATTTCAGCCAGACTTGCAACAAATGCGGAAAGGAGCCTTTATTATGACCAAGACATATATTATTGAGAGTGGACAAAAACCTACAGAAGAACAGTTGAAAGAAATTGAGGAAGCGCAAAACAGCCCTATTGTATTTGATGAGGATTGTGAGGAGTTGTCACCCGCTATGATGAAAGCCTTTAAGAGTGCGGTGGTGCAACGAAATCGCAAGAAAAAGGCTTAAGCACTGTTGATGATTATAAGATGATTCATTTAAAATCTCCATATCTAATTTTGCAGAAAATATGAAAAGCAGGAATTCTTGGCGAAGATATCCTGCTTTTTATCACAAATTTTCAAAAAGTTCGTGTCACTACCTTGACTCAAGGGGGATTAAGGGCGATGAGTGATTTGGAGGAGCTGGAGAGGGAGCGTGGGAATGAGGAATTTATGGATACGGCGGCAGCAGATTCTTTGAATAGTTTGACAAATTATGGATCGCGGACTGCCAGTAATGAGATGTGCACGTTTCTTGTGATGAATATTTCATCATTACAGCTTATTCCTGTAAATATTATTGCCTA